>JANMSS010000186.1:0-12108 GCA_031389585.1 Burkholderiales bacterium | reverse complement strand
AAAAAAGAACGCCCGCGGACGTTGGCGGGCGTTGGGATGGTGCCTCCGACAGGAATCGAACCTGTATCTGGCGCTTAGGAGGCGCCCGTTCTATCCGTTGAACTACGGTGGCGTGGCGGCGATTGTAGGCAGGTCACGCGCACCGCAGACGCTGGCCGCGCCGCCGTCGCTGTCTCGGGGCTTGCGCCAATCGCGCGCCTTGCCGATGATCGGCCGATGATCATCTTTCGCCAGTTGTTCGACGCTGCCTCGTCGACCTATACCTACCTGCTCGCCGACCGCCACAGCGGCCAGGCCGTATTGATCGACCCGGTGTTCGAGCAGGCGCGGCGCGACGCGGCGCTGGTCGACGAGCTCGGCCTGACGCTGGCCTGGACACTCGAGACCCATGTCCATGCCGATCATGTGACCGGCGCCTGGCTGCTGCGCGAGCGCCTGGGCAGCCGCATTGCGGTGGCGCGCGTGAGCGCGGCGCAAGGCGCTGACCAGTTGCTCGAGCATGGCGGGGGCATCGCCTTCGGCGCACGTTGGCTCGGCGTGCGTGCCACGCCTGGCCACACCAGCGGCTGCCTGACCTATGTGCTGGATGACGAGAGCCGCGCCTTCAGCGGCGATTGCCTGTTGATCCGCGGCTGCGGCCGCACCGATTTCCAGCAGGGCGATTCACACGCGTTGTACGCCTCGGTGCAACAGCAGATCTTTACGCTGCCCGCGACCTGCCTCATCTACCCCGCCCACGACTACAACGGGCTCACCGTGACCAGCGTCGAAGAGGAGCGCCGCTACAACCCGCGCCTGGGCGGCGAGGTCAGCGAAGGCGACTTCGCCGGCCACATGAGCAACCTGAACCTGCCGCATCCAAAGAAGATCGACATTGCGGTGCCCGCCAATCTGCGCTGCGGCCGCCCCGATGGCGATGCCTGGGCCAGCGCCGACCCGACCTGGGCGCGCGTGCGCTGCAGCTTTGGCGGCCTGTGGGAAATCGAGCCGCAGGCCCTGATCGACATCCTGCGGGGTGGCGTGGTGCAAGTCGTCGATGTGCGCGAGGCGGCGGAGTTCCACGGCCCGCTCGGCCACATTCCGAAGGCGCAGTTGATTCCGCTCGCCACCCTCGAGGGGTCCCTGGCTGCGCTCGACCGCCTGCGCCCGGTGGTGGCGGTGTGCCGGTCAGGCTCGCGCTCGGCGCGCGCGGTGGCGATGCTGCAGCAGGCCGGATTCAAGCAGGTGGCCAACCTCGCCGGCGGCATGCTGCGCTGGCGCGTGGATGGCGGGGCGGTCGAGGAAGGGCTGGAGTAGGGTTCGCACTGCGCGCGCTCGTCGTGCGCGGATGTGACTCAGAACCGGCAGGCCAATCCCGCCTGTGCCTGCACCTCCAGGCGCACCCCGCCGCTGGACTCGTGCGACGGCGAAATTTGCGTCGGCAGGCGAAATCGCACGCTGCAGTCGGTCGCATCAAGGCCCAGGCTGCGCAGGAAAGGCTTGGGCGTATCGGTGGCGATGCTCAGCGCATGGTGCGCCCGCTGGCGGCCCAGGCCGGGCAAAGCCGCGCCTTCGACAGGCAGCTCGATGACCGTGAACCTGCTTGATGCGGCAGGCGGTGCCGATGCGGCCCCCTCGCTGGCAAGCGTTTGCAGGCTGGCCATCGCCACCGGCCAACACAACAAAAGACGAAGGTGCCTGATCGAATGGGACATCGCGACGCTGAATCTGCCTTTGTTGCAGGGCAGTGTCCGGTGCGATGCTGAAGCACAACTGAAGTGCCGACGTCCTTGTGTCAGGCCGTGTCAGCGGCGCCTGCGCTCAATGCCAAATCGACCACGAAACCCCGTGCGGACTTGGGCAAGGACAGCGACCCGCCATGCGACCTGGCGACCAGGTCGGCCAACATCAGACCCAGGCCGCTTGCATTGTCGTAGCTCTGCGTGCGGATCGAGTCACGCAACATGTGCCAGCGCTCGGGCGTGGCGCCCGGGCCGTCGTCGGCAACGCGCACGGTGTCCGGCGCGGGCACGCTGACGACCACGTGATGCGCTCCGTAGCGTTTGGCGTTGTCGAGCAGGTTGGCCAGTGCGGCAGCCAGCAGATCCGGGTCGGCGACCAGGGTGCCGTTGCTTTGCACCGTGACCTCGAGTCCCTCGACGGGCAGGTGTGCCAGCAGCGCCCTCAAGTCCACCGGGGCGCGACGCACCTCCGCGCCGACTCGGAACAAGTCAAGCAGGGACTGGACCACGCGCCGCAGGCGGCCGGACGCTTCGCGCACGCGCTGCAGGCGCAGCCGCACTGCCGGCGTGGCTTCTCGCAAGGCCACCGCGAGTTGCGCCTCCATCCCGGCCAGCGGCGTGCGCAGCGCGTGCGCGGCATGGGCGCTGAAAGCGCGCTCGTGAGCCATACGCCGCGCCAGGCGCTGGCCCAGGTCGTCGATGGCCGCGTGCACCGGCGCCAGTTCGGCGCGCTCCGCCGAGCCAAGCACTTGTGCTCGATCGAGCGGATCGTGTCGCAGTAGCTTGTCGGTCAGGCGTTCGAGCGGTCGCAGCTCGTGGCGCACACGCGCGCGCAGCCACCAATGGGCCAGCAGTCCGATCGACAAGGCCGCAAGCGCTGCGCTCAACGCTGCTTCCGCGCGCGACTCGATGCGCTCACGCTCGGTGTGTGCCACGTACAGCATCCGGCCCTCGCTGCCCATCGCGGCGCCGAATACGCGCCAGTCAGCCGTTGCGCTGAAGCCCGCGGTCGCCACCGGCCGCAGGGCCGAGGCGGGCGCATTCTCCGAGCGCTGCAAGACGGCGCCGCTCCCAGCCACGAGTTGCCAGGCGAAATCACCCTCGCCGCTGGCCGGCGGCGGGGGCGACGCTTCGATGGCGGGCCCGGCCTCCCGGTAGGCCACGACCAGCGCACTGGCCAGCAGCGTCGCGGTCGATTGCAGCGACTCGTCGAGCAACTCATCGACTTCGCGCTGCGCCGCATAGCCCACGGCCAACGCCACCCCCAGGCCCCAGAGCACGGCCCACAGCAGCAGCGCGTTGGACAGACGCACCCGAATCGACGGCGCCTGCTTCATGTTCACGAAGAAGTCCTTTCGCAGATCCGGTAGCCCAGGCCGCGCACGGTTTCGATCAGCTCGCGACCGAGCTTGCGGCGCAATGCAGACACATGCACTTCGAGCGCGTTGCTCGCGACTTCGCTGTCAAACCCGTGCACCAGCTTTTCGAGATCGGCCTTGGGCACGATGCGCCCGGCACGCAAGACCAGGGCTTCGAGCAGCGCCCACTCGCGCGCGGTCAGGTCGGCGCGGGCACCATGCGCGAATGCAGCGCGTGCCCCAAGGTCGACCTCGACGTCGCCGAAGCTGCTGCGCGAGTGGGCCGCGCCGGCGCCCGTGCGCCGACACACGGCGCGCAGCCGGGCGCTCAGCTCCTCGGGCGCGAAGGGTTTGACCAGGTAATCGTCGGCACCGCTGTCCAGGCCCGTGATGCGGTCACTGAGCCGGTCGCGCGCGGTGAGCATCAGCACGGGCGTGATTTCGCCACGGGCGCGCCGCGTGCGCGCCCATTCGAGCCCGGAACCGTCGGGCAATTGCCAGTCCACCAGCCAGGCGTCATAGGGTTCGCCGCGCAAGGCGTCAGTCGCGGCCAGGCAGTTGCACCAGTCCACGCGATGGCCATCGGCGCGCAGGAAGTCGCGCAGGCCTTCGCCCAGGATGGGGTCGTCTTCGATCAGCAGCAGTCGCATGGGACATCGGTTGCGGTGCAGACGGTAGCACCGACGAACTTCAGCTTGGCTTCAGCTTGGCTTCAGGTCGACTTCAGGCCCGGTCGGTGCAATACAGGCCATGTCTGAATTCTCCCTGCGCAGCGCGGGATCATCGCCTTCGCGCTGGCCTGCACTTTGCCTGCGCTTTTCCGTCAGCAGCGACCAGTTGGTACTGGCCGCGAGCCTGTTCTGGGCCCTGGCCGTCAACCGCCCTTTCTTCGCCGCCGCGCTGCACGCGCAGTCGGGCGCGCAGGGCTGGTCCTGGAGTCTGGTCGCCAGCCTGGCGTTGATGCTCGCGGCGCTGCATGTGCTGCTGCTGGGTCTTGTGTGCACCCGGCGCAGCGCCAAGCCCGTACTGGCGCTGCTGGCGATCGTGGCGGCCTTCGCGCTGCACTTCATGCAGGCCTACGGCGTGGTGCTCGACCCGTCGATGCTGCGCAACGCGCTGCACAGCGACGTGGCCGAGACGCGCGAACTGCTGTCCTGGAGCCTGGCACTCGACCTGCTGTTGTATGCCGTGTTGCCGATCGCGCTGTTGGCCTGTGCCAATGTGCAGCCGCAGCCCTGGCGCCGCGCCTTGTCGTCGCGTGCGCTGCTGATGGGCACGGCGCTGGCCGTCTTTGTCGGTGCCCTGCTATGGCAGTTCCAGCCGTTGGCCTCGCTGATGCGCAACCACAAAGAAGTGCGCTACCTGATCGCGCCGGCCAATGCACTGTGGTCGCTCAGCAGCGTGCTGGTGGCCGACGCCCGCGGTGCGGCGCGGCCGCGCCAGCCGATCGGCCTGGACGCCGTGTCCGGCGCCAGTTGGACTGCGCTCGCCAAGCCGCGCGTGATGGTGATCGTGGTCGGCGAGACGGTGCGTGCCGCCAACTGGGGCCTGAACGGCTATGTCCGCCAGACCACGCCGCGCCTGGCCCAGTTGCCGGTGCTCAATTTCCCGGATACCACGGCCTGCGGCACGAGCACCGAGGTGTCGCTGCCCTGCATGTTCGCGCCGGTGGGCCGACGCAACTATGACGAATCGACGATTCGCGGCAGCGAATCACTGCTGCATGTGCTGGCGCGCACAGGCGCGACGGTGCAATGGCGCGACAACCAGTCCGGCTGCAAGGGCGTCTGCGATGGCCTGCCCGACGACGTGCTCAATGCCGCCAATGCGCCGGGCCTGTGCCAGGGTGACCGCTGCTGGGACGAAGGGCTGCTGCGTGGCCTGGACGAGCGCTTGCAGCGCGCGCAGGGCGTGCAGGTCGTGGTGCTGCACATGCTGGGCAATCACGGGCCCTCGTATTTCCGCCGCTATCCAAAGGCCTTCGAGCGTTTCACGCCGGCCTGCCAGGACGACAACTTGGGCAATTGCAGCAAGGAGCAGATCGTCAACGCCTACGACAACGCCGTGCTCTACACCGACCATGTGCTGGCCACGCTGATCGCCACGCTGGAGGCGAATGCATCGAAGGTCGATGCAGCGATGCTGTACGTGTCGGACCACGGCGAATCGCTCGGTGAGAAGGGGCTCTTCCTGCACGGCATGCCGAATGCGATCGCGCCGCGCGAGCAGACCCAGGTGCCGATGGTCCTGTGGTGGACAAAGGGCTTCGGCCAGTCCACCGCGATCGATCGGCCCTGCATGCAGCGGCGCGCCGCCGAACCGGCACAGCACGACCACCTGTTTCACACCGTGCTCGGGATGCTGGACGTGAAGACTTCGCTGTACGAACCCCGGTGGGACCTGACGGCGGCCTGCCGCAGTGCAGCGCCCTCCGCGCTGTGATCGCGCACGCACCGCGCTCGCCCGCGCAGCGCGACTTGCTGGTGTCGTTGGTGGCACTGGCGTCGCTGCTGTGCTGGGAGGCATCGGGTCTGGATCTGACGCTGGCCGGCTGGTATGGCGGCGCGACCGGCTTCGCTGCGCGCGAGGCCTGGTGGAGCAAACATCTGCTGCATGACGGTGGACGATGGTTGGCGGCCATGGCCCTGCTGGCCTTCACGGTGCTCGCTTGGATCGGCGGCAGTGGTCAACCCCTGCCGCGCCGTACGCGACTGGCCTGGATGCTGGCGGTGCTCGCAGGCCTGGTGCTGGTGCCCGCTCTCAAGCGCTTCAGCCACAGCAGCTGCCCGTGGGACCTGGCCGCGTTTGGCGGCAGCGTGCCCTATGCGCCGCATTGGTTGCTGGCGGTCGTCGACGGTGGGCCGGGGCATTGCTTCCCGTCAGGCCACGCGGTTGCAGCCTTTGCCTTCCTGCCGCTGTACTTCCAGTGGCGCGGCCCGCAGCCCGCGCTGGCACGATGGATTCTTGGATCGGTGCTGGTCGTCGGTGCGCTGTTCGGCTGGGCGCAAATGGCCCGCGGCGCGCACTTCCCGAGTCACACGCTATGGTCGGCCTGGCTGTGCTGGATTGTCGGTGGCGTGGCGGCCCGCATCCTCCACGACCCAAACGAGTCGCAATACCACCGCCTGCACGTCGTTGAAGGCAGAACCTGAGCCGGTCCCGGGCTGGTGGATGCCAGGCGCATCGTGCTCGACCCCGGTGCGCAGTGGGCCGTGGGCGGGCCGCCTTACAGCCGCCGCGCTGCGCAGCCAGTTCATGCCGCCGTGGCAGGCGCGGGTTCCAGTGCGCGGTAGCACGCGCGCACCGTTTCGTCGGCGTCGCGAAGCCAGGGTTCTACCAGGGTCATTGCGCGCGCGCGGTCGGGCGTGCATAGCAGCCACGCCAGGCGGTCACCGGTGTAGAGCAAGCGCATCGGCGCCGACGCCTCGGCGGCCACGCCTTGCTCAGCCATGCTCGCAGCGGCCTCGGTCACGCTGTCAGCGAGCTGCCATTGGCGGGCGATCACGGCGAAAACGCGGTCGCGGCGAGCGCTCAGCGCCGTCACGAATGCCGGGCTGAGGCGCCACGGCGGCTCGCCGGCGACATCGTCCATCCCGCGCAGCACGGCAGACCACACGGCGTTGTGCGCCAGCGCCGAGAGGTAGGCCTCGAAGGGCTCGACGCGCATGCTGCGGGCCAGTGCCGCGCAAAGCTGGGCCTTCTTGTCGCTGTGCTCCCATAACCGAGCGGCGCTGCAGGTGACCAGCCTGCCACCACGCGCGTCGATCAACGGCTTGAGCAGGGCGCGTGCGATCGCTTTGCGCAGGCCGTCGACGCCGAGCACCCGCATCGCATGGTCGAGCTCGACGACCAAGGCCTCGCGCCGGTAGTGCGGGCTGTTGGCCATGCGCAGGATTTCGGCCACCAGCGACATGTCACGCGAGACGTGCTGCGCCAGCTCGGACACTGCGACCGACGGATTGCGCAGTCGGGCCAGCAACGGCGGGATCACGGCGGCGGCGCGCGGCAGCAAGCGGTGGTGCGAGGCCTCATCCTCGATCAGATGGTCCAGATGGCGTAGCGCGGCGCGTTCGCGCAACCCCGCCGGCGCGACCACGAACACAGTGCCATTCGCGATCCAGGCCAGGAACTCCAGGTCCAGGCTTGCCTGGTCGCCCAACGACAACGCGGCGCCCGACCGCGCTGGCGTGGCCGGGACCGCCGGCATGCCGACCGTACCCGCTGCTGTGGCGCGAACCTGCCCGGCGCGAGGACCGGCCCTCGCAGGCACTTGCCACGGCGCGAGAAGGCGAACGAGCCAGGCTTTCATGGCGCACGAAGTTGGAGTTGTTCAGGAAGCGGTGGCACCACGGTCTTCGGCCAGAGGCGACCGAAACTTGAGCCAATCCGCCGTGCTGCCCGTCACTCAGTTCCAGCGCCAGCTCCAGATCGCGTCCAGCGCGTTGTCGTCGCCGGCCTGCGCGCGCAGCGTGAAGCGTTGCGCCACACGGTAGATCAGTTGCCAGGTGCCGGCGGTGCTGTTGACGCCGCGCTCGTAGCCGACGTACCAGCGTTGCGAGAGCTGCTTGCCCAGCGTGACCACGGTGTCGCGCACTTCTCCGCTTTCCTTTTGGCGCACCGAGAATTCGTCCAGTCCGAGGTTGGCCAGCAGCGGGTTGTCCAGCCCGCCGCCCTCGCCGGCCAAGAGCGCCAGCGCGGCGCGTTGCAGCAGGGCCGTGTCATTGCGCGCCAGACCGTCAGGGGCGCGGCCGAGCACCAGCCACGACAGCTTGTCGGTGTCGCTCATCTCGGGTTCGCTGAACAGGCGCACGCGCGGATTCTGTGCCGTGCCGCCGACCTGCACGCCGACCCGCACCTCCAGCCCCGGTCGCACCGCCACGACGTCCAGGCGCGGGTTCTCGGCCGCACCGATGAAAACCAGCACACCGCGCTCGATGCTCAACTTCTGACCATAGGCGGCGTAGTTGCCGGCCTCGGTGCGCACGCTGCCGTTGACGGCCACGCGCCCCGCGGGGGCCGAGACCACCAGGTTGCCGCGCAGTTGCGTGTCCAGGCCGCGGCCGCGCAGCTTGAGCGCCTCGCCAAGGTCGATCTGCAACGCCACCCGCACTGCCCGCGGCGCGGCCTCGCGCGCCGCGGCCCGCTCACTGGCTGCTTCGGCTTGGGCTTCGGCCTCGGCCTGGGCTTTGGCAAAGCGGCCGCCCTGTACCTGCACGTCGGAATCCAGGCTGGGCGCGTCACCGCGCGTGAAGTCGAACAGACCCTCGTCGACGCGAAAGCGCCCATCGAGCTGCAGCGACTTGGCTGCCAGCGCGAGCTCTGCGTTGCCGCTGGCGACGATGCGGCGGTCGAAGCGGCCGAGCAGCTGGAAGCGCTCAGCAACGAGTCGCAGCTTCGCGCTCGGTTCGGCACCCAGGCTGGCGCCACCGGTCAACCTCAACTCGCCAGCGCCGCCCTTGAAGACAAAGCGGTCGACCTTGGCCTCGCTGCCGCGCAACGACAGCGTCAACTCGCCATCGCGCACATCGACACCCTCGAGGATGTTGCGTACGCCCAGCCCACTGCCTTCCACCTTGCCTTGGACTTCGGGTGCACCGAAGCGACCGCCGAGTGCGGCGCTGGTGCGCATTGCGCCCGACAGGCGCCATCCCGGCGGTGTGAACGGCGTCCAGGCGCCGAGGTCGGCGACGCGCCACTCGAGCACGCCCTGCATCGGCGTGTCGGGGCTTGGCCAGGTGGCCTGCGCGGGAACTCGCAGGCTCTGCGCGCCGGCGAGGACGCCCAGGTTGGTGCCGGCCACCGCCTGCGTGAAGTGCCAGGTGCCGTCCTGCGCATTGATGGCCAGGCGCAGGTCGGTGAGGCCAAGCGACTGGGTGCCTGTGACGTCCGTGAGCGTCAGGTCACCCGCGTGGCGTTCGAGCACCACGTCGGCACTGACGCGATCGCTCAGGCGCACGCTCGCACGCGCGGCCAAGGTGAGCTGTCCACCCCAGCCGCCATCGGGTTGCAAGCGCGCCAGCCACGGCGCCACCGCCAGCGGTTCGAGTTCGGCCTCCAGTGCGGCCTGCGCAGGCGCATGGGTGCTGGCCTTGCGCCAGCTGGCCTGCGTCCACCTCAGCGCGGCGCCGAGCAGATCAATGCGGCCGGGATCGAGGCTCAGGTCTCGCGCTTGCCCGTTGGCGTCGAGTTGCAGTTGGGCACGCAGATCGCGCGCTTGCAACCAGGGCGCGTTTGTCGCGGCCTTGCCGCCCAGGCCACGGGCGTCGAGTTCAATCGATTGGCCGCGCCAGCGCCCAGCCAACGGGTCGCTCGCTGGGTTGGCCGCAAGCCACTGACCTGCAGCTCGAAGTTGCAAGCGGCTGCCGGTGGGCGCCATGCCAAGCAGGTTGTCAGTCCAGGCCGGCGGGCGCAGCGGGCTCGTCACATCGAGGGTGATGCGGTGGGCGGTCAGGCTGCCGTCGACGCGCGCTTGCAGAGTGTCGGCACGCAACGTATCGAAGGTGATCCGCTCGCCGTCGAACTGCAGTGCCAGCACTGCGTTAGCGTCGGGGCCCGCCTGCCATTGCGTTTGCAGGCGCGCGGCACGCAGGCGGCCGGCTTGCAGCGCATCGGCTTGCAGCGTGCCACTGCTGGCCACCGCCGGCCAGCGGCCTTGGGCCTGCCAGTGGCCCGCAACCTTGCCCGTCAGCGCGGCGCGACCCGTCGGCGTGCCCAACAATGCCGCGATCGTCGGGTGCAGGCGCAATAGCGGCGGCAAGACGGCGAGTGCCGGGGCATCGACATCGGCGCGCCAGCGGTCGTCGGCGGCGCGCGGCGCCAGCCGGCCCTTCAGCGCGATGTGGTTGTCGGCGGTGCGCAAGTCGGCCTCGACACTCCAGCCGGGTGTGCGACCGTTCAGCACGACGCGGCCCTGCAGCGGCACGCCGGCCAGCACGCTCTCAAACACCTCGAATTCGGCCTGGCCGCGCACGGCAAGCAGGCTGGCGACGTCGGGTTGGGCGTCGGCGATGCCCGTGCCGGCCTGCAGATCGGCGCTCCAGCGACCGGCGAGTCGGTGCGGGCCTTGACGCCACCCGCTAACTTCTTTGCCGGGCGGCAACCAGGGTGCGGGGTCGACGCCGCTCAACTCGCCGCGGCTGGTCAAGAGCCAACTGCCGTCGGCTTTGCGCTCGGCCCGCAGCGCGGCCTGCGCGTGGGCCGCACCGCTGCGGGCATCGAATTCGCTCAGGTCGACGTGCCACGCCGCGCCGCTGCGTTCGCCATCGGCGGTGGCCTTGATCTGCAGCGGCAGTTGGCTGCGCGCATCAAGCCGACCCTCAAGTGCAAGGCGCGCCTGCGCTTGCTGGCGCGGCGCCGCCGCGCGCGTGCCGTCGGGCGAGGGCAGGCCGCTCAATTGAAGGTTCACACTGCCTGCGACCGTCATCGCCACGGCACGTTGGTCGAGTGCGGCCGGCCGCAAGGCCTGCAGGCGCAGCACGAGGCTGGCGGCGTCGTTGTGCCATTCGCCGCTGCCGTCGATGCGGCCTGCGCCGCCGGCCAGTTGCAGGGCCAGTCGTTGCACCCGCAGGCGCAAGCGATCGCCCGCGCGGCCACCGAGCTCGAGGTCGAGCGCAGTGATCGGCAGGCGCTGCTGGTCCCAACGGCCGGGCACCGCGTTGGCCAGCGCCAGGCGCACGGAGATCGGTGCGTCCAGCCCTCTGGTGTCGATGTCGGCGCGGCCGGACAGCCTGGTGGTCGGCAGGCCGCTGCCCAGGCTGGCCAGATCGAGGTCTTGCGTGGTCGCGGCCAGCGCCGCCAGCGGCCAGGCCGCGAACGGTTGCAGCGTGGCTTGGGCGCGCAGCGTGGCGCCACGGGCCTGCGCGCTGCTGAGCTGGGCTTGCACCGTCAGCGTGGCCAGCGGGCCGCGCGCGCCCACCTTGGCCTGCCACGGCGGCGTGCTGCCCTCGCGTGAGCGCAGATCGACTTGAGTGTCCAGGGCAAACGGCGCGTCGGTGGCCAGCGTCGTCTGGCCTTGCAGCTGGAGGCGGTCCCAGGTAAAGGCCAGGGCGCTGACCCGGTGCTCGGCGCCGCCCCGCGCGCCCAGCTCCAGGCTGGTCGAGAGCGCGGTCAGCGGTGCCTGGCCGTCGATGTACAGCGCACCGATGCGCGCGCCTTGCAGCGTCAAGGCGATCGGCAGGCGCAGGCTGGTCGGCGCGGTGGGCGCCGTGGGTTGGGCCGCGGTGCCTCCGACGTCGATGCGCTCGACGCGTGCCTCGACGAGCGTCAACCCGATCCACGCGCCCTCATGCGGCCGCCACTGCCAGCGCGCGTCTTGCCAACTCAGGCGCTCGATGCGCAGCTTGCGATCACCGACCTGGGCCTCGATACGCGCCACCGCCAAGGGGCCGCCCATCAGGCGCCCTGAAAGGTCGGTGACGCTGACGCCCGGCACGCGGGCAATCAGCCAGGCATTGCCACTCTCGCTGCCGAGCAGCCAGACGCCGACCGCCGTCAACAGCCCCAACACCAGCGCCGCGCTTGCGAGCAGCGCGGGCAGCACCCGGCGCGGCGCCTTGACGCGCGCTATGACGGTAGGCGTGTCGCTGCTCACGGTCACTTCAGAAGACAACGCCGACTGACAGATGCAGGCGGAACTGCTTCGTCTCTTCACCGTAGGCGATGTCAACGCGCAGCGGCCCGACGGGGCTGCGCACACGCAGGCCGACGCCGGCGCCCCATGCGGGCGACCAGTCGCGCCAGGACTCGGCGGCGCGTCCGGCATCGACGAACGCCGCCCACCACACGCTGGGCAGGCGCGCGCTGATCGGGTGGGCGACTTCGGCGCTGGCGGTCAGCAACACCTTGCCGCCGACATCGATGCCACCGACCTGCGGCGTCAGTGAGCGGTAGGCGTAGCCGCGCACCGAGCCGTCGCCGCCGGCGCGGAAACGCTGGCTCTCGGGCACATTGACGCCGTCGCGTGATAAGACCTGTCCGACGTCGATGCGCGCCTGGCCATGCCAATCGCCGCCCAGCGGCTGCCAGAACTG
>JANMSS010000174.1:0-25628 GCA_031389585.1 Burkholderiales bacterium | reverse complement strand
GCGGCTGCGATTGCGGCCCCCTGCTCGGCCGCGGTACGCTGCGCGCGCGATGGCGACAAGCACCTCGAGCGGGTGTGGAAGCGGGCAGGCTCGATGTGCGAGCCTGCCTCAAGGCCTTACATGCGGCCCTTCCAAGGGACTACCTTGCGTTCCACCCAGCGCATCAACAAGTCGAACAGATAGGCCACGACGCCGATCACGAAGATGCCCATGATGACGATGTCGGTGCGCAGGAAGTTCGATGCATTGAGCACCATCTGGCCCAGGCCGACATTGGCCGCCACCATCTCCGCGGCCACCAGCGTGGTCCAGCCGAAGCCGACGGCGATGCGCATGCCGACCAAGATCTCCGGCATCGCGGATGGCAGGATCACGTGCAGGATCACCTGCCGATAGCTGGCACCCATCGAGTAGGCGGCGTTGATCTGCTCCTGTGCAGCGCTCTTCATGCCTGAACGTGCGGCCAGCGCCAGCGGCGCGAAACAGGCCAGGTAGATCAGCAGCACCTTGGGCATCTCGTCGATACCGAACCAGATGATGATCAACGGCAGGTAGGCCAATGGAGGCAGCGGGCGGTAGAACTCGATCGGCGGGTCGAAGATGCCACGCGCCCAACGGCTCATGCCCATCGCAATGCCCACCGGAATCGCGGTCAGGCAGGCCAGGGCAAAAGCCGTGAATACGCGAAACATGCTCGCAGCGAAGTGCTGCCACAGCGGCTTGTCGTTGGCCTCGCCGCTCAGGTAGAGCCAGAACTGCTCGATCACCGCCTGCGGGCTGGGCAGGAACAGCGGCTTGATCAGCCCCAGTTTGGTGATCGCAAACCACACGACCAGCAGCGCGCTGACGGTCACCACGCTGATGGCTGCACTGTTGCCCTCGCCAGGCACCTTGAAACGGCTGGTCTTGAGCGGGCCGGTCGGCCCCGTGGTCTTGGTGATCACATTGGCAGTGACGGCAGCGTCAGACATGTGCAGGCTCCCGGTGGTGAATCAGCGCGAGCACTTCCTCGCGCATACGGATAAATTCCGGTTCGGACTTGACCTTGCGGGCATCGTGGTGCGACAGAAACTCGCGCGAGAACGGGACGTCGTCGTAGACGTGCGTGATGCGTCCGGGGCTCGGGCTCATCACGATCAGCCGCGTGGCCAGGAAAAGTGCCTCCTCGACCGAGTGGGTGATGAAGAAGACCATCTTGTGGGTCTTGGCCCAGACGTCGATCAGGATTTCTTGCAACTGCTCGCGCGTGAACGCATCGAGCGCGCCCATCGGCTCGTCCATCAGCAACACGGCCGGGTCATTGGCCAGCGCGCGCGCGATGCCCACGCGCTGCTGCATGCCACCCGACAACTCGTAGACATGGCGGTCGGCGTAACTCTCCAGCCCCACCAACGCCAGCTTCTCTTCGGCCACGCGCGAGCGGGTGGCTTTGTCGACGCCGCGCATGCGCAGGCCGAGCGCGACGTTGTCGCGCACCGTCAGCCACGGCATCAGCGCGTGCTTCTGGAAGACCACACCGCGGTCGGCGCCCGGGCCTGCCACCGGCTGCTCGTCGAGCAGGATCTCACCCGTCGATGGCGGCAGGAAGCCGGCGATGCAGTTGAGCAGCGTGGTCTTGCCACAGCCCGAGGCGCCGAGGGCGACGACGAAGTCGCCGTCGTGCATCTTCAGGTTCACCGGCGCCAGGGCCTGCACCGTGCCGCCCTTGACGGCGTAGTTCAGCGTCAGCTGACGAATGTCGAGCGTGGGCATTCAAGCTCCAAGAAGTAGAAACAGAGGGGCGACGCGGCAGCGTCGCCCGCCCCGTCTGCTGTGAAGCGTAATCGTCGCCCGCCGTCGTTTTTCGCGAAGCGGTAGCGGCGCGCTACCTACTTGGTCATCGCCTTTTTCACGTAGGCGTCGGTGACGAATGCCTTGTAGTCGGGCTTGACCTCCTGGATGCGGCCCTGCTCTTTGAGGAATACCGCGGTGCTCGTCATCGCCTTGACGGCGCCGCCGCCCAGCCACTTCGGCCCGGCCTGCTCGGCGAGCGTCGGGAAGGTGTAGAGCGCCATCGACGGGGCCACGTCCTTCGCGTCGGCCTTGGTCCACTTGGCCACCGCCTTGATCTCGGCCGAGTCGGCCGTCCACTTGGCCTTGTTGGCGCGGTAGCTCTCGTCGGCCTTGGCCAGCACCTTGACCAGGGTCACCATGAAGGCCTCGTTCTGGGCCGCCCACTTGGCGTTGACGATGAGGCCGTCGAAGGTCGGGAAGCCCTTGGCACCGATCGTCTTGGAGGTTTCGATCACCTTGCCGTTGCCTTTGATCTTGGTCAGCACCGGATCCCAGATGAAGGCGGCGTCGATGTCGCCGCGCTCCCAGGCCGCAGCGATCTCGGGCGGCCGCAGGTTCAATACGTTGACGCCCTTGGCGTCCACGCCGTTGACCTTCATCACCGCCATCAACTGGTAATGCGCGGTGCTGACGAAGGGCGTGGCGACCTTCTTGCCCTTCAGATCCTTGACGCTGTTGATGCCGCTGCCATTGCGCACGATCAGGGCCTCGGCGTCGGCAATGTCGTCGAGGATCCAGAACAGCTTGATGTCCTGGCCTTGGCTGGCCGCCGCCACGATCGGGCTGGAGCCGGCTTCGCCGAGCTGCACGTCGCCGCTGGCCATGGCCTTGATGACGTCGCCGCCACCGCCGAACATGCGCCAGTTGATCTTGTAGCCGGTGGCCTTTTCCAGCTCGCCCGACTCCATCACGGTGCGCAGCGGCACCAGCATGTCCTGGTGCGCGAAGGTTACCTCCTTGGCCTGGGCCAGGGCGCCGCCTGCGGCCGTGAGGGCCGCGAACGCCACACACAACACTTGACGCTTGTTCAACTTCATGGGTTTCTCCTGTGGATCGACGCGAAAGGACTGGTGAGACAACGCGACACGCGGCGTGACGACGCAAGCCACAGTGTGCATCCAACCCCTGGGCCTCGGAAGGGCCAGCACCCGCGCTGGCATGGAGCCAGCAGCCCCGGACTTACCCTCATCGCGTGGGTCGCAGGCAGGCAAGCCCTCCGATACGACTTCGCGGTCAATTGCATCGGACCGCTGGGTTTTTGTCGAGCTGCTGCGCCGCTTGCAGACCTCCGGACCCATGCGATTGAGGGCGAATCCGTATGAGCCCCCGGCGCAGGATCAATGCGCTCTCTGCGGCGGCTGGCGCAGTACGCCGCGGGCATGGGCCAGCGCATCCACTGCCAGGCCGAGGGCACACAGGCCGGCGTCGATTTGCGCGGTGGCGATCGACGACAGGCGCAGGCGGAAGTACGGGCACGGGTACGGCGGTTTGTTGAAGAAGACATCGCCGGCTTCGATCAGCACGCCGTGGCTTTGCGCCATCAGCGCCAGTTCGGCCGCATCGACCCAGGCCGGTGCGCGCACCCAGATCGAGGCGCCGCCCTGCGGCAGCGCAAAGGCGAACTCGGGCAGGTGCCGGCGCAGCGCCTGCGCGGCCAGCGCCAGCCGCTCCTGCATCGCCTGGTTGACGCGCCGCGCATGCGACTCATGGTGGCCGAGTGAAAGGAACAGCGCATAAGCGTGCTGCAGAAACGCGCTCGGGTGCCGCACCATGGCATGCCGAATCGCGCGCAGCTCACTGACCAGCGCGCGCGGCGCCACGATGTAGCCCAGCCGCAGCGCCGGCGACAGGCTCTTGGACACCGAGCCGACGTAGATCACGCGGCCGCTCTTGTCCAGGCTCTTCAGCGCCGGCATCGGCGTGCCCTCGTACAGGTTCTCGGCCTCGTAGTCGTCTTCGATGATCACGAAGTCGCTCGATTCCGCACTGCGCAGCAGTTGCTGGCGGCGCTCCAGGCTGAGCGTCGCAGTGGTCGGGCTCTGGTGCGAGGGCGTGACGAACAGATAGTCGAGCGCGGGCAAGGCATCGACGAGCAGGCCTTCGCCATCGACCGCGACCTCGATCACCTGCGGGTTGCGCATGGCGAAGCTGTTGCGCGCATGCGGGTGGCCCGGTTCTTCGAGGCCCAGGCGCTTGGTCGCGTCGAAGAGGGCATCGGCCAGCAGGTAATAGGCATGCTGCGCCCCGACCGTGACGATGATCTCTTCGCGCAGCGCAAAGACACCGCGCCGGGGCAGCAGGCGGGTGCGGATCTGCTCGATCAGCTCGGGCACGTCGTCGGTTTCAAGATCCGGTGTCCAGTGCGGCAGTTGCGAGCGCGCCAGGCTGCGCGCGCAGCACTCGCGGAAATCTTCGGTCGGGAACAACTGCGGGTCGTGGGTGCCATAGACGAACGGGTACGGGTAATCGCGCCACTGGTCGGGCTTGGCCAGCGTCGGCCGGTCCACCAGCGAGCGCAGCACGCGCCGGCTCCATTGCGGTGAATGCCCCGGCGAACGCCCCGGCGCGCCACGCGGGCGGTCCTGCGCTTCTGACGCGGCGGCCATCGGCGGGCGTGCGTTGGCCGCCACGAACACACCGCTGCGTGGCCGCGCCTCGAGAAAGCCCTCGTCCATCAACTGCTGGTAGGCCGAGGTCACGGTGTTGCGGCTCAGGCCCAGCAGCAACGCCAGCTCGCGCGACGACGGCAGCGCCGCAGCCGCACCGAGCCGGCCGTCGAGGATGGCCTGCACGACGGCCAGGCGCAAGCGCGCCTGCAACGGCAGCGCGGGCTGCTCGGGCAGCTCGAACAAGCGGGCCCATAGAACGGCCTGGCGACGGGGGCGTGCGCTGGTCATGGTGCTGCGCCCAGTTTAGTGGGCTGGCGCGACCGATTGAGCGCATCTGGCCCTTTCGCCGCGGCGCCGAGTTCTCTACGCTGCGCCATTGCCCAAGCCACTGGAGTTGCCCTTGAGTTCGCCCGAATCGACCGTCACGCCCGTCACGCCCGTCACGCCCGTCACCACGGCCACCCTCGCCGCCTTCAGCGAGGCCTGGAACCGCCACGATGTCGATGCGCTGATGGGCTTCATGGGCGACGACTGCGTGTTCCAGCCCGCGGGCGGGCCGGAGGCCTGCGGCGCGCGCCATGTCGGCCGCGATGCCGTGCGCAAGGCCTTCGCCGCGGTCTGGGAAAGCGTGCCTGACGCGCAATGGACCCACGGCACTCACTTCGTTCAGGGCGACTTCGGCCTCTCGCAATGGACCTTCGTCGGCACCGCTGCCGACGGCAGCCGGATCGAAACCGACGGCGTCGATGTGTTCGCCTTCAAGGGCGGCAAGATCCAGTTGAAGGACGCCTTTCGCAAGATGCGCCCGAACCAGCCAGCCGCCAAGTGAGCGGGGCGCGCCGATGGCCATCGCCGCACCTTTGAGTTTTGCCGGTAACGCCGCGCCCGCGGACCGCCGCTACGACCCGCAGTACGACCCGCTCGTCGCCCGCGATCCTGGCGCCGGCCGTGGCTACGCGCCGACCTGGTGGGTGGCCAGCGCCGGCACGCCGCCCGCCGATGACGGCCCGATCGCGCAGGACACCGAAGCCGATGTGGTCATCATCGGCGCAGGCGCCACCGGCATTTCCACAGCCCTGTACCTGGCCCAGGAGCATGGCATCCAGGCGCTGGTGCTCGAAGCCAACCAGACCGCGTGGGGCTGTTCGAGCCGCAGCGGCGGCCAGGGCCAGAACTCCGCCGGCAGGCTCAAGCGCTCGCAGTGGATTGCCCGCTGGGGCCTGGACGTGGCCAAGAAACTCGACACCGAAGTCCGCACCGGCTTCGACAACTTCAAGCAGCTGAGCACCGAGATCGACTGCGACGCCTTCGATGGCGGTCACCTGTACCTGGCGCACCGCCCGGCCAAACTGGCCGCCGTGCAAGCCGAAGCCGCACTGATGCGCGAACAGTTCGGTTACGCCACCCGCATGCTCAGCGCCGACGAAGTGCGCCGCGACTACTGCGACGAGCGCGAGAACGCCGGCGCCATGTTCGAGCCCGAGGGCGTGGGCATCCACCCGCTCAAGTTCACCTACGGGCTGATCCGCAAAGCCCGTGGGCTCGGCGTGCGGCTGCACACGGCGAGCCCGGTGCAGGGCTGGCAGACCGTGAACGGCGTACACCACCTGCGGACCCCGGGTGGCACGGTGCGCACCCAGCGCGTGGCGGTGTGCACCGGCGGCTACACGGGCCAGGGCCTGAACCCGCAGCTCAAGAACCGACTGATGCCGATCCTGTCGAACTCGGTCGTCACGCGGGTGCTCACCGAGACTGAGCTGAAGGCGTGCAACTTCCGCACCCAAACCTTCATGACCGACACGCGCACGCTGCGCTTCTACTACCGGCTGCTCAGGGGCAATCGCCTGCAACTCGGGAGCCGCAGTGCGGTGACGGGTGCGCATGCGCAAGACCCGGGACACCTGAAACTGCTCACCGACGCCATCGCGCGCAAGTTCCCGCCGCTGGCCGGCATCGCCATCGAGCATTCGTGGTGGGGCTGGGTTGACGTGAGCCACGACATGATGCCGCGCATCACCCGCCCCGACCCAGCGCAAAGCATCTGGTACGCGCTGGGCTTCGGCGGCAACGGCGTGTCGTTTTCGACCTGGGCCGGCAAGCGCCTGGCCCAACGCGTGGCCGGCAAGGACGCCGGCCAGGCCGTCTTCGAGCTGCCGATCTACAACTCGCCGCTGCCCTTCCCGAATGCGTTGAACCTGGTCGAGTCGCAGGCCTTCGCGCCGTTTCGCCGCCTCGGCCAGCGCCTGTTGTACAAGTGGTATTGGTTGACCGACGAAGTGATCTGAACCCAACCGAGGAACGCGCCATGGGCCATGCTGAACCCCAAGCAACGAGTGATGTCAAGACCGACCTGCAACCGTACTGGATGCCGTTCTCGGCGAACAAGGAATTCAAGAGTGAGCCGCGCATGTTCTCGCGCGCCTCGGGCATGTACTTCTATACGCCCGAAGGCCGCGAAGTCATCGACGCCTCATCGGGCCTGTTCTGCGTCGCCGCCGGGCACTGCCGGCGCGAGATTGCCGAGGCCGTGTACCAGCAGTTGCAGACACTCGATTTCACCGCTCCCTTCCTGCGCGCGCACCCGAAGGCCTTCGAGCTGGCGCAGCGCGTGGCCGAGTACACGCCCGCCGGGCTGAACCGCATTTTCTTCACCAACTCAGGCAGCGAAGCGGTCGATACCGCGATGAAAACCGCGCTGGCCTACCACCGCGTGCGCGGCCAGGCCCAGCGCCAGCTTTTCATCTCGCGCGAGCGGGCCTACCACGGCGTCAACATGGGCGGCGTGGCCCTCGCCGGCATGGTCAACAACCGGCGCGCCTACGGGCCGGGCCTGGCCGGCGTCTATCACATGCGGCACACCGCGCTGCCACAGAACAAGTTCGTGCGCGGCCAGCCCGAACACGGCGCCGACCTGGCCGACGACCTGCAACGCCTGTGCAACCTGTACGGCGGCGAGAACATCGCGGCCTGCTTCGTCGAGCCCACGGCCGGATCGTTCGGTTGCCTGCCCCCGCCCAAGGGGTACCTGGATCGGCTGCGCAAGATTTGCGACGACAACGGCATCCTGCTGGTCTTCGACGAGGTCATCACCGGCTTCGGCCGCATGGGCGCCAACTTCGGCGCCCAGGCCTTCGGGGTTACGCCCGACCTGTTGACCATGGCCAAGGCCCTCACCAACGGCGCCCAGCCGATGGGCGCACTGGCGGCGCGCCAAGAGATCTACGACACCATCACGGAAGCGGGGCCCAAGCAGGGCATCGAGTTCTTCCACGGCTACACCTACTCGGCGCACCCGGCGAGTTGCGCCGCGGGCCTGGCGATGATGGACATCTTCCGCGACGAAAAACTGATCGAGCGCGCCGCCATGATGAGCCCGATGTTCGCCGACGCGATGCACTCGCTGGCCGACGCGCCCGGCGTGATCGACGTGCGCAGCATCGGCATGATGGCCGGCATCGAAGTCGCTGCGGTCGGCAGCCCGGGCGCACGCGGCCATGAGTTGCAGAAGGCGCTGTACGACCGCGGGCTCAACTTGAAGAGCACCGGCGACACGCTGATCGTGGCGCCGGCGTTCGTCGCCGAGCCCAAGCACATCGAAGAGATCGCCGGCAAGATTCGCGAGGCGATCGTCGCGCCGCGCTGAAGCCCTGCTTCAGGCGGGTTCGTTGCTATTGCATTGGATCCGCGGCGAGTCAGTTGACGAAGCGCGCTGCGCGCGCCGACCCCAGACTTGTGCGCATCAAAGCCCCGGAGTGAGCCAGCGCCGCGTACCGCCTGGCGCCAGCGCCGCCTCGCGGCCGATGAAGCCGCCGGGCTTGGCCCCAATGGCGGTAGCCCACGTCGGTGACGCTGCAAAACAACTGCGGCTGCAACCGGGGATCAAGTGGCCAGCCGCCACGCCGCACTGGCCACGCCCAGCGTGCCCAACGCCGCCAGCAGGGCCCAGATCAGGCGGCGCAGGCGCGCTTCGTCGAGCTGCAGGTACAGGCGTTGGCCGATAAAGATACCGGCCAGCGAAAACGGCAGCGCCGCGGCAATCAACTGCCAACCGGTGGCGGCCAGCAGGCCAGTGCCGCCGGCCCAGGCCAGCGCATAGACATCTGTGAAGAGGAAGAAGGCAATCAGCGAGGCGCGGCTGACGGCGGCGCCGGTGGTTGCGAAATAGAACACGATGGCCGGCGGCCCGCCGATGCCGGCCGCGCCGTTGAGCAGGCCGGCCACGCCGCCCACGGCCACCGCGCCCAGTGGCCCGGGTGTGTTGCGCGGCGCGAAGCGCTGGGCCGCCCCAGAGAGCATCGCCAGCGCAATCGCCAGCAGGCAGGCCGAGACCAGCAGGCGCATCGGGTTCGGATCGAGCTGGGCCAACAAGGTCAGCCCGAACGGGGTTGACAGGGCGCAGCCGGCAATCACCCAGCGCAGCGAACGCCAGTCGATCTGGCGCCACACGCCGGGCAGCAGGTTGACGGAGGTCAGCAACTCGACGGCCAGGAAGGCCGGCACCACCTGGGCCGGCGGCAAGACGATCGACAGCGCACCGATGCCGATCATCGACGAGCCGAAGCCCGACAGCCCGCGCACGATGAAAGCGGCCAGCGTCGCCGCGCCGATCCAGGCCAGCGTCGGCGAGTCGAAGCCGAGCAGCATGGCTACAACAGCCGGCCCATGCGCCGCGCCGCTGCTTCGAGCGCGGGCAGGCGGGCCAGCGCATCGCGTGGCGTCAGGCGCGCGGACGGCGCGTGCACGGCGATCGCGGCGCGTACCGCACCGGCGGCATCGCGCACCGGCACGGCCAGCGCGATCAGGCCGACGATGAATTCCTCGCGGTCGATGGCGTGGCCGCTGCGCGCAATGGCCTCGCACTCGGCACGCAGCGCGCGGGCGCGTGTGATGGTGCGCGCCGTCAACCGCGGCAGCGGCAGGTGCGCGAGCAGCGCCTCGCGTTCGTCCGGCGGCATGAAGGCCAGGAACAGCTTGCCGCTGGCGGTGCAATGGAGCGGCACGTGCACGCCCACGTCCATCGTCAGGCGCCAGGGCCAGGGCGCTTCGACGCGATCGAGGTAGAGCACGCTGGCGCCGTCACGGGTGGTGAAGTTGCAGGTCTCGCCGACCTGGGCCACAACCTCGGCCAGGACCTCGTGGCGCAGCGCCCGCGCGGTGCCGTGGTGCAGCGCATCGAGCGCCAGTTGGCGCAGCGCCGGGCCGACCACGAAGCTGCGTTCGTCGAGGTCGCGCGCCAGGTAGCCGCCGGCCAGCAGCTGCGCGCACAGGCGGTGCGTGGTGGCCTTGGGCAGGCCGAGTTGCGCCGACAGCTCGGCCAGCGTCTGCGCGCGGCCCGCGTGGGCCAGCAGGCCGAGCAGGCGCAGGCTGCGCTCGGCGGACGAGCCGGTGGCCGGCTCGGTGGGCAGCGGCGCCGGCGCGCGACGCAGCGGCTTGACGGCGGATCTGGGCAGGGGCGGGGCCACGCGCGGCATCAGGGTAAGCGATGAAAGCGGATCATTGTGTTCCAAAAGGCGCTTGCCTATGATGCATGAAAGCGGATCGATTCGTTCCGCTTTTCAACTTGACCGGGCCTTTTCAGATGCACCAACGCAGCGACGACGAGCTTGACTTCATCGTCGTCGGCGCCGGCTCGGCCGGCTGCGTGCTGGCCGCCCGCCTGAGCGAAGACCCGGCCACGCGCGTGCTGCTGCTCGAAGCCGGGCCACCCGACCGCTCGCCCTGGATCCACCTGCCCATCGGCTACGGCAAGACGATGTGGAGCCCGACCTACAACTGGTGCTTCCACACCGACCCCGAGCCGAACATGAACGGCCGGCGCATCTACTGGCCGCGCGGCAAGACGCTGGGCGGCTCGAGCGCGATCAATGGCCTGATCTACATCCGCGGCCAGCGCGAGGATTACGACCACTGGGCCGCGCTCGGCAACGCCGGCTGGGGCTACGACGACGTGCTGCCGTACTTCCTGCGCGCCGAACACAATCAGCGCGGTGCCAGCGCCTGGCACGGCGGCAGCGGCCCACTGAAGGTCTCCGACATCGGCGCGCGGCACGAGCTGATCGAGGCCTTCATCGAAGGCGCGCAGCAGGTCGGCGTGCCGCGCAGCGACGACTTCAACGGTGCGCGCCAGGAAGGCGCCGGCTACTACCAGCTCAACACCTGGAAGGGCTGGCGCTGTAGCACCGCCACGGCCTACCTCGGACCGGCGCGGCGGCGCCCCAACCTGCGCGTCGAAACCGGCGCACAAGCGACCCAGGTGCTGCTCGAAGGCGGCCGCGCGGTGGGCGTGCGCTTCCGCCAACGCGGCCAGATGCGCAGCGCGCGGGCGCGGGCCGAGGTGCTGCTGGCGGCCGGCGCGATCCAGTCGCCGCAGTTGTTGCAACTCTCGGGCATCGGCCCCGCGCCGCTGCTGCAGCGCCACGGCATTGGCGTGCAACACGCGCTGCCGGGCGTCGGCGAAAACCTGCAAGACCATTTGCAGATCCGGCTAACCTTCGAATGCAGCCGGCCGATTACCACCAATGACCAGCTCAATAGCTGGCTCGGCCAATGCAAGATCGGCTTGCAGTGGCTGCTCTGGCGCCGCGGGCCGCTGGCGGTGGGCATCAACCAGGGCGGGTGCTTTATGCGCGCACTGCCGGCGTCGGCCAGCCCCGACATCCAGTTCCATGTCGCCACGCTGTCGGCCGAAATGGCCGGCGGCAAGGTCCATCCGTTCTCGGGCTTCACGATGTCGGTGTGCCAGTTGCGGCCCGAATCGCGCGGCCACATCCGCATCCGCTCAGCCGATGCGTTCGAGCCGCCCGAGATGCAACCCAACTACCTGGCCACCGAGCTCGACCGCCGCACTGCCGTGGCCGGTGTGCAGGCGGCGCGCGCGATCGCCGCCACGCCGGCCATGCGGCCCTATGTGCGGCGCGAATTCAAGCCCGGCCCCGAGGCTGGCGACGACGCCGCGCTGCTCGAGTACTGCCGCAACAGCGGCGCCACCATCTTTCACCCCAGCGGCACCTGCAAGATGGGCCGCGACGCCATGGCAGTGGTCGATGCGCGACTGCGCGTACACGGTGTGGCGGGGCTGCGGGTGATCGACGGCTCGGCCATGCCCACCCTGGTGTCGGGCAACACCAATGCGCCGATCGTGATGATGGCCGAGAAGGCGGTGGACATGATCCGCGAAGATTCACGTGGCAGTTGACAGAAGGGCGGGCCCCCCAAGGGCCCTTTTTGGGTAGCAGGCAAGGCCTAAGGAGACTGTGATGAAGCAACTGAAGAACCCGAACCGCCGGCTCGCACTGAGCGCAGGCGCCGCGGCGTTGACATCGGCCGGCGCGCTGGTGGCGGCGCCGGCCATCGCACAAAGCGTCACGCGGCTGAAGATCCAGACCGCGGTGCCGAACTCGAGCATCTATTTCGACCTGATGAAGCGCTTCGCCGACCGCGTCGACAAGATGTCCAACGGCCGCCTCAAGTTCGAGATGCTGCCCGACGGCGCGGTGGTCGCGGCTTTCGAGATCGTCGATGCGGTCGACAAGGGCGTGGTCGACGGCGGCTACGCCTGGACCCACTACTGGTCGGGCAAAAACACCGCCGCCGGCCTGTTCAGCAACCCGGCGGCAGGCGGCGGCACCGGGATGGACCAGCTCTCGCACATGGCCTGGCTGTTCCAGGGCGGCGGCAATGCGCTCTACAAGAAGTTCTACAGCGACGCCCTCAAGCTCAACATCGAACCGTTCATGGTCCAGCCGATGGGGCCTGACCCGCTGGGCTGGTTCAAGAACCCGATCTCCTCGCTGGAGGACATGAAGAAGCTGAAGTACCGGTCGCCCCCGGGGCTGGTCGGCGAGATATTCAAGGAGATGGGCGTCAACGCCGTGGCCATGCCGGGCGGCGAGATCGTTCCCGCAGCGCAACGCGGCGTGCTCGATGCCGCCGAGTGGATCGGCCCGGCCGACGACATGGCGCTGGGCTTTCACACCGTGTTCAAGCACTACTACCTGCAGGGCCTGCACCAGAGCACCGACGTTGGCGAACTGTTGATCAACAAGACGGCGTGGAACAAGCTGCCGGCCGACCTGAAGGCGATCGTCGAAGCCTCTTGCATGGCGACGATGACCGAGACCTACACCTTCAACGTGCACCGCAACGCAGTCGCATTGCAAACGCTGCAGACGCAGCACAAGGTGCAGGTGCACGACACGCCACGGGACATCTTCCCGGCTTTCATCAAGGCCACCAACCTGATCTACGACCGCGAGGCCGGCAAGAACCCGTTCTTCAAGGAGGCGCTCGATTCGCAGCGCGCCTTCGCCAAGCTGGTGGTGCCGTACTGGAACAAGATCAACGGCCTGTACTACAACCTCGGCATCGATTCGCCGAACGCGAAGTAACGAGCGAAGTGCGGCACCGGGAATGAATCGATGACGACAACAAGTTCGAACCTGGTGCTGTGGGCCCGGCGCATCGACCGCATCGCGGCCGCCTCGGGCCGCCTCGTGGCCTGGCTGATCGTGCCGATGGTGCTGTCGCTGTGCTACGAGGTCGTCGCGCGCTATGTGTTCAACGCGCCGACGCAATGGGCCTACGACATGACCTTCATGCTCTACGGCACGTTCTTCATGCTCGGCGCGGCCTTCACGTTGCAGCGCAAGGGTCATGTGCGCACCGATTCGCTGTATGCCGGTTGGTCGCCGCGGCGCCAGGCGATGGTCGATCTGGGCGGCCACTTCCTGATGCTGCTGCCCTTCGCCGGCGTGCTGCTCTTCGTCGGCTGGGGCTACTTCGTCAAGGCCTACGTGACCAACGAAACCTTCGTCAGCAGTTCGTGGCAGCCGATCACCTGGCCCTTCAAGCTGGCGATGCCGCTGACCGGGCTGCTGCTGCTGATCCAGGGCTTCAGCGAGTGCCTCAAGTGCGTGCATACGCTGAAGACGGGGCAGTGGCCTGACGCTCGCGCCATCGCCACGGAGCACACGCTGTGAGCGCGCCGGGCCGCCCCAAGCGCGAACTCCCCAAGGGCCACGAAGGGGCCACTTCGTGTCCCAGGGGGACGGCGCACAGCGCCAAGGGGGCCACATGAGCAACGAAGTCCTCGGCCTCGTCGCCCTCGTCGTCCTCTTCGCCGTCATCTTCATCGGCTATCCGATCGCCTTCACGCTCGGCGCGGTGGCGCTCGGCGCGGGCTTCATCGCGCTCGGCCCGGTCGTCTTCGACCTGGCGGTGCTGCAGACCTTTTCGGTGATGAAGGACACCGTGCTGGCGGCGATCCCGTTCTTCCTCTTCATGGGCTTCATGCTCGAGCAGTCCGGCATCATGGAGCGCCTCTTCAACGGCATCCAGCAATTGCTGGCGGGCTTGAACGGCTCGCTCTACCTGGCGGTGCTGATCACGGCGACCATCTTTGCCGCGGCCACCGGCATCGTCGGCTCCTCGGTCACCCTGCTCGGCGTGATGGCCGGGCCCTCGATGATCAAGAGCGGGTACGACGTGAAGATGTCGGCCGGCGCCATCACCGCCGGTGGCACGCTCGGCATCCTGATCCCGCCCTCGGTGATGCTGATCGTGATGGGCCCCGTCGTCGGTGTGCCGGCCACCGACCTGTTCGCAGCCGCGGTGCTGCCGGGGCTGATGCTGTCGGCCCTGTTCATCGCGTGGACACTGCTGCGCTGCTGGATCAACCCCGCGCTCGGCCCGGCGATCCCGCTCGAGCTGCGCCCGAAATCGCTCGGCCCCGTGATCCGCGATCTGGCCATCGGCGTGTTGCCGGTGATCGTCGTGATCATGTCGACGCTGGGCGTGATCCTGATGGGCATCGCCACACCCACCGACGCCGGCGCGGTCGGCTGCGCAGCCACCTTCATCCTGACCGTCGGCTCGGGCCGCCTCTCGTGGGCCAAGCTGCGCCGCGCCACCTACGCCACGCTCGAGATCTCCAGCATGATCCTGCTGCTCGTCACCGCGTCGAACCTGTTCGGCTCGGTCTTCTCGCGCCTGGGCAGTGCCGACTTCCTGGCCCAGGGCCTGCTCAGCCTGTCGCTGCCGCCGATGCTGATGCTGATCGTGATCCTGGCCCTGATCTTCGTGCTCGGCTGGCCGCTCGAGTGGGTGCCGATCGTGCTGATCGTCTTGCCCATCGTGCTGCCGATCGTGCAGGCCGCCAACATCGACATGATCTGGTTCTGCACCCTGGTCGCGGTCACGCTGCAGACCGCCTGGCTGTCGCCACCCGTCGCGCTGTCGGCGTACTTCCTCAAAGGCGTGGTGCCGCAATGGGAGATGCGCGACATCTACGCCGGCATGGTCCAGTTCATGATCCTGCAACTGGTGGGCGTGGGGCTGTTGCTGATTTTCCCGAAGCTCGCAACCTGGTTGCCGGGCGTGAACTGAGGGTTGGTGGAGACCGCGGGTGAGTTGCCGCCGGATGGCCGAAGCCTGAGGCATGCCGGCGGCTACCCGCTAATGGCCGGCTCCGGCTCGTCGCCACCGTCCGGTCAGTAGGGTGCAGCGCTGGCAGAGCGCCACCTCTGCCTACCCCACCCCCTCCAATAACTTCAAGCGCTGCACCTTCCCCGAAGGCCCGCGCGGCAACTCGCTGACGACGCGAAACACCTTGGGCGTCTTGTAGCGCCCCAGGGACTGCTCGCAATGCACGCGCAGGTCGGCTTCGACCTTGCTCGCATCGGCGCCGGGGCGCAGCACCACGCAGGCCAGGATCTCCTGGCCGTAGTGCTTGTCGGGGATGCCGACTGCGGCGGCTTCGAGCACGGCGGGGTGCTTGAGCAGGGCCTCGTCGATCTCGCGCGGGGCGATGTTCTCGCCGCCCTTGATGATCAGCTCCTTGATGCGGCCGGTGACGAAGAAGAAGCCGTCGGCGTCGCGGTGGCCGAGGTCGCCGCTGCGCAGCCAGCCGTCGGGTGTGAAGCTCGCGGCCGTGGCCTCGGCGTCCTTGTAGTAGCCGCGCATGACGTTGGCGCCGCGGATGGCGATCTCGCCGGTCTGGCCGTCGGGCAATGTTTGCAGCGCAGCGTCGATCACGCGCGCTTCGCAGCCCGAGGCGCGGCCAACGGCGCCGAGCTTGCGCTGGGCCGGATCGAGCGGATTGCTGAACGCCGGTGCCACGGTTTCGGTCAGGCCCATGGTTTCGACGATGCCAATGCCGAAGCGGGCCTCGAAGGCGCTCAGGTGTTCGGGCGGCAGCGCGGCCGAGGCCGAGCGGCAGAAGCGCAGGCTCGCGGCCAGCCCTGCCGGCGCATCGTCGCCCTCGAGCAGGTAGGACACCATCGTCGGCACCACGTTGAGCCAGGTACAGCGGTGGTCGCGCGCCTGCGTCCAGAAACGGGCCGCAGAAAACTTCGGCGCTATCGCCAAGCTGCCGCCCGCGGCCAGCGGCGCCAGCATCGTCACCGCGAAGGCGTTGATGTGGTACAGCGGCAGCACCGCGAGCACGCGGTCATCGGCGCTCAGACGATGCTCTTCGCTGATCGCCAACGCATTGGCCGCCAGGTTGGCCTGCGTCAGCATCACGCCCTTGGGCCGGCCGGTGGTGCCCGACGTGTACATCAACAGGCCGACCGCCTCCGGGCTCGGCGCCGGCGTGTCGGCGTGCTCCGGTGGCAGCGACAGGCTGTCGTGGTCGACCGCGAACACTGGCGCGCGGGGTTGCAGCGCCCTCACCTTGTCGATCCATTCACCACTGGCCAGGATCAATTTGCAGTCGCTGTGGTCCAGCACATAGCGCATTTGCTCAGTCTGCGACAACAGGTTCACCGGGTTGACGCACCAGCCGCCATGCAGGGCGCCGAGCAACAACTGCAGCGTACCCAGGCCGTTGGGCATCACCAGCGATACGGTGTCACCCGGCGCCAGGCCTTGCGCGCACAGCAGCGCGGCCACACGGCCGCAGGCCGTGTGCAGATCGCCGTACGTGATCTGCTGCGCCGAGTCGGTGGCCAGCGCATACACCGCACTCGGCCGCAGCGCGGCCTGTTGGTCGATCAGGCCGCGCACGGTGGCGGGCAACTGCGCCTGCGTCATGCGCGGCCGTACTTGCTGAAGTAGGCGCCGAAGATCTCGCCCTCGCTCGGCATGCGCTCGGGGATCGGTCGCGAGATGCGCGTGATGTTCAGGTAGTGGCGGTAATTCATGTTGTCGGAAAAATTGTTCTTGCCCCAGGTGCCGCAGCCCATCGAGAGCGAGAACGGCAGGCCGTTGTCGAAGCTGCCGCCAGTGGCGATGCAATGCGCCTGGTCGACGATCACGCGCGACACCGGCAATGCCAGGCCGAGTGCCAGCGCGCGTTCGGGCCGCGCGCTGTGCAGGCCCACCGAGTGGCCCGCGCCCTGGTAGGTGTAGATGCGCTCGACGATCGACATGGCGTGCTCGAAATCGCGTGCTGCGTAGAGCGCGAGCACCGGGCTCAGCTTCTCGCCCGAGAACGGATGCTCGGCGCCGAAGCCGTCTTCCTCGACGATCAGGATGCTTGGGTTCAGCGCCGCAACGGCGGGCAGCCCCGCACGCTCGGCGATCACCCGGGCCGATTGCCCGGTGGCCGCCGCCGACAGCTTGCCGTCGGGAAACATCAATTGCTGCAGTTTGGCCTTCTGCGCCGCACTCAGCAGCACCGCACCTCGTGATTGCAGCGCCGCGAGCAGCGGCGCGCGCACGCTGTCGACGACCACCAGGCTGTTCTCCGACGAGCAACTGGTGGCGTTGTCGAAGGTCTTGGAGCGTTGAACTCGTTCGGCCGCCAGCGCCACGTCGGCGGTTTCGTCAACGATGCCAGCCACGTTGCCGGCACCGACGCCGAAGGCCGGCGTGCCGCAGGTCGCGGCAGCGCGCACATTGGCCTGCGAGCCGGTGGCGACCACCAGATCGCATTGGCGCATCAGCTCGGCTGTGGAGGCTTTGCTGATCGGCGCGCTCAGCAGTTGCACCAGGTCGCGCGGCGCACCGATGCGGTCGAGCTGCGCATGGATGAATTCGAGCAGCCGCGCGGCCGTGCTCCAACCCTTGGGGGAAGGCGCCACGATCACCGCGTTGCGACCCTTCAGCGCATTGATGATCTTGTTGGCCGGCGTCGCGCCCGGGTTGGTCGACGGCGTGATGGCGCAGACCACACCCACCGGACGCGCGATCTCGGTGATGCCTTTGTCGGGAAACTCGGCGATCACACCGACCGATCTGGCGCCCTGCAGATCGCGCAGCAGGCCGAGCGTCTTGCGGTGGTTCTTGCGAACCTTGTCGTCGACGTTGCCGATGCCGGTATCGGCCACCGCCAGCTCGGCCAGCTCGCGGTTGCGCGCCGGTTCGATGATCGCCCAGCCGGCGGCGGCCACCAGCTCGTCGACGCGCGCCTGGTCATAGCCGTCGGCGATGCGCTGCGCGGCGCGCGCGCGCTCGACAAGGGACGTGACATCGTTCATCGTTAGAACTCCAGTGTGATTCGGCGCCACAACGCAGTACGCCGCGCATTCCCAAGCGCACGCCGCGGATCGGGCTTCGCCCGGCCGCTGGCGTGGCCCCCTTGAGGGGGAGCGGCGCAGCCGCTTCGGGGGTGGGCCATCTAATCGGCCTTGATGTTGGCGTCCTTGGCCAGCTTGGCCCACTTGGGCAGCTCGGCGGCCACCGCCTGGCCCAGGCGCTCGGGCGTGCCGCCCACGCCCTCGGCGCCCTGAGCCAGCAACCGCTCGCGCACCTCGGGGTCGGAGACCACGGTATTGAGCGCCTTGTTCAGGCGTTCGATGATGGCGCGCGGCGTCTTGGCCGGCACGAACATCGCGTACCAGCTGTCGACCTCGAAGTCGGCGATGCCCGATTCCTGCATCGTCGGCACATCGGGGAAGGCCGCGCTGCGCTTGACCGTCGATACCGCCAGCGCCTTCAGCTTGCCGGTCTTGACGAACTGCGCCGCCGCCGGAATCGAGACCCACAGCGTGGGCACCTGCCCGCCCATGACGTCGGTGACGGCCGGGCCGCCGCCGCGGTAGGGGATGTGGGTCAGCGGCGTGCCGATGCGCAGCGCGTGCATTTCGCCAGCCAGGTGGCCGGGTGAACCGTTGCCCACCGAAGCGAAGACCATCGTGCCGGGTTTCGCCTTGGCGAGCGCAGTCATTTCGGCCACAGTGTTGGCCGGGAACGCCGGATTGGCGACGAGGATCTGTGGCAGCGACGCGACCAGCCCCACCGGCTCGAAGTCCTTCACGGTGTCGAACGGCAGCTTGGGAAAGATGGCCGGGTTGATGGTGTGCGAGCTGAGCGTGAACAGCACCGTGTAGCCGTCGGGCTGCGACTTGGCAACGATGTCGCTGCCGATCGAGCCGCCGCCACCGCCCTTGTTTTCGATCACGATCGTCTGGCCCAGCGCGGCCTGGAACTTGGCCTGCACGATGCGCGCAATCACGTCGGTGCCGCCACCGGGGGGGTAGGGCACGACGAAGCGCACCGGCTTGTCGGGGTAGGTAGCAGACTGGGCCAGCGCGACCATCGGCAGCAGCGCTCCCATGGCCAGGGCGATCAGAGGACGGCGGGACAAGTGGATCATGCGGGTCTCCTTTGGACAGAGGATGGCTCGGCATTGACGCCGCGGTAGCCGAGGACCTGACTGGCTTGGCTTGCACTGGCCAGCAGACGGGCCGAGAAGTCGCGCACCTGGGCGCGCGAGAAACGAATTGAAGGCACGCTCATACCGATGGCCGCCACCGGCGCGCCCAGCGCGTTGAAGACCGGCACGCCCAGACCGCACACGCCCAGGCGCCACTCCTCGCGGTTCTCGGCGTAGCCCTGGCGGCGCGTGCGTTCGAGCTCGGCGTTCAGGCGCGCAAAGTCGGCGATGCTGTGGGGCGTGTGCGCGACAAGCCGGCCCAGGCGCTCTTGCAGCGCCGCCCCGTCCAGCCGCAGCGCCGCCAGCAGCGCCTTGCCCGAGGCCACGCAATGTGCCGGTGCGCGCCCGCCGATGCGCGAATAGGCAGCCACCGGCAGCGGGCTGTCGAACTTGTCGAGGTAAACAATCTCGGCGCCGTCGAGCACCGCGAGGTGAATGGTTTCACCGCAGGCCGCGGCCAGGCCGGCCAGCACCGGATGCAGGCGCGCGGTCAGGTCGGCAGAGGCATCGACCAGCGCGCCGAGCTCGAACAGGCGCATGCCGGCGCGGTAGGCGCTGGTGTCGGCATCCTGCACCGCCCAGCCGCATTCCACCAGGGTCTGCAGGGTGCGGTGCGCGTTGCTGCGCGCCAGCCCGAAGACCGCCGCGACGTCGCTGGCACGGCAGGGCCGCGGCTGGCGCGCCAGCCAGTCGAGCACCACAAGGCCTTTGGCAAGGGTCGAATCCATCGGGGTCTGTCGGGTTCCGCTGTTTATCAATGTTCCAATATTCAGAACATCGTTCAATACCTTGGAACAAGAATAGCGGCCCTGCGTGCGCCCGTCAATGCCGCCGCAGGCCGACGCCGCCCGTGCAAACCCTGAGGTGGCGGCCAGTTCAGCGCCGCGAACGGCTGGCCAGCAGCTGCACGATCTCGAACAGGCTCGCGTTGCCCAGGTGGGCCGTCAGGTCCAGCGCCGTGCAGCGGCCATAAAAGGGGCTCAGGTCCAGGCCGACGCCGATGCCGAAGATCTCGACCCGCCCCTGCAGCTCTCGGCGCGCCACCACCTCGCGCAGATGCTGGTCGAGGTAATGCTCGTCGTTGGCCAGCGCCGTGGCGCCGTCCATCGGGCAGCCGTCGGAGATGACCAGCAGCAGGCGCCGCTCTTCGGCGCGCACCAGCATGCGCTCGCAGGCCCAGTCGAGCGCCTCGCCGTCGATGCCTTCGCGGAACAGATCGGCCTTGAGCAGCGCGGCGATGTCGCGCCGCGCACGGCGCCAGGGCGTGTCGGCGTCCTTGAAGATCAGGTGGTTGACCTCGTTGAGCCGCCCCGGGTGCCGGGGCCGGCCGGCGCGCTGCCAGTCGCGCGCGGCGCGGCCGCCGTTCCAGGCGCCGGTGGTGAAGCCGAGCACTTCGCTGGCCACGCCCGCCTGCTCGAGCGCGCGCACGAAGACATCGACCAGCATGGCCACCGACTCGATGTGCTGCTTCATCGAGCTCGAGCAGTCGATCAGGAAGCTGACCAGCGCGTCGGCCACCGGCTCATGGCGGTCGCGCCGGAACAGGCGGCGCTCGGCCGGCGAGCTGATCAACTGCGCCAGGCGGCGGCCGTCGATGTAGCCCTCCTCCTGGCCGTCGTCCCAGCCGTCGCGCGCGGGCACCGCGAGCAGGGCCTGCAACTGGCGCGTCAACCGCGTCAGGTTGAAGCCCTGAGCGGCGATGCGGCGGTCGAGCTGCTCGCGGTAATCGGCCCGCAACGCGTCGCGCACCAGCGTGCCGGCGCGCAGCTCGCGGTCGTAGACCGTGGTGAAGGCCTGGTAACCCTGCACCGCGTCGCCGAGCACGGCACTGTCGCGACTGTCGACGCCGGCCACGCCGTCGTCGACTTCGGCGTCGAAGTCCAGCAGCAGCGTGAAGGCGGGCTGTTGGCGCTCGATCTCGTCGCCGCTCGCCTCCTCGCCGGCGCCGGCTTCATCGGCCTGGGCAATCGTCTCGCCGACGATTCGCGCCAGCGCGAGCGCGTGAACCGCGTAGCCCGCCTGGTCATGGCGCTCGCGGCGCAGGCCTGCCAGCGCGTGGCCTACCACTGGCGCAATGGCCATGCGCGTGGCCTCGATCAGGTGCTGCGTGGCCTCGACCACCGGTTGGCCGCTGACGCGGCTGCGCGCGATCTGGGCCACGGTGTAGAGCAGGATGCCTTTGGCGCTGTCGGCCAGACCGGCGCGGCAGAACGACAGCGACCATTGCTCGAAGCGGTGCTGCAGGTTGCGCGTCAGGCCGGGCATGGCCGGCGGTGCGAGAGCCTCGACACGGCATTGCTCGAGCAGTTCGAAGACCCAGCGCTGCACCGGGTCGCTGGGGCACAGGCTGCGGTGCAGTGCCAGGTCGGACAGCAGCAGGCGCAGCGCGATGCCGTCGGCAGCACCGCGGAACGAGGTGAAGTCATCGTCCTCGAGCGAGGGCTGCAGGTGTGGACCGAACAGCGGCAGCGCGCGCGAACCGCGGTGCAGGCGGCGGGCACGAAAGTGCAGGTCGGCTTGGCCGCTGAGGGCGCGGATCGTTGCCGCACACAACTCCTCGACCCTTTGCTGGTGCCGGGCCGCAGCCTGCGGTGCGGCCATCAAGGCGCTCCGGTTTGCGACGGCAGCGATTCGCCGAGCTCGCGGTCGAAGCAGCGCTGGAAATACTCGGCGACGATAGGCCGTTCGGCGTCGTCGCACTTGTTCAGGAACGACAACCGGAACGCCACCGCGACATCGCGGAAGATTTCGCAGTTCTCGGCCCAGGTGATCACGGTGCGCGGCGACATCAGCGTCGACAGGTCGCCGGCCGCAAAGCCCTTGCGGGTCAGGTCGGCCACCGCGACCATCTGGCCGATCAGCTTGCGGCCCTTGTCGGTGTCCTTGCCCGGCACGCGCGCCAGCACGATCGCCACCTCTTCCTCATGCGGCAGGTAGTTGAGCGCGGCAACGATGTTCCAGCGATCGATCTGCGCATGGTTCAGGCGCTGCGCGCCGTGGTACAGGCCGTTGAGGTTGCCCAGGCCCAGCGTGTTGGCGGTGGCGAACAAGCGGAACGACGGGTGCGGACGGATCACGCGGTTCTGGTCAAGCAGCGTGAACTGGCCGTCGCGCTCGAGGATGCGCTGGATCACAAACATCACGTCGGGGCGGCCGGCGTCGTACTCGTCGAAGATCAGCGCCACCGGCCGCTGCAGCGCCCAGGGCACGATGCCCTCCTGGAACTCGGTCACCTGCTGGCCCTCGCGCAGCACCACGGCGTCGCGCCCCACCAAGTCGAGCCGGCTGATATGGCCGTCGAGATTGACGCGCACGCAGGGCCAGTTCAGCCGCGCGGCCACTTGTTCGATGTGGGTCGACTTGCCGGTGCCGTGCAGCCCCTGCACCAGCACGCGGCGGTCGCGCATGAAGCCGGCCAGCAGCGCCAGCGTCACGTCGGCGTTGAAGCGATAGACCGGGTCGATGTCGGGCACATGCTCTTCGCGCTCGCTGAAAGCAGGCACCTGCAGCGACGAATCGATGCCGAAGGTCTCGCGCACCGAGACCATGCGGTCGGGTCGCAACTGGCTGATGTCGGTCATGCGCGTTGCCTTCGCCTCAGGCGCGGGCGCCGATGTCGCGCGGCGCCTCGGCGTCGATCGCGGCCAGCGCCACGGCGGCGCGCTGCAGCGCCGGCAGCAATTGCTGCGCCTTGTCGGGCGTGAGCCGCATGATCGGCGCCTGCACCGCCACCCCCAGGTTGGAACGGCCGCTCGGATTGGGCACCAGGACGGCGATGCACAAGAGGCCGGGCAGAAACTCTTCGTTGTCGATCGAATAGCCGTCGCGGCCGACCCGCTCGAACTCCTGTTCGAGCCCCTGCAGGTCGGTCAGCGTCTTGGCCGTGTAGGCCTCGAGCGGCCCATGCGCCAACAGCCGGCGGCGCTGCGCCGGGTTCATCTGGGCCAGGAACAGTTTGCCGCTGGCCGAACAATGGGCCGGCACGCGCGAACCCGAGTGCAGATAGAAGCGCAGCGGCGCGGCGGTTTCGACGCGGTCGAGGTAGACCACCTCGCTGCCCGACAGCGCGGTCAGGTTGCAGCTCTCGCCGACTTCTTCGACCAGCTGCCGCAACACCGCGTGCTGCGCACCGTGAAAACTGTTGTTGAGCAGCAGGCTCTCGGCCAGGCGGCGCAGCCTGACGCCGGTGCTGTAGCGCCGGCCGCCGTCCTCGCGCTGCAGCAAGCCCGCACCCTCGAGCTGCTGCAGCATGCGGTGCAGGGTGGGCTTGGGCAGACCGGTTTCGTCGACCAGGCCCTGCAATGAAAACAGCTGGTCGCGCGAGGCGATGACTTCGATCAGCGAGAACAGTCGCATGGTCGGCGTATCGCCGTTGATGGCCACCGAACTGACCGGGATGTCGTGAACGATCTTCATGGCGCGGACTCTAGCACTGATCAAAAAAGCTGTACAGAAAGTTCCAGTTTCTGGAAAATACTGTTGACGCGACGCCATGCGCGGCCTATATTTGCCTTCGGTTTCGCTTTCCGGAACCTGCCGTACCGAATCTTCAGCACCGACCCGTCCACTATCCCACCCCGCCCATCCGCCAGGAGAGACCGCATGAGCACGAAGCCCAACACAGATCGCCGCACCGTCGTCAGCGGCCAGCAAAAGATGACGCCCTCGGAGGCTTTCGTTGAAACCCTGGTCGCCCAGGGCGTGGACACCATGTTCGGCATCATGGGCTCGGCCTTCATGGACGCGATGGACATCTTCGCGCCGGCGGGCATCAAGCTGATCCCGGTGGTGCATGAGCAGGGCGCCGGCCACATGGCCGACGGCTATGCCCGCGTCAGCGGCCGCCACGGCGTCGTGATCGGCCAGAACGGCCCCGGCATCAGCAACTGTGTGACCGCGATCGCGGCGGCCTACTGGGCGCATTCGCCGGTGGTGATGATCACGCCCGAGACCGGCACCATGGGCATGGGCCTGGGCGGCTTCCAGGAGGCCAACCAGCTGCCGATGTTCCAGGAGTTCACCCGCTACCAGGGGCATGTGGTCAACCCCAACCGGATGGCCGAGTTCACCGCGCGCTGCTTCGACCGTGCGATCTCCGAGATGGGCCCGACGCAACTCAATATCCCGCGCGACTACTTCTACGGCGAGATCAATGTCGAAATCCCCAAGCCGATGCGCGTCGATCGCGGCGCCGGCGGCGAGCAGAGCCTGAACCAGGCTGCCGAGCTGCTGGCCAGTGCCAAGTTCCCGGTCATCCTGTCGGGCGGCGGCGTGGTGATGGGTGACGCCGTGGCCGAGTGCCAGGCCTTGGCCGAGCGCCTGGGCGCACCGGTGGTCACCGGCTACCTGCGCAACGACGCCTTCCCCGCCAGCCATCCGCTGTGGTGCGGCCCGCTGGGCTACCAGGGTTCCAAGGCGGCGATGAAGCTGATCGCCCAAGCCGACGTGGTGATCGCGCTGGGCTCGCGCATGGGCCCCTTCGGCACCCTGCCCCAGCACGGCCTGGACTACTGGCCCAAGACCGCCAAGATCATCCAGATCGAGGCCGACCACACCAACCTGGGCTTGGTGAAGAAGATTTCGGTGGGCATCTGCGGCGACGCCAAGGCCGCCGCGCTGGCCCTGACCGCGCGCCTGGAAGGCAAGAAGCTGGCCTGCGACTCGACCAAGGCCGAACGCGCCGCCAAGATCAAGGAAGAGAAGGCCGCCTGGGAGAAGGAGCTCGACGGCTGGACGCATGAGCGCGACCCGTACAGCCTGGACATGATCGAAGAGGCCAAGGGCGAGGCCGGCAACTGGCTGCACCCGCGCCAGGTCCTGCGTGAACTTGAAAAGGCAATGCCGCCACGTGCGATGGTTTCGACCGACATCGGCAACATCAACTCGGTGGCCAACAGCTACCTGCGCTTCGAGGAGCCGCGCAGCTTCTTCGCCCCGATGAGCTTCGGCAACTGCGGCTACGCGCTACCGACGATGATCGGCGCCAAGGTCGCCGCACCCGACCGCCCGGCAATCGCCTACGCCGGCGACGGCGCCTGGGGCATGAGCATGTCCGAGATCATGACCTGCGTGCGCCATGACATCCCGGTCACCGCGGTGGTCTTCCACAACCGCCAATGGGGCGCCGAGAAGAAGAATCAGGTCGACTTCTACAACCGCCGCTTCGTCGCCGGTGAGCTGGACAACCAGAGCTTTGCCGGCATCGCCAAGGCGATGGGTGCCGAGGCCATCGTCGTCGACAAGCTCGAAGACGTCGGCCCAGCATTGAAGCGCGCCATCGACATGCAGATGAACCAGGGCAAGACCTGCATCATCGAGATCATGTGCACGCGCGAACTCGGCGATCCGTTCCGTCGCGACGCGCTGGCCAAGCCGGTGCGCTTCCTGGAGAAGTACAGGGACTACGTCTGAGCCCCGGCCTGGTTCAGGCGACGGGCATGGACAAAGTCGACGACGCTGCGGCGCCGGCCGCGGCGCACCCCCGGCTTGACGCGCTGGTGGCGCGGGCGCGCGAGCGCTCGCGCCAGTCGTCGCCCACCGTCGGGCTGGTCTATGCCTGCGACGCGCTGGCGCTGCCGGGGGCGCCGCGC
>JANMSS010000040.1:0-8393 GCA_031389585.1 Burkholderiales bacterium | reverse complement strand
CGAGGCCAGCGATCTGGTGTTTGCGGTCGACAGCATCCCGGCCATCTTCGCGGTCACCACCGATCCGTTCATCGTGTTCACGTCCAACATCTTCGCCATCATGGGGCTGCGTGCGATGTACTTCCTGCTTGCCGACATGGCCGATCGCTTCCACCTGCTCAAGTACGGTTTGGCGCTGGTGCTGATCTTCGTCGGCGGGAAAATGCTTGTCGCGCCTTGGTTCCACATGCCGGTGCAGTGGTCGCTGGGCATCGTGGGCTCGATCATCCTGGTGTCGGTGATCCTCAGTCTGAAGTCGTCGAGCCGCAAACCCTTCAGGAGCGCGCCATGAGCGACCTTGCAACGCGAGATCCCATGCCGGCGCCGGCCATCGAACGGCGCGACGAGATCGGCAGGCTCGTCGCCGTGACCTGGCATGGCGCCGGGACCAGCGTCGAATCCGGCGGCGCGCGCTGGCTGGTGGCGGTCGATGGTTCCGAGTGTTCGTTGCGCGCTGCGCAGGCGGCAGCACGCGTGGCCGCGCTGGGGCTCGACGCCGAAGTCGACCTCGTTCACGTCCAGCCCTGGCTGGTCAAGGAAGCCGCCGAGACCGAGTTGTCACAGCGCGGATGGGCCGCCACCGCCCAAGTGCGCCAGATGCTCGACGCGGCGTCGGTCCGCTGGCGCCTGCACGTCGTCATGGGGGAGGCGGCGCCGGAGATCGCGGGCATGACCGAGTCGCTGGGCAGCCTGGGCATTGCCATCGGCTCGCACGGGCTGAGCGCTGTCGAGTCCCTGTTGCTGGGCTCGGTGGCCTACAAGATCGTGCGCGTGGCCCAGCGGCCTGTCATGATCGTGCGTTGATGCACGCGCACGCTCATGGCTGAAGATGCCCTACTTCGAACCCGTCATCCTGTTCTTCCTGCTCGGAGCCATTGCCGGTTTTGTGCGTTCGGACCTCAAGATTCCAGGCGTCCTCTATGAGTCGTTGAGTATCTTTCTGTTGCTCGCCATCGGCCTGAAGGGTGGCGTCGAACTTGCGCGCTATCGGCTGCTCGACGTCGCGCTGCCCGCCCTCGTGGTCGTGAGCGTAGGTGCCTTGATCCCTCTGGCGGCGTTTCCGGTCCTGCGCCGCATCGGCAAGTTGTCGCGCGCCGACGCGGGGTCGATCGCCGCGCACTACGGATCGGTCAGTGTGGTCACCTTTGCCGTCGGCGTCGCCTACCTCGCCCGTCTGGGACAGGCGGCCGAAGGCTACATGACGGTGTTCCTGGTGCTTCTCGAGTTCCCCGCATTGGTCATCGGCGCGTTGCTGGCCCGGCACGGCGAGCGGGGCACGCCCAAGGGCCACGCAGGGCCCGCTTCGTGGCCCTTCGGACGGGTACTGCACGAAGTATTCGCCGGCAAGAGCATCGTGCTGTTGCTGGGCGGCCTGACCATCGGCTGGCTGGCCGGACCTGACGGCATCGCGCCGCTCGACCTCGTGTTCTTTGATCTGTTCAAGGGGCTGCTCGCGTTTTTCCTGCTGGAGATGGGGCTGGTCGCCGCGAGCCGTATCGGCGACTTGCGCCGCTCGGGCGGTTTCCTGTTTGCGTTTGCCACGCTCTTCCCCCTGGCGGCCGGCGGCCTGGGCTTGATCACCGGCCATCTGCTCGGGTTGTCGGTCGGCGGCATCACGCTGCTGGCCACGCTGTACGCGAGCGCGTCCTACATCGCTGCGCCGACGGCCATGCGGATTGCGGTGCCCGAGGCCAACCCGGCGCTTTCGATCGGTGCCGCGCTGGGTATCACCTTTCCGTTCAACCTGATCGTGGGCATCCCGCTGTACCACCGGCTCGCCCAGGCCCTCCATCAAGCCGGAGCCTGACGCCATGGAATTGACCGCCCGCAAGCTGCTGACGATCGTGACCGAGGCGGCCCTCGAAGACACGCTCGTGCGCGAGATCGAAATCCTCGGCGCACACGGCTACACGATCACCGATGCACGCGGCAAGGGTGGCCGCGGCATACGCGACGCCGCCTGGGCGCCGCACGCCAACATTCGCCTCGAAGTCCTCTGTGATGCCGATACGGCCCGCGCCATTTGCACGGCACTGCGCGAGCGTTACTACGACAACTACTCGATGGTGATGTACGTCGGCGACGTCGACGTGCTTCGCCCGGAAAAGTTCTGATCCTGGCAACTACCGCGGAAAGTCCACCCTGCAAATCGCCGGCGCGCGGCTCATCAGGCAACCTCCGTGCTTCGCACTGCGGTATTCGCCCCTTCGACCAGGCTCAGGACAGGCTTGGGAACGGCCCGGCGGCGCATGCGCCGGCGTCGATGCATGCCAACAAGACCAGCACCCATGCCGCGGTGGCATCGGGGTGCTCCATCGGGAACAGGTGGGTGCCGGGGGTCCACACAAAGCGCTCGCCGGCCAGCCGGCGCGTGGCCTCGACGCCGGCCTGACGCGACTCCACCGACTGCTGGCCGCCGATAAAGGCCAGCGGGCAGCCGAGCGGGTGGCGGCGCAGCACGCGCGCCAGGTGGTGCGGCAGGGTGTTGTAGATCCGGGTCTCGACCGCGCGGTCGAAGGCCAGCACGGTCTGGCCGCCGCGCCGCACGAAGCCGCACTTGACGTAGTCCTCCAGCACCCGCGGATCCCAGCGCACGAACGCGGCCTTCTTGGCGAAGTGCTCGCGCACCGCGGCCCGCGACGGCCACGCCTGGCGCCGCCGCTGCGACACTCGCCCCGGCGAGACGCGCCGTATCAGCCCGGTGGCCTTGACCACCTGCAGGCCGTGCGCGCGCCAGCCGGCGAGGATCGGCGCATCGAGCAGGACCACGCCACGCGCCAAGTCGGGCCGCTTGCTGGCCACCAGCACGCTCAGCAGGCCGCCGAGCGAGTGGCCGACCAGCCAGGCCGGGCCGACGACCTCGGTCTCGATGAAGGCGATCAGCTGGTCGCGCAAATGGGGCCAGTTGCTGGTCACCGGCCAGGCCGCGTCATGGCCGATCTTCTCGATCGCGTGGACTGCGTAGCCCGCGTCACGCCAGACATCGAACAGGCTGCCGTAGACACCGGCCGGAAAGCCATTGGCGTGGGCGAACACGATCTGGCCCGTCGGGCGGCGTGCGGCCGGCTTGCCACTCGGGGCCGGGGCCATCAGACGATCTTCTCGTCGGGCGTGGTGACCTTCTTCATCGGCGGGAAGCGCCCCGACGGTGCGCGCAGCGGGTGCGTGCTGGTGCCGCCGTTCCAATGCGGATCGTCGATCGACTCGAAGACCTGGCGCAGCTTCTGGCCCCAGGTGCTGCGGATCATGTGGAAGTACGGGTTGTGCTCGTCGATGCAGACGAAGTCGTCGCTCTGCAGCGCACCGGCGCGGTAAACCAGCAGGTCCAACGGCAGGCCGACCGAGAGGTTGGACTTGAGCGTCGAATCCATCGACACCAGGGCGCACTTGGCGGCTTCTCCCAGCGGCGTGGCCGGGGTGATCACGCGGTCCAGGATCGGCTTGCCGTACTTGCTTTCGCCAATCTGGAAGTAGGGCGTCTCGCGCGTGGCTTCGATGAAGTTTCCGGGCGCGTAGACCAGGAACATGCGCATGGCCTCGTTGCCAATCTGGCCGCCGAGGATGAAGCTGGCGTTGAAGTCGATGCCGGCCTCCTTGAGCGAGATGCCGTCCTGTGCATAGACCCGGCGCACCGCGCTGCCCAGGACGCGCGCGGCGTCGAAGAGGCTGGTGCAGTTCCAGACCGTGATCGGCTCCTTGCCGGGGCCGCCGTCGATCTTCTCGACCTGCAGGATCTCGCGCACCGATTGCGAGACGCTCAGGTTGCCGCCCGAGAGCAGCACCATGAATCGATCACCGGCCTTCTCGTAGATCATCATCTTGCGAAAGCTGGCGATGTGGTCCAGGCCGGCGTTGGTGCGCGAGTCCGACAGGAACACGAGCCCGGCATCCAGGCGAATGGCCACACAGTAGGTCATGGTGATGTCTTGCTCAGTTGTTTGAGTCGGTACAGCGCTTCGAGCGCTTCGCGCGGCGTGAGGCTGTCAGGGTCGAGGTCGGTCAGCGCGTCCTCGATCGGCGAGGGCGCGGCAGTCGGCTGCACCGGTGGCGCGGCGAACAGGTCGACCTGCAGGGTGCTATGGCGCTGCTGCGCCTCCATCGCTTCGAGCGCGCCGCGCGCCTGGCGCACCACTGCCGCGGGCATGCCGGCCAGGCGCGCGACCTGCACGCCGTAGCTGCGGCTGGCCGGACCCGGCTGCACCTCGTGCAGGAACACGATGTCATGGCCGCCACTCTCCACCGCCGAGACATGCATGTTGACTGCGCCGCCGTGCTTCTCGGGGAAGCTCGTCAGCTCGAAGTAATGGGTTGCGAACAGCGTGAATGAGCGATTGCGGTCGTGCAAGTGGCTGGCGACGGCACCGGCCAGCGCCAAGCCGTCGAAGGTCGAGGTGCCGCGGCCGATCTCGTCCATCAGCACCAGTGACTGCTCTGTGGCGCCATGCAGGATTGCGGCGCCCTCGGTCATCTCGACCATGAAGGTCGACTGCGCGTTGGCCAGGTCGTCGGCCGCGCCGATGCGGGTGTGGATGGCGTCGATCGGCCCCAGCCGGCAGGCGCTCGCCGGCACGTAGGAGCCCATCGCGGCCAGCAGCACGATCAATGCCACCTGGCGCATGTAGGTGCTCTTGCCGCCCATGTTCGGGCCGGTGATGACGACCATGCGCGTCTTGGCGTCGAGCCGGCAGTGGTTGGCGATGAAGTCGCCGCCGCCCGTCTCGGCCAGGCGCGACTGCACGACCGGGTGGCGGCCGGCTTCGATGTCGATGCAGGGGTGAGACACGAACTGCGGCCGGCACCAACCGAGCGTGTCGGCGCGCTCGGCCAGAGCGGCCAGGGCGTCGAGCGCGGCCAGCGCGCGAGCCAGCGCCGCAAGCGTGGCCAAGTGCGGCTGCAGCGCATCGAGCAACTGCTCGTAGAGCCACTTCTCGCGCGCCAGCGCGCGTTCCTCGGCCGCCAGCGCCTTGTCCTCGAAGGTCTTCAGTTCGGGCGTGATGTAGCGCTCGGCGTTCTTCAGTGTCTGCCGGCGCCGGTAGTCGGCCGGTACCTTGTCGACATGCGAGGCGGTGACTTCGATGTAGAAGCCGTGCACCTTGTTGAACTGCACGCGCAGGTTGGGGATGGCCGTGCGCGTGCGTTCGCGCGCTTCGAGCTCGAGCAGGAAGGCGTCGCAGTTCTGCGTGATCGCGCGCAGCTCGTCGAGGTCGGCGTCGTGGCCGCTGGCGATGACGCCGCCGTCGCGCAGCAGCACGGCGGGTTCGTCGGCGACCGCAGACGTGAGCAGGGCGACGATGCCTGCGTCGGGTTGCAGCGCGCTGTGCAATTCGCTCAGCAACGCCGATCCGCTGGCGGCCGTCGCGCGCAGCGCGGGCAGCACCTGCAGCGAATGTCGCAGCCCGGCCAGTTCGCGCGGCCGCACCTGTCGCAACGCGACTCGCGAGACGATGCGCTCGACATCGCTGACGCCGCGCAGCGCGTCACGCAGCGGGGTATAGGCCTGTGCAATCAACTGGGCGAGGGCGTCGTGGCGCGCGCTGGCCTGGCCTCGCGCGCGTTGCGGATGCGTCAGCCAGTGGCGGAGCGTGCGACTGCCCATGCCCGTGCGGCAGCTGTCCAGCAGCGACAGCAGCGTCGGGCTGGCTTCGCCGCGCAGCGTCTGCGTCAGCTCGAGGTTGCGGTGCGTCGCCGGCGGCAGATCGAGCAGGTCGCTGGCGCGTTCGACCGTCAAGGTGCGCACGTGGGATAGCGCCTGGCTCTGTGTGTGCTCGGCATAGGCCAGCAGCGCGCTGGCGGCAGCATGGGCCAGCGGCACGTCCTGCGCGTTGAACCCGGCCAGGCTGGCCACCTGCAATTGCGCGCACAGCTTGCGCACGCCCAGCGCACTGTCGAATTGCCAGCCGGGTCGCTGCGTGATCGCGATGCCAGTGGCGGCCACAGCCGCTGGCAGCGCATCGCGGTCGGCGCACAGCAACTCGGCGGCATCCAGGCGTGCCAGCCAGGCCGGCAACTCGCGTTCGCTGCACTCGGTCAGGCCCAGGCGGCCGCTGGCCAGGCCGAGCCAGGCCAGACCGAAGCTGACGCGGTCGCGCGTGATCGACAGCAGCAGGGCATCCTGCCCCACTGCCAGCAACTCGTTGTCGGTGATCGTGCCCGGCGTCACGACGCGCACGACCTTGCGCTCGACCGGTCCCTTGGCGGTGGCCACATCGCCGACCTGTTCAGCGATCGCGACCGACTCGCCGTGCTTGACCAGCTTGGCCAGGTAGGCCTCGAGCGCGTGCACCGGCACGCCGGCCATTACCACCGGCTCGCCGGCCGAGGCGCCACGTGAGGTCAGCGTGATGTCCAGCAGGCGATTGGCCTTGCGCGCGTCGTCATAGAAGACCTCGTAGAAGTCGCCCATGCGAAAGAAGAGCAGCGAGTCCGGATGCTCGGCTTTCAGGCGCAGGTATTGCGCCATGACCGGGGTGTGGGCGGCGAAGTCCACTCTCAGTCCGATCGATCGATCAACCCGGTGTGGCGTCAGTCTTCTTGATGCGCACCGACGCGCGCTTGGCTGGCGCAGGCAGGCTGGCGCTGTCGACCAGGGCTGCGGCGAGCGCGGCTTCGGGAGTCACTGCGCTCACCTCAGGCACGGCATCGCCGCCGTCCTTGATGACCCGCGTGTAGGGCGTCAGCAATTGAACCAGCTGGCCATAGATCTTCGGGCAGCCGGCCACCACCTCGCGCTGGTACAGGTAGTCGGCCTCCCCGGTGAAGTTGCCGATCAGGCCGCCGGCCTCGGTGATCATCAGCGAGCCCGCGGCCACGTCCCAGGGGGAGAGGCCGGTCTCGAAGAAGCCGTCGTACCAGCCCGCGGCGACGTAGCACAGGTCGAGCGCGGCCGAGCCCGGGCGGCGCAGGCCGGCGCATTGCGACATGACCTCTTCCATCATCTTCATATAGCGCTTGAGGTTGTCGCCCTTGCGAAAGGGGAACCCGGTGCCGATCAGGGCCTCGGCAATGCGCAGGCGCTTGGACACACGCAGCCGCCGGTCATTGACAAAGGCGCCGCGGCCCTTGCTGGCGTAGAACAGGTCGTTGCGTGACGGGTCGTACACAACGGCCTGCTCGATCTTGCCGCGAAACGCCAGAGCGATCGACACCGAATAGATCGGCAGGCCGTGGATAAAGTTGGTGGTGCCGTCCAGCGGATCGATGATCCACAGGTACTCGCTGTGCTTGGCGCCATGCTGGCGGCCCGACTCTTCGGCCAGGATGGCGTGTCCTGGGTAGGCCGTGAGCAGGATCTCGATCACGGCCTGTTCGGCGGCCTTGTCGACCTCGGTGACGAAGTCGTTGACGCCCTTGCTCGTGACCTGCAGGCGCTCGACGTCGAGGGCAGCGCGGTTGATGATCGATCCGGCTGCGCGCGCTGCCTTGACGGCGACATTGAGCATCGGGTGGAGCGTTTGCGACATGGGGCAACCTGGGAGGCGAGGGCGGGGATCGATCGGCGGGGAGAAAGAGCGGGCGGTGACAATCGACACCGCGCCTGACGCGGCTCGCGTTCAGGGCGGCGCAATTTTAACCGGCCATGCCTGCCCCCCCGTTGCCCCTCACCCGCTTCGTGCTCGTCAACACCAGCCACGCCGGCAATGTGGGCGCCGCCGCGCGCGCCATCAAGGTGATGGGTTTCACCGACCTGGTGCTGGTGGCGCCGCGCTATGACGACGTGCTCGGCCACGACGAAGCGCTGGCCATGGCCAGCGGCGCCACCGACGTGCTGGACAGCGCCCGCGTGGTGGCCACGCTGGCCGATGCGCTGGACGGCATCGCCCATGTCTGCGCCACTGCGATGACGCCGCGCGACTTCGGCCCACCCACGGCGGCGCCGCGCGACCACTTCGCCACGCTGAAAGATGCGCCGCCGAACATCGCCTTCGTTTTCGGCAGCGAACGCTTTGGACTGGCCAATGACGATGTGTATCGCTGCCACCAATGCCTGTCGATTCCCGCCGCGCAGGGGTACGGGTCACTCAACCTGGCGCAGGCGGTGCAGCTGATCGCCTACGAGTGGCGGCAGGCCCTGGGTGGCTACCACGTCACTCCGCGCACGCCCGCGCCCGCGGTGGCCGATGCGCAAGCCGTGCAGGGCCTGCTCGAGCATTGGCGCGAAGCCCTGGTGAGCGTGGGCTATCTCGATCCGGCGGCGCCGAAGAAGCTGATCCCGCGCCTGAACCAGGCCTTGAACCGGGCGCAGGTGACCGACGAGGAAGTGCACATCCTGCGCGGCATTGCGCGTGCCCTTGCGGCCGGCAAGAAATAGCGCCCACGCCTACACTCGCGCGTCCCTGACTGACGATCGCACCATG
>JANMSS010000035.1:0-2724 GCA_031389585.1 Burkholderiales bacterium | reverse complement strand
GGCAGGAAGCTGCCCACCGTCAGCGTGGCCATGACCCAGTAGAAGACCGTCATAGGTTCAATCGCGGCATCAGATGCTCAATCAGGATGACGAGCCCGACGCCGACGGCACCAATCAGGGTCCATTTCACGATCAGCACGCCGCGCTGGCGCCACCCTCGGTGGCCGGTGAAAGCGAACAGCGCAAAGCACAGCAGCGCGGCCAGCAGCAGCAGGCCGAACACCAGGCGCAGGAGGAGCATCACCAGGCGGGGGCGAGATCGGCAAATCCCGCAGGGGCCTGGTCGGCATTGTCGAAGCTGACCATCTCGTAGTTGCCGGGGTCGGCCAGCAGCGCGCTCAGCAGCTTGAAGTTCAGCGCGTGGCCGCTCTTGAAGGCCTGGTAGTGGGCCAGCATCGGGTGGCCGGCCACGTAGAGGTCGCCGATGGCGTCGAGGATCTTGTGCTTGACGAATTCGTCGTCGTAGCGCAAGCCACCCCTGTTGAGAACCTTGGTGTCGTCGACCACGATCACATTGTCCATGCTGCCGCCCAGGCCCAGGCCGCGCGCGCGCATGGCTGCCACGTCGTTGCTGAAGCCAAAGGTGCGGGCGCGCGCAATGTCGCGCTTGTAGCGGCCCGAGCCCATGTCGAAGCTGACGCTTTGCCCGGTGGCATTGAGCGCCGGGTGCTTGAACTCGATCTCGAAGCTCAGCTTGAAGCCGTGGTGCGGCGCCAGGCGCGCCCACTTCAGCAACTCGCCCTCACCCTCGCGCACCTCCACCGTTTTCAGCACGCGGATGAAGCGCTTGGCGGCAGGCTGCAGCTCGATGCCCGCACTCTGCAGCAGGAACACGAAGCTGGCCGCCGAGCCGTCGAGCACCGGCACTTCATCAGCGGTGATGTCAATGGCCAGGTTGTCCAGCCCCAGGCCCGAGCAGGCCGACAGCAGGTGCTCGATGGTCTGCACTTTGGGCGCACCGGGGTCGCCGCCCAGGCTGATGGTCGAGGCCATGCGCGTGTCGCACACCGAGCGCGGTTCAACGCGAATCGTCACCGGCTGCGGCAGGTCGGTGCGGCGAAAGGCGATGCCGCTGTCGGGCGGCGCCGGGCCGAGCGTCAACTCGACCTTCTGGCCGCTGTGCACGCCCACGCCAACGGCGCGGGTGAGTGTCTTGAGGGTGCGCTGTTGCAGCATGAAAGTGATTGTCGCGCACGGTGCAAGACCGTGCGCGACAGGGGTCGGCGTGCGTGTCCAAGCGCGCGCCGCGGATCGGGCTTTGCCCGGCCGCCGGCGCGGCCCCCTCGAGGGGGAGCGGCGAAGCCGCTACGGGGGTGGTCCACCCTAATCGGCCTGCTTGCGCAAAAACGCCGGGATCTCGATCTCGTCCATGCCGTTGCTGGCCAGCGCGTCGACCTTGGCCGCGGCCTGCGTGCGACCGTGACGCCAGACGCTGGGCGTGCTCATCTGGCTGTAGTCGGGCTGCGCGGGCAGGCCCGTGGCCATCTGGCCGGCCATGGTGTGCAGGATCGGCAGGTTGTCGGTGCCCGTGCGCAGCGCGCTGGCGCTGTGCACCACGCTCATCGGCGTGCTCTGCTGGATGCGCCGCGCCGGTGACAGGCCGGTGGCGATGACGGTCACGCGCAGCTGGTCGCCCAGGCCTTCGTCATAGGCGGTGCCGTAGATCACGTGCGCGTCCTCGGCGGCGTAGCGGCGAATCGTGTTCATCGCGTTGCGGCTCTCGCTCAGCTTGAAGTTCGCCTTGCTCGCCGCGATCAGCACCAGCACGCCGCGCGCTCCCGACAGGTCGATGCCTTCGAGCAGCGGGCAGGCCACGGCCGCGTCGGCGGCCTTGGTGGCACGGTCCGGCCCGCTGGCCGTGGCTGTGCCCATCATCGCCTTGCCCGGCTCGCTCATCACGGTCTTGACGTCTTCGAAGTCGACGTTGACCAGACCTGGGATGTGGATGATGTCGCTGATGCCGCCCACGGCGTTGCGCAGCACGTCGTTGGCGTGGCCGAAGGCCGTCTCCTGCGTCACGTCGTCACCCAGCACCTCGAGCAGCTTCTCGTTCAGGATCACGATCAGCGAATCGACATTGGCCTCGAGCTCGGCCAGCCCGATGTCGGCCGCTTTCATGCGCCGGTTGCCTTCGAACTCGAAGGGCTTGGTGACCACGCCCACGGTGAGGATGCCCATCTCCTTGGCCACACGGGCAATCACCGGTGCCGCACCGGTGCCGGTACCGCCGCCTAGGCCGGCGGTGATGAACAGCATGTGCGCGCCGTCGATCGCTTCGCGGATGCGCGCGTCGGCCTCCTCGGCCGCGGCCTTGCCGGCCTCGGGCTTGGCGCCCGCGCCCAGACCCGTGCTGCCGAGTTGCAGGATCTGATTCGCATTGCTGCGATTCAGGGCCTGTGCATCGGTGTTGGCGCAGATGAATTCCACGCCCTGCACGTTGTTGGCGATCATGTGTTCGACGGCGTTGCCGCCGCCGCCACCGACGCCGATGACCTTGATCCGGGTACCGAGGTCAAATTCTTCGATCATTTCAATCGCCATGGTTTTCTCCTTCATGAGTGTGCAGTTGCCGTAAAGAAACTTTTCATCAACCAAGATCAGAGCCTCGCCGGGCCCTTTGTTCCGTCACTAGAAATTGCCCAAGAACCAATCCTTGGCGCGGCCGATCACGGTCTTCACCGAGCCGGCTTGCCCTGCCACCTTGTGTCCGCGCATGCGCGCCAT
>JANMSS010000025.1:0-31230 GCA_031389585.1 Burkholderiales bacterium | reverse complement strand
GAGCGGGCGCAACACGGCGAGTCCGTGCAGGCCAGCGCCTCGTCGCTCAACGACATGTCGGCCGGCCGGCGCGGCGGCCTGCGCTCGCATCAGGGTCCCGGCGGTCGAACGCTGCTCCAGCTTCGCAATGAGGCCCGTCAGAATGACGTGAAGGGGCGCTCGACGATGAACAAGGCGCAGCTTGAAGCTGCGTTGACGCAATGAGCGCGACGACACCCGTCCTACCCACCAGCGCCAGCCCCGAGAGCCCGCCGGTGGCCGATGCAGAGGCTCGGGCCGTGGCACCTTTGCGGGTCAGCAGCATCGAAGCGGTGGCCCGTTCGCGATTGCTGACGGTGACGGTTAACAGCGCGCTGGTCGAGGTGGCCGCGCTGTTGTCGAGCGCGCAAATCAACGTCGTTGCGGTGTGTGATGCTGCGGGATCACCCCTGGGCACTATCACGGAGACCGTTCTGGTCAGGCGCCTGGGTTTGGGTCAAGCCGACTTCTTCACCACCGGTGCAGGCGCAGTGATGACGGCAGGGTTTGATGCCTGCGCGCCTGAGGATTTGCTTTCCGATGTGCTGGCGATGATGCACGAGCGCGGACTCATCCATGTGCTGCTGGTCGACTCGGACAACAAGCTGCTTGGGGTCGTGAATGCCCGCGACGGGCTGCGGGCGCTGCTCGCCGCTGGCAATCACGAAGAGGCGCTGCTGCGCAACTATGTGATGGGCATCGGCTACCAGTGAAAACGCACCCGTGACCCAGGCATGCGCAGAGCCTCGTGCTCGCATCCATCGTCGACTCACTCAGGAGAGGCCCATGAACCCATCCGCCATCCCGCCGTCCAGCGCTGCATCTGTCGACGAAGACCTTGCCGAGCAGGCCCGCCCCGGCCACGGCATTCCGTCGCAGGACCCGAATCCCGCGGCACAGATTCCGATGCAACCCGAGGAGGCCGAGCGCGAGGCCAAGTCGGTTTTGATAGGTGGCGGCGTGGTGGCCGGTGCGGCCACGGGTGCCACCATCGGCGTCGTGGTGGCTGGCCCGGTGGGTGTGCTGGTCGGTGGCGCGCTGGGTGCGGTTGCCGGCGCACTCGGTGGCGCCGCCGCTGGCACCATGGTGAACCCGGAGGACTCGAGCAGCGCCGACACGGCACCGGCTGACACCGTGCGCCTGCACATCGACGACAGCGGTGGCGGCGGCCGACCGGTGGTGCTGATTCATGGCTGGCCGCTGTCCGCCCAGGCCTGGGAGCCGCAGGTGTCGGTGCTTCAAGCCGCCGGCTATCGCGTGGTGCCCTATGACCGCAGGGGCTTCGGCCGCTCGGACAAGCCGGAATCAGGCTACAGCTGCGACGCGCTGGCCGACGACCTGCAGCGCGTCATGGGCCAGTGCGAGCTGCAGGACGTGACGCTGGTGGGCTTCTCGATGGGCGGGGGCGAAGTGGCGCGCCACATCGCCCGATGCGGCGAATCGCGCCTGCACAGCGTGGTGTTTGCCGCGGCCGTGCCGCCGTACCTGATGAAGACGGGCGACAACCCCGAAGGCCCGCTCACGCCCGAGAAGGCGCAACAGAAGAAGCAGGCGCTCGAGCAGGACCGCAGTGCCTACTTCGACCAGTTCACCAGGGACTTCTTCTCGGCCAACGGTGCGCTGCGGGTCACCGAGTCGCAGCGCCGCGACGCGATCGCCCTGTGCCACCAGTCGGCACAGCATGCGGCGCTGGCTTGGCTCTATGCCGTTTCGTGTGGAACGCGACAGTCTCATTTGACGAGGGCGGGCGCGAATGGATGAGCCGGCAGATGCTTGAGCTTGGACATGCGCAAGTAGGCGATGGCAATGAAGTTCGTCGCGGTGCGGAAGCCGCACCCACCGCGCCGTGCTCCACAGCAAGCTGGTGATAGTGAACGGTGCGCCGCACGGGTTCAATTTGTTGCACGCGCAGGCGTTCAATGATGCGCTGCTGTCGTTCCTGCGGACGTGAACCGCCGTGACCGCTGCCAAGGCATGCAGCCACGGCAGGCACGGGTGCATGGAGCGCGCCATCGGCCCTGGCACGTGCGCCAGTCGATCGACTGCGAGCCGGGGGCGCGTTCGTTGGACAGGTTGGAGCGAGAAACAGGGCGATTGAACTCCCTATCCTCGATGTGGTCATGCGTTACCTCGTCAGCAACGGCCGCCTCGATGGCAACAAGGTGTCGGCGCAAGGCAAGGGCGAGATGGCGCCGGTGACCAAGCCCGAAGACTGCAAGGGCAACACGCCCAACGCCAAGCTGATCGCGTGCCTGCAGCCCGATCGGCGGGTGGACATCGAAGTCGTCGGCACACGCTGATCGACCCCGCGCCCCGCCCTGCCGCAGCGCGACGGGCCGGGGCGCGTACGCGTTTGCCTACGCGAAGTCCGTCACCATCAGCGCGCGCGCATGGATCTCGCGGCGCAGCGCCAGTGCACGCCGCAGCGCGCTCAGATTGGTCAGCGTCACCGCCACACCGTCGTGCAGGCGCAGGGTGGCGTGGCGCAGGACCTCGACCGAGTCGTTGAATTCGATGCGTTGTTGCACCGCGCGGGCCGCGCCGAACTCGACCACGCGCCAGTACTGGTTGAACACCTCGCCGCCGCCGGGGCGGCCGGCCAACACCTCGACCAGTCGCTGGCCGATCAGGCCACCGGCACGGCCGCACAACATCCGCGCTGCGCCGACGCTGGCATCGTCCCACTCGAAGTCGACGATGTGGGCGCCGTCGCGTACGGCGTGCAGGGACATGAAGCACGGCCAAGCCAGGGCCTCTGCATCACGCAGGCGCGCCTCAAGTCTTTGCAGGTCGACGGGATGCTGGCACACCGGGCCATCGGCGGCCGGCACGACCAGGAACGAGGAGCCGTCGAAAGCACTGCGCCCGAGGCGCTGCAAGGTCGATAGAAGCATGCTGCCCTCCATCGCCGCCAACCGCGGCGGCTGGCATGACGATAGGAGCCTGCGCGCAGCGCAGTCTGTGTGCTGGCGCACAGTGCCCTGGTAACCGCGTGCATCCGTACTAGGACGGCTCCTACATGGCTCTGTGCGCTCTCCGACAGACATCGTGGCGCGACGCGCCTAGCATCGACCTGGCGCACTGCTGCGGCCGGCCTGAAACCACCACCGTTCGCCCGTTCGCCTGTCTCAATCCCATTTTCCGTTCGGCCCAGCGGCCGTGCGGGCGGAGCCCACCATCGCACCCCGAGCCCACCCCGCTCCGAACTGGAGCACCTCGACGTTCAGCAACTGCGCCGACACCACGCCGATGGAGTTGTCTGCATTGGGCGAGCACCTGGGCCATTGCCAAGGCGCCCATGGGCGCCTGATCACCTTGCATTGCGTGGCCGAAACGCTGAATGGCTTCCTGGCGTCGCGCCTGGTGACGACCCTGGTGGTGGCGACCCTGCTGATCGGCCTCGCCTCGCTGGCGCTATAGGCCATGGCGGCATCCGGCCTGCTGCGCCTGATGCCGGCGTCGCCTCAGGGCCTGCGCGACATGCTCGACGGTGCGCGCGGCGCGGTCGCGCCACCGATCCGCTCGGAGATCTTCGGCCTGCAGCGCTTTGTGCAGCATGGTCGCAGCCTGGGCGAAACGCACCGCGCCGCGCTGGCACGCCCGCGCGCCGCGACCTTCTTTCCGCGCCTGCGCAGTAACATGCGCGCCCTGCGCGAGGCCCACCGCTACATCGGCGTGCAGGCCAGCACCGGCTACGACATCAGCCCGGCGGCCGAGTGGCTGCTCGACAACTTCCACCTGATCGAAGTGCAGTTGAAGGCGATCCACGAGGGCCTGCCGCGCAGCTATTTCCGCAGCCTGCCGATGCTGATCGACGAGCCCCTGGCCGGCCTGCCGCGCGTCTATGGGGTGGCCTGGGCCTTCGTCGCCCACACCGACGGCGCCTTCGACGAAGCGCTGCTGATGCAGTACCTCAGCGCCTACCAGGAAACGCGCGAACTCAAGCTGGCCGAGATGTGGGCCCTGCCGACCACCCTGCGCGTGGTACTGATCGAGAACCTGCGCCGCCTGGCCGAACGCGTGGCCACCACCAAGGCCGCGCGCGAAGTCGCCAACCTGTGCTGCGACCGCCTCGACACCTGCGCGGTAGCGGCGCTCGAAGAGGTGCACGCGCTGCTCGAGCGGCGCGGCGTCGGCCGGGTGTTCCTGACCCAACTGGCGCAACGCCTGCAGGACGGCCGCACCGCCGGTGACGGCGGCGACCGCGCCGAACTGCAGGCCTGGCTGCGCCAGGCCCTGCCCGACCCGGCCGCGATGCAGGCCCAGCAGATCGCGGACCAGGCGGCCGACAACCTGAGCGTGAGCAACGCGCTCATGTCGCTGCGCGCCATCGGCGACGCCGATTGGCCCGACATCGTCGCCCGCACCAGCGCCCTGATGCGCCTGATGCTGACCTCGCCGCTGTTCGAGGCCGAGCACGCCCTCACGCGCGACCAAACCCTGCACGGCATCGAGCGCCTGGCCAAGAAGAGCGGCCGCAGCGAAGGCGCGGTCGCGCAAACCCTGCTCGACCTGATGCATGCGGCCGACGACGGCGACAACGCCAGGCGCGTGGCCAGCCACTGGCTGCGCGGCGCAGGCCGGCCGACCCTCGTGCACGCACTCGGCCTGGACGAACGGCTGGCCTGCGCCTGGCGCCCGCTCGTGCGCCGCCTGGCCCTGCCCAGCTACCTCGGCCTGCTGCTGCTGGGCACGCTCGGGCTGGTGGCCTGGATGCTGGCGCGGCACGCGGCCGGGCTGACCAGTGCCCCAGCGCCCTGGGTGACGGGCCTGGGCGCGGCGCTGATGCTGTGGCCGGCCTCGGAGGCCTTGGTGGCCGTCATCAACCGGCTGATCAGCGAATCCGCCCGTCCGAAAGCCCTGTCGCGGCTGGCGCTGGCCGGCGGCATCCCGCCAGAGCACCGGGTGATGGTCGTCATCCCCGCCATGCTGACGAGTGCCGCATCGAGCCAGGAGCTGGTGCACCGGCTGCAACTGCATTACCTGGCCAATCCTGAGAAGCAGGCGCAGTTCGCGCTGCTCACCGACTGGGCCGATGCCGACACCGCGCAGGCACCGAGCGACGATGCCCTGCTGACCGGGGTGGTGCAGCAGATCGCTGCACTCAACGCCGCGCACGCGAAGGACGACGTCGCGCCGCGCTTCATCGTCCTGCATCGCGCCCGCAGCTTCAGCCAGACCGAGCAGCGCTGGATCGGCTGGGAACGCAAGCGCGGCAAGCTCGAGCAACTCGTCGCCGCGCTGGCCGAAGGCACCCAGGCCGAGTTCCTCGACCTCGGTGCGGCTTCGCACATCGCGCCGGGCACGCGCTACATCGTCACGCTGGACAGCGACACCCAACTGCCGCCGGGCAAGCTGCGCGAGCTGGTCGGCGTGGCCGCGCACCCGGACAACCAGCCCGAGCTCGACGCCGACGGCCGCAGCGTGCTGCGCGGCTACGGCATCCTGCAGCCGCGCATCGTCACCCCGCTGCCGGCGCCACGCGACTTCACGCTCTACCACTGGCTGTTCGCCGGCCAATGCGGCATCGACCCTTACAGCGCCGCCAGCTCCGAGGTCTACCAGGATCTGTTCGGCGCCGGCAGCTTCACCGGCAAGGGCCTGCTCAATGTGCGTGCGATGCACGCCGTGCTGGCCGGCCACCTGCCCCAAGGCCTGGTGCTGAGCCACGACCTGGTCGAAGGCGCGATGGCGCGCTGCGCCGCCGTGACCGACATCGCGGTGATCGAAGACGCGCCCTTCCACGCCGACGTGGCGCTGTGGCGGGTACATCGCTGGATGCGTGGCGACTGGCAGTTGCTGCCGATCCTGCTGCAACCACGGCGCTACCGCCTGCGCGCGATCGACCGCTGGAAGATGTTCGACAACCTGCGCCGCTCGCTGGTGGCGCCGATGTCGCTGGCCCTGCTGGTGTGGGCCCTGGTGACCGACTTCGTCGCGCCCACGGCGGCCCTGCTGTTGGTGCTGGCGGCGTATGCGGCTGGGCCGCTGATGGGCGCAGTGGCGGGTTTTTCGCCCAGCCGCGACGACCTGGCAAAGCGCCACTTCTACCACCAGGCCGTGGCCGATCTCGCCCGTGTCCTGTGGGCCGGCCTGTGGCAGTTGGCGCAATTGCTGCAACACGCGCTGATGGCGGTGGATGCGATCGTGCGTGCGCTTTACCGCATGAGTGTCAGCCGCCGCCACCTGCTGCAATGGACCACCGCTGCCGCGGTGCAGGCTTCGGTGAGGACCGAGTTCGCGGCACTGCTGCGCCGGCATGGCAGCGTGCCGCTGGTGGCATTGGCGCTACTCGGCGGCATGCTCGCGGCGGGCACGCCCTACCCGCTGCTGGCGGGCCTGCTGTGCCTGCTCTGGGCCGCCTCGCCGCTGTGGACCTGGTGGGTCAGCCGGCCGCAGCCGCCGCGCAAGGACGCCGCGCTGCCGCCCGTCGACCAGGCCTACCTGCATGGCATCGCGCGCGACACTTGGCGCTTTTTTGAGCGCTGCGTCGGGCCCGAAGACAGGCACCTGCCGCCCGACAACCTGCAAACCCTGCCGCACGACATGCTGGCGCACCGCACCTCGCCGACCAACATCGGCCTGTACCTGCTCAGCGCGGCCTGCGCCAAGGCCTTCGGCTGGATCGGCACCGGCGAGTTGTTGACGCGCCTCGAAGCCACGCTCGCCACGCTGGCCATGCTGCAACGCCACCGCGGCCACTTCCTCAACTGGTACGACACCCAGAGCGGTGCGCCGCTGCTGCCGATGTATGTGTCCACGGTGGACAGCGGCAACTTTGCCGGGCATCTGCTCGCGGTGGCCCAGGCCTGCCGCGAGCTGGCGCGCGCGCCGCAGGACGAGGCCACGCTGCAGCGCCTGAACGACGTCGCACGCGAATGCGAACAGCTCGCCTGGGCCGCGGACTTCGGTTTTCTCTACCACCGCAAACGCCACCTGTTCCACATCGGCTACCGCGTCGCCGAGCAGGAACTCGATGCCGGCTTCTACGACTTGCTGGCTTCCGAGTCGCGCCTGACGAGCCTGCTGGCCATCGCCAAGGGCGATGTGCCGGTGAGCCATTGGGCCTCGCTCGGGCGGCCCTTCTATGCCGTCGGCCAGCGCGCTGGCCTGCGCTCATGGTCGGGCTCGATGTTCGAGTACCTGATGCCGACCCAGGTGCTCGACGAGCCGCATGGCAGCGTGCTGCGCGATGCCTGCCACGCCGCGCTGCGCGAGCAGATCGCTTATGGCCAGGCGCATGGCGTGCCCTGGGGTATTTCGGAATCGGCCCATGCCGGGCGCGACCACACCCTCGCCTACCAGTACGCACCGCAGGGCGTGCCGCGGCTGGCGCTGCGGCGCACGCCGCCGGATGAGCTGGTGATCGCGCCCTATGCCACTGCGCTGGCAGCGCAGATCGCCGCGCATGGCGCCTGCGTCAATTTCGCCGCACTGCAAGCGCTGCGCGCGCGTGGCGACCTGGGCTTCATCGAAGCACTCGATTTCACGGCCTCGCGGCAGACCGACAGCGAGGTCGCGACCCCCGTGGCCACCTTCATGTCGCACCACCAGGGCATGACCATCGTGGCCCTGGCCAATGTGCTGCTGGGCGGTGTGGTGCGGCGCTGGGGCATGGCCAACCCGCATATCGAAGCCGTGGCCTCTCTGCTGCACGAGCGCGCGCCGCGCGAGGTCTCGCTGCTCTTCGCGCCGCCGTCGGCGCCGCCATGGCTGTCGCCGCAACGTCGCCGCGCGCCGAGTTTTCTGCGCGAGGTGCTGCCCGGCGACGCGGCGCTGCAACCGACGCATGTGCTGGGCAACGGCCGCTACAGCGTGACCCTGCGCGCCAACGGCGCCGGCACCAGCCGCTGGGGCGCCAGCGGCATCACGCGCAGCCGCGACGATGCGCTGCGCGATGCCCACGGCAGCTTCTTTTACCTGCGCTGGGACCAGCAGCCCCAGCCGGTGTCGATCACCCAGCACCCGGCGCCCGACCCGGCCGCGCACTACAAAAGCCTGTACCACGCCGACCGCGTCTGCTTCGACGCCGCCTGGCCCGAGCTGCAGGCCCACACCACGGTCTGGGTCAGCCCGGAAGACGACATCGAGTTCCGCCGCGTCGAGCTGCGCAACCTGGGCGACCGGGTGCTCGACATCGAGCTGATGTCGGCCTTCGAGGTGACGCTGGCCGACCCGCGCGCCGACGAAGCCCACGCGGCCTTCGGCAACCTGTTCGTACGCGCGCAGTGGCTGGCCGCGCACCAGGCGCTGCTGTTCGAACGCAAACCGCGGCTGGCCAGCGAGCAGGGCCTGCAAGCGGCGCACTTTCTGGCCGACAACGACGCTCAGGTGGTCAGCGTGCGGGTGCAGACCGACCGCCAACGCTGGCTCGGCCGCAACCGCGCGGCGAGTCAGCCGCTGGCTTCGTTCGACGCCTTGCCCCACGAAGCCCATCCCGCGCCGGGCGATGCCGTCGATGGCGGTAACACCCTGCTCGACACCGGCCTGGACCCGGTCTGCGCGCTGTCGGTACGCCTGCGCATCGCGCCGCAGGGCAAGGCCGAGTTGACCTTCGCCACCGCTGCCTCGGACAACGGCGAGACCCTGCGCGCGGTGATCGACAAGTACCGCCAGCCCAGCCACATCCAGCGCGCCTCGCTGATGTCAGCCACGCTGAGCGGCATCCGCCTGCGCGCGCTGCGCATCAGCGCCGAGAACTTCGCCGCGATCCAGAGCCTGACGACGCCCCTGGTGTTGAGCCTGACCCGGCCGCAGAGCGCTGCGCTGGCCGACGGCGCGCCCGCGGGCGTGTGCGACCGCCGCTTGCTGTGGCGCTTCGGCATTTCGGGCGACCGGCCGATCATCCTGGTCTCGGCCGGCGTGACCCAGGGCCTGGGCCTGCTGCGCTCGCTGGCCCAGGCGCTGCGCCTGTGGGCCTGGGGGGGCGTGGCCTGCGACCTGGTGGTGGTGAATGCCGAAGCGGCCTCGTACCAGATGGCGCTGCAGCGCGAGATCGCCGCGCTGCGCGAGCGCCATGGTGTCGATGGCGGCGTTGACAGTGCAGAAGCCAGCCTGCACGGCCCGTCCACGACCGGCCTGCATGTGCTGCGCGCCGACGAGTTGTCGGCCGACGAGCTGAGCACCCTCCAATCCCTGGCGCGTGTGCGCATGCGCGCCGATGGCCGCCCGCTGCCGCATCATGTGCAGGAGTGGTGCGAGTTGCACGAAGAGGCCTTCGAGTTGCGCCACGACACTTCGACCGCAGCCGTGGCGCTGGCCGCGGTGGCCACGACCGTGGTGCCGGCACCCGTCGGCGCGTTCCTGCCGCAGACGGGCGAATTCAGCTTCGAGGTTGGCAACGCCTTGCGGCCAGCCCGGCCCTGGGTCAACGTAATGGCCAACGCCGGCTTCGGCACGCAGTTGTCGGAAGCCGGCGGCGGCTACACCTGGGCGCGCAACAGCCGGCTGAACCAGCTCACCGCCTGGTCCAACGACCCGGTGGCCGACCCGCCGGCCGAATGGTTCCTGCTACAGGACCGCAGGAGCCGGCAGGCCTGGAGCGTGACACCCTCGGCCTGGGGGGCGGCCGCCGACGGCAGCATCGAGGCCGGGAGCTACCAGGTCACGCATGGCCAGGGCAGGAGCAGCATTCGCCATCGCCGCGGCGAGGTCGAAGTCACGGTGACCTGGTGCGTCGACGCCGCAACCTCGGTCAAGCAGATACGGTTGCACGTCGCCAACCGCAGCTCACGCACGTTGCACTGGCGTGCGGTCGGCATCGCCGAGTGGATGATGGGTGCGAACCGCAGCGACCGCAGCACGGTGCACACGGCGCTGCACCGCCAGCGCCTGCCCGCACACAAACTCACGGCGCTGCTGTGCACGCAACGCGACCGCTCGGCCGGCTTCGGCGACGGCACCGCCTTCCTGGCCATCGCCGGTGCCGCCGAAGAAACCGAAGACTGGACCTGCGACCGGCGCGAGTGTTTCGACGCCCGCGGCGGCCTGGTACTGCCCGACAATTTCGGCCAGCGCAGCGGCAGCGGCCTGGACCCCTGCGCGGCGCTGTCGTCGAAGTTGACGGTGCCCGCCGGCGAAAGCACCGAGCGGGTCTTCCTGCTCGGCTACGCCGACAGCCCCGACACCGCGCGTCAACTCGCGGCGGTGGCCGCAACGACCTCGGCCACCGAGCGCAGCGCCCAGGTGCGCCGCCATTGGGACCGCTTGCTCGGCGCCACCACCGTGCAGACACCCGACCCGCTGTTCGATGCGATGGTCAACCGCTGGCTGCTGTACCAGACCCTGTCGTGCCGCCTCTGGGCCAAGGCGGGCTTCTACCAGGCGGGCGGGGCAACGGGTTTTCGCGACCAGTTGCAGGACGCCATGGCACTGGCCTGGGCCGCGCCGGACGTGTTGCGCGAGCAGATCGTGCTCGCGGCCTCGCGCCAGTTCCCCGAGGGCGATGTGCAGCATTGGTGGCACAGCCCCGGCGGTGCCGGCGTGCGCACGCATTTCTCCGACGACCTGCTGTGGCTGCCGCACGCCTGCGTGCACTACCTGCGTGCCACCGGCGACGCCATGCTGCTCGAGCAGCGCGTGCCCTTCATCGACGGCGCGGCGATCCCCGACGGTGCCGAGGATGCGTACTACACGCCGGGCATCAGCAGCGAGGAGGCCAGCGTGTACGAGCATGCTGCGCGCACCATCGACCGCAGCCTGCGGGTGGGAGCGCACGGCCTGCCGCTGATGGGCAGCGGCGACTGGAACGACGGCATGAACCGCGTCGGCATCGAAGGCCGCGGCGAATCGGTCTGGCTGGGCTGGTTCCTGTGCCGCGTGGTAGCCGACTTCGCGCCGCTGGCGCAAGCGCGTGGCGACACGGCGCGCTCGCAGCGTTGGCAGCAAGCCGCGCAGGGCTGGACGCAGGCCTTGAACGGCGCGGCCTGGGACGGCCAGTGGTTCAAGCGCGCCTTCTTCGACGATGGCACGCCGCTGGGTTCGCACACCAACCCCGAGGCCCGCATCGACCTGATCGCACAGGCCTGGTCGGTGCTTTCCAACGCCGCCCCGCCGGCCTTGCAGCGCATCGCGTTGACAGCGGTGGAAGAGCATCTGGTCGATCACGAAGCCGGGCTGATCCGGCTGCTTGACCCGCCGCTGGTGCACGCGACGCCGAGCGCGGGCTACATCCAGGCCTACCCGCCGGGCGTGCGCGAAAACGGCGGCCAGTATTCGCATGGCGGAGTGTGGTCGCTGATGGCACAGGCCGGGTACGCGCGCGCGCACGCGCCGGCACTCGACAACCGAGACAGCGTCTACCGCTACTTCCGCTACCTGAGCCCCGCGCACCGCGCGCAGCACGCCACGCAGGGTGCGGTCTACGCCATCGAGCCGTATGTGATGGCGGGCGATGTGTACACGCAGCCGCCCTATGTCGGCCGCGGCGGCTGGAGCTGGTACACGGGCGCTGCGGCCTGGATGCACCGCGCAGCGGTCGAATCGATCTTCGGCTTGCACATCGATGCCGACGAGCTCTCATTCGACCCTTGCCTGCCATCGCATTGGCCGCGCGCGGAGTTGAGGCTGCAACGCGATGGACGACACCTGCGCTTCATCCTGTTGCGCGTGGACGCTGCCGCCGCGCTTGCCGCTGCCGCGCCGTTGCAGGCGGTGCTGCTGCGACCCGGTGAAACGCTGGCCTGGCCGGCCCTGCTTGGCAAGTCTTGCTTCGTGATTCCGCTTTCGCCCGAACCGGTACCGATGGCGTTGCCCGCGCACCTGTCAGCCGCCGCGTCGCAATGAGCGAGCGCGGGCAACGCGGCTTCGTCCTACAGGCGCAGGTATTTCGCGCCGATGGTTGCCCCGGGCCGGTATTCATACAGTCATCGAATCGGCTCGGTACGCAATCGCAAAGAGCCAACGCCGACAACCCAGGAACCCGCCATGGCCCACAAACGCGAACCCAGCAACATCACCGCCCTGCCCGTGGCCGAGACCAAGCCGATGCGCCTGAACGAAGCGGCCATCGATGCGGCGCGGCGCAGCCTGGACCAGGGCGCAGTGACGCCCAGCTACGGCCCCTGGCGCGAAGACATCATCAAGTTGCTCAACGATTCGCTGGCCACCGAGCTGGTCTGCGTGCTGCGCTACAAGCGCCACCACTTCACCGCCCAGGGCCTGGCCTCGCCGAAGATCGCCGAGGAGTTCCTGGTCCACGCGAACGCCGAAGCCGGCCATGGCGACCGCCTGGCCGAGCGCATCGTGCAACTCGGCGGCGAGCCCGACTTTTCGCCCGATTCGCTGACCAGCCGCAGCCATGCCAGCTACGACGACTCGACCGACCTGAAAGCCATGATCAAGGCCAACCTGATCGCCGAACGCGTGGCCATCGAGGCCTACAGCCAGATCATCGGATTGATCGGCGACAAGGACCCGACCACGCGGCGCTTGCTCGAAGACATCCTCGCCGACGAACAGGAACACGCCGACGAGCTGAAAGACTGGCTCGCCGCCGGCTGAGTTCACTGGAGACTCACCATGGACGCACGCGACAGCTTCCTCGCCGCCAGCGCGGCCATCGTCCCGATCGCCTCGGGCTACGCCGTGACCCGCGGCCAGGGTCTTCCTCGACGCCTTCATCAGTGCGTGCCGTAGGCGCGTTGCGGCGAGCGGCCTTGCCCCAAGGACTCTGGAGGACTACGCACGCGAATCGATACCCTTGAAAGCGTTCTTCGGCGCGATCTACCCAGTTGGTATCGAGCCCTTGCACGGTGCCGAGTACCTGGACACAAACCTGGAACTCGGGCGCAGTGTGCGGGCCAATCGCGAGAAGGCCTGCCTTTCGTCGATGTTCACATGGCTCATCCGGACCGGCCAGGGCGGAGTGAAGTCGAACCCCTGCAAAGGCGTGAAGCGCAACAAGGAAACCAAGCACGATCGTTACGTTGAAGACGATGAGATGCATGCAACGCTGGCAACTGCACCGGTACAGGTTTCGTCAATGGCGGAACTGGTCCATCGCACGCTGCAGCGCCCCGAAGACACCATCGCGTGGACGGGGGCGAAACTTGACGGACCGGCGCGATGCGGACGGCAGACTTGTGCGCATCAATCGGACGCGCCAAGGCGAGACCGACGCTGCAGTCGATATCGAGATCACGCCAGAGATCGACGCGGTGCTTGCTCGCCTGAAGGCGCCGATTTTGTCCGGCGAAGAGAACGGGGACAGGGTCCCGAGGGGGACTCGCAACGCCGGCGCGCGAAGCCGCAGCCTCGGCGCAATGCACTGCGCCGTCTGTCGGACAGCACACCGACGGCTGTCGGCCAGCTCCGAGGCCCGCGGCTTGCCCTGCACGCGTCGCCCCGCGGCGCTGCGTGCAGCGGCAGACCCTTGCTTACCTCTTGTTGGGGTCGACCCGGTTGCCGATCACGCCACCGACCGCGGCGCCGCCGACGGTGCCGACGGTGCTGCCGCCGGTGAGCACGGCACCGGCCACGCCGCCGATGGCGGCGCCGGCGGCGGTGTTCTTGTCGCGGGTGGACATCCCGGCGCAGGCGCCGAGCGCTGAAGCAGCGATGGTCGCCATGGCGATGGAGCTGATGAGGCGAGTGTTCATGATGAGGTCCTTGAAGTTGAAACAGTCTTCTGTCCCACGCAATCAGTGCCGGGGAGAGCCCTGCCTTGCCTGCGATGAGCCATCTTCGACTTTCAATGGCCCGGTGCGAATCAGGCGCCAACGCGCTTGCGTGTAGGAAGAGGCCGCATGTGCAGCCGCACCCGGCGCGTAGTCCGGGTCTGACAAATTGGCTCGCGGCCGGCTGACAGACGCCGAGCGGCATCGGCTGAATACTGGGCCTCGAGCACAGGAGACCCCGAGCATGACCAGCGACGCGCGCGAAACTGCCACTGAAGCGCCATCCCGACCGGACAAGCATCGCGAGCCGCGCAGCGGCGCCGACCGTGTGGCCCTGGCCTTCACGAGACTGTTGCGCTGGTGTGCCGACACCTTCTTTGCCAAGCGCTATGGCCACCGCGCGATCGTGCTCGAAACCGTGGCTGCCGTGCCGGGCATGGTCGGCGCCACGATCACGCACCTGAGCTGCCTGCGCCGGATGGTCGATGACCAGGGCTGGATCCGCACCCTGATGGAAGAGGCCGAGAACGAACGCATGCACCTGATGAGCTTCGTGGCGATTGCCCGGCCGACGGCTTTCGAGCGCGGCGTCATCATCGGCGTGCAGTGGCTGTTCTATGTCGGCTTCTTCCTGCTTTACCTGGTGTCGGCCCGCACGGCGCACCGCGTCGTCGGCTACTTCGAGGAAGAGGCAGTGCTGAGCTACACGCTGTACCTGGCGCAGATCGATGCCGGCCGCATACCGAACGTGGCGGCGCCCGCCATCGCCCGTCACTACTGGAAGCTGCCGCCTGCCGCGACACTGCGCGACATGGTGCTGCGGGTACGCGACGATGAAGCCCACCATCGCGACGTCAATCACCGATACGCCGACCAACTGGCCGGCGAGCGCGAAGACCCGAGGCCGGTGGCACTGTATCCGGAGCATGCCGAGGAGCTGCGACGGTCGGCGTGATGGATGCTGAGTTGCGTTCTGAACACCCGGCGACAACGCCCGCCCTTCGATGGAGATCCAATGAAACGCGTCAACACAATCAAGAGCCCCACGATGCCAGAACTACCGACCCCCGCCAGCACGCCTCTTGTCGATGGCGACCTCCACGCCGCGCAGCGCCATCGTGCGTCGGTGGAGAGGTTCATCGAGTCGGGCCAGGTTGAGAACGCTGCACGCGACGCCGAGCCCAGGACGCCGGTGGAAGAGATGGAGATCTTCGACGCCGAGCGCATCGGCGAGGCACGCTCGAAAGGCGAAGACCCGGCGTTCGAGCGCACGCCCTGATCCGTCACGCGGCGGCGGTCGTGAATGCTTGCGTGCGCGCCTCGATACCTGGCTTAGACGACTTGCTTGCGGCGTGCGCCACTGGGTGTGCAGCAAACTCGACAGGGACAATTTTGGTGTCGCCCCAAAATCGACTGCTGATCAGCAATGAATCAATGTCGGCCGATGAGATACACGAAGGCATAGCCGCCCGCAACGGTAAGCACGAGGACAACGGCGAGTGGCACCACAAGTTCCCGCAGAATTGAACGGCGCCTTTTCCGTCTAGGGCTAGGTACGTTCGGCGCGTCGTCATCGCGATTGGTGCTCGTAAAGCCATCCGAATGCACCGAATTCTGACGCTCGTGCCGGCTCTCGCGGGACCACGGGTCATCTGTATCGGCTGGCACGGCGAAATTATCGGCTGCGTCAGTTTTCCGAGGGCTTCCCGGCCCCCGAAAGCAGTGCCCGTATTCGGCTAACACATCGATTTCTGTGACCGCATGAAACTGCGCCTTGGCCTCGCCTGTCACCCCTCTGTGCACGCCATATCGTTAGGAGGCAAAACCGCGGTGTCGCGAAGTTGGCATTGGTCATTGCTAGCATTGCTGCCGCAGACAACCATCGACCAGCATTGCCGTGATCCAGACGTCAAGCAGGGCATTCAACACCTGCAAACAGCGGCTATCTCCTACAAGTGAACGATGGAGATGCGGGGATAGTATTGACATGACTCATCCGCCACCATGCCTTCGCCGCATAGAACCGTCAGCGGCGCTGATTCCGCACCTTGGACAGCGGAAGTTGGCCTATGTCCCGGCCGCACGGACCGACATCCGCAAGCGCATCCGTGAATTCAATCGAACTAAAGTCGTCGCACTTGAAAGACGCCTGGGCTACTTCCCCTCTTGAGATGCACAGAGAATCGCGTAGCGGGCTGTTCACGACGAATATCGCTGCAGACACGTCACCCCAACGACGTTCTCCGCAGTCGCGGTCTGAGTAAGGCCGCGGTGGCAATGCAGGAACCTGCAGGGCGCTGGCACTCGACGCATGGTCACGTCGGTCCGATTGCGTGCCAGAAAGCTCAAGAGTGTTAGGTCGGTGTCCACTGAACCGGAAGCAGCCCAGATTGATGAGGCACAACCGGTTAGGGGCCCCGCGAGCGTGTCAGGCAATCGCCTCCGCGGGCCCGTAACGATTCGGCTCCTTCCCGACCTGGCAGCACCAGACGATGACCAAAATCCAACCCACGATCGGGATCAGCCCGATGAGTTGCATCCAGCCGCTCTTGTCAACGTCGTGCAACCTGCGCGCGGTGACCGCGACGGCCGGCACCAGCGTGGCGAGCGAGAACGCCAATGAAATCCAGTCGCTGACCATCCCGGAGGCGACCGACACCAACACAAGGAACAGCACGAACCACCAGAATTCCGGGCGGCTTGCGCGACCCGTGAATGTCGCGTACTTCTCGAAGCACACGCGTATCGATTCAACGAACGTCATATTGATCCTCCCTGGCGCGATGGTGCCACGGCACCTCGATTCTGTCGCCCCTCAGGCCCCTGGTTCAAGCCCAGGTCGGGGAATCAGTCTTTGCGGGGTCGCGGGCGAAAGTTCGGGGCACTTGTCCTATTGGCGCAGCGATGCGCCGAGCTGTTGTCGACCGTGCGGGCACCGAGTTGCCTGTGCACGATCGAAATTGGCATGTGGTTGGCAAATGCGGGAGCGACGGATGCGCGCCACGGATGACGCGTGACCCTCGCGCAATCTATGCCTGAGCAACTTTGGCCCGGCGCACGCCTTGGTCTATCCTGCCCCCATCGGGCATCGCCGCCGGCGCCCGATGGTCTCGCCCGCCGGGGCGGCACATCACCGCGGCGGGCGTCAGCATCACTGTCTATAGAAAGCGAGGACAACATGGCCGTTCGAACTTCATCCGCACAATGGAAAGGCACACTGAAGGAAGGGGCCGGCACGATGAAACTGGGCAGTGGCGCCTACGAGGGTCCGTACACCTATGCCTCGCGCTTCGAGTCGGGTCAGGGCACCAATCCGGAAGAGTTGATCGGCGCCGCGCAGGCCGGCTGCTTCTCGATGTTCCTGGCGGCGCTGCTCACCAAGGCGGGCTTCACACCCACACGCATCGCCACCACCGCCAAGGTGCACCTGGGCGAAGGCCCGGCGATCACGCTGATCGAGCTGGACACACAGGCCGAAGTGCCGAACCTGACCGACGCCGACTTGCAGAAGCACGCTGCGGAAGCCAAGGCCAATTGCCCGGTGTCGAAGGCCCTGACCGGGCCACAGATCAAGCTGCATGCGCAACTGGTGAAGTAGGCGCAGTTGCGGCCAGTCACGCGGTCGGCCGTCACGCAGTTCGACGGTCGCCGAGGCATAAACCGACTCCAGCGCATCGACGAAGCCTTGCAGTTCGAGCGGATCGGTCGTGCTCATCGCCTGTCTTTGGTCTTTGCGGTGAACGACGCAGGGGTCGAGCGTCGATCGAGACACTGCGCTCACTGCCGCCCTTCGATCATTGGCATGCCCCGTGGCACCGGCCGCGTGGACACCTTTGTTAAGGTGCAAGCTGTATCCGGATGGGAGCCGCCCAATGCGAACGAACTTGAATCTCGTGCTCGCGCTGCTGCTGGCGTGCACTTCACCCTCGGCCGCGACCTGTGAATCCCTGCGCCTTGAGATCGCGGGCAAGATCGAGCGAGCAGGTGTCGCCGAGTTCAGCGTCATCACCGTCGAGGCCAGCGCGTCCGCGCCGGGCAAGGTCGTGGGCACCTGTGACCAAGGGAACAAGAAAATCATGTATGAGCGGCTCACGAGTGCAGGTGCCGGCTCCAGGCCCGAGCCTGAGCCCGGCAAGCCCCCGGCGCCGGTGAAGCGCGGTCCCGAGGGGGTGATCACCGAGTGCAAGGACGGCTCGGTCCTTCGAGGTGGCGACTGCAAGAAATGAGCGCCAGGCGGTTTGATGGGCTCATCCTGGTTGCCGCAGCGCGAGCCCGGATCGCGCCGCCTCGAAATGCAGGGCCTCGCGCGTCGATTCCGCTCACCAACTCAGCGGATGCACTTGATACAGATTCGCAAGTTCACGGTACACGTCGGGCGCCTCGGCTGCCAGGGCCTGCGGGCGCTCGAAGAACGCTTCCGTGACGACCGCGAAGAACTCGGCCGGATCACTGGCCCCGTAGGCGTCTATCGCCGTCGACGGCTCACGCTGCAGACGCTCGAAGGCGGCGTCCATCACCGCACCCCAGCGCCGGCGCAGCGTGGGGTTGGGGCGCCATGGTCGGCCATCGGCCACGCCGGTGTCCTGGTCGATCTGGTGCGCAAATTCGTGCAGCACGACATTGCGACCATCGATTGGATTGGCCGCCCCCGCCAGCACCTCTGCCCACGCCAGGACAACCTGCCCTTGCGCCCAGGATTCGCCCGACAGCGCCCGTCGTTGCACCTGCACCAACCCGTCACCGACGGGCCGCTCTTGACGTACCAGGAACGCGTCGGGGTAGACCAGTATCTGGCGCAGTCGCGGGTAGTAGTCCGGCCGTGGGTGGCCCAGCAACAGCAGGCAGGCCTGGGCGGCGATCGTGATGCGCACCTCATCGGTGACGGGCTGGCCCTGGCAGCCGATGAAGGCCTTCTCGGCGACAAAGACATGGATGTGGCGCTTGAGTTGAAGCTGCAGGTCAGCCGGCAAGAGGGCCACCGCGGGCACGCGCTGGCGCAGGATGCGCCGCCACGCCACCGGGAAAGGCCGATCCCGAAGCCGGGCACGACGGCGCTCGACCCGCCAAGGCTGCGCGACCAGCGCCGCAACGCCCAGCAGCGCAGCCGTGATTACGGCGATCATCGGCAGCGCGGCGCTGAGCGTGGCAGAGTTCACTGCGGCAAGGTGGGCCCAGCGCAGGTCAATTCAACCGCTGCCGACGAACTTGCCTCGCTCGGCTTGTTGTCGCAAAGCGGCGTGACGCGCCGATCCGATGTTGGGCGCGTCGAGCGCGATCAGTTCATGTAGGACTTGGCTTCTTCGCCCGGGTTGGGCAGGCCGGCGATGCGCCACAGGCTCGTGCAGCTGGCGAACAACTTGTGCGCCATGTGAGGATCCAGGCCGACGGCCCGGCACACCAGACGCATCACAGGCAAGGCGCCGATCGTGTAATAGCGCTCGCGCACCAGGTGAATGACTTCCCAGTGTTTGGCGGTGAGCTCGCTGACCCCCGCCTGGCGGGCGATTCGTTCGGCCAGGCTCGACGTCCAGTGCCCGCCTTCGGCCAGAAAGCCATCCTCGTCGAACCACGGCGGTGGAAGGCTTTGACGCGTGTTCGGCGTAACGTTGGCCTCGGGGATCATGACATCGACGCTTCCGACTCAATTGCAGAGCGGCCAATCTATCGCCGACCACGGCATGACGGAAGCATTCATTCGTCATGACCTCATGCACTCAGGTTATGAGGGAACTCCGGGCCGCGCGGCGGCCCCACGGCTGGCTGCCCAGCAAGCCCGCAGACCACGTCCCCCTGAAACACGTTGATGTTGCCGCCACTGACGACCGCAGGCTCGCGGCCAGAAGCTACCGACGCGGAGGTTCCGGTTTCTTCCCCAGTGCGCCCCACTCGGATCTGGACATCTCAAGCTCAACGACGTCAGGCTGGCGTGACTCAACGCTGCGCCGCCGCTCGGGCATGCCGACGCGGGCCACGTCAACCTGTCGCCGATCTTTGCCTGAGCGCCGATCGGCCTGGCCAGACTTGCCCTTGGTTCCTGTCTCGCCCGTCATCCCACGCTCTCCAGACCTCGACTTGTGCCCCGTGCGCAAGCCAACCCAAAAAGTGACACCGAAGGAATCGCTTTCGCGCGCCAAAACTGTCGAGCAACCCCTGCTCAAACCAGTGGTTCAAGCTTAGCTGCAGTTGCGCCTGATTCTTCGGTTGACAACTCCAGACAGGGCCGTGCTCGCCTGAACAGGTTCGACTGTGCAATGGGCGGATCGGCTGTGCATTGATCTGCCTCAGTGGGGCGATAACCCGTCGGGGTGCCGACTCACTATGGGCCTCGCGCGAAAGTGCGGCGTATCTGTCCTTCGGGGCATCAACGGGGCGGTCAGCGGCCCCGCCAAGTGGCGCGCTCGCGCCTGACTCAGCTCACCGCCTTGAGCAGCGACCTGGTCATCTCGTCATGCGTGCGAGACACGGCCAGGTTGGCGAGAAATGCGTTCTTCGCCTGAAGCTGTGCCACGAGGTCGGTCTCGAGCCCGTTGCCCGGCTGCTGCACTTGCCGCACGGAAATGGCGACACCGCCCGAGAGCTGATCCGCCTTTGCCACCTGCTGGCGCCTGAAGTTGGCGATGCCCAGGTTGGCAATGTTGTGCGCCGAGGCCTGCAGGTTGTATTGCGCCGCTGACACTCCGGACAAGGCGATGGTGGGAATCGATGACATCGTGGAGCCGTAGGTGCGGGGACTGTGCGCGAAGACGACCCTGTTGAACGCTGCGTGGCGCGCATCGGCCGCCGGGAACGGCAAGCGCCGTCAAGGATGTGACACCGGTTTTGCGCATTCTGCGAGACGGGTTGAAGGGCAGCCCCGAGCCGGCCGCAAACAGACGCGGCGCTTCCCCAGCCGTGCCCAAGGGCATAGCATGGGGCTGGCTCTGCAGTGAGGGGGTGATGTGCGTGACTCGTTGTGTGTTTGTGAATCGCGCCTGCAAGGGCGCCCCCGACGCCAGGATCGCCAAGTGCCCGCGCAGCAAGCCATGACGCGGCGCCGAGCCCTGTGGGTCGCGCTGGGCGCGGGACTTGGGCTGGCAGCGGCCGGCTGCAGTCAAGCCGGCGCCGACGCCGGCGCTGTCAGCGTCGACTTCGCGCGCGCTGAACATGAGGCCGGGCGCGCCATCCTGATCGACATCCGCGAACCCGACGAGCATGCCACTGGCGTGACGGCCGGCGCGAAGCTGCTGCCGATGCGGCAATTGGCAAGCCGGATCGGCGAGATCCCCACCGATCCGGGCATGCCTGTGTTCCTGATCTGCCACACGCAGAACCGATCCAGCGCCACCCTGCGCGCGCTGCGCGAGCGCGGCTACGACCATGTGCGCTATGTGCACGGCGGCATGAGCGAATGGGCGCGCCGCGGATTGCCAATGATCAAACCCGGCAGCTGACCGCACGGCAATGATCGCGATGCAGCATGCGCTGCGACCGTGCGGTGCCCGCTCACGCCAAGGAAATGACTATGTTGCGCACTCTCGCGTTCACGTTGCTGACAGCGCTGTGCCAGGCCGCGCTGGCCGCCGATCCGCCGCCCGTCGTGACCTACTCGAAGGTGGCGAAATTCGAGGATGTGCGCGACGACCTGAAGTCGGCCATTGAGGCCAGGGGCCTGCTGATCGACCTGCATTCGTTCGTCAACAAGATGCTCGAACGCACAGGCAACGACCTGGGCTCGACGCGCAAGCTCTATGTTGACTCGCAGGCGTTCGTCTTTTGCAGCGCCGCGCTGTCGCGCAAGACAATGGAAGCCGACCCGGCGAATGCGGTGATGTGCCCCTATGCGATTACGGTGTACGCGACCACCCAGGCGCCCGACAAGGTCTATGTCGCCTATCGGCGCCCGTGGCGCCCCCACGGTTCTGCAGCGTCCAAGGCGGCGCTCAAGGATGGCGAGGCGCTGCTTGACGGCATCGCGCGCACCTCGCTCGGGATGAAGTAGCGCGCCGAGCTCAGCCCTCCAGCGCGTTGCAGACGAGCTCGTCATCGGCGACGGCCGATTCCAGCGCTTCGTGGAACGTGGTCTGGTGCGTCAGCAGCGCCTCGATCTTGGCCGCCACGTCTTTCTGCTTCAACTCGTCATCCAGCTGCAGCCAGAATGCGGTCAGCTTCTCGATGTTGGTCTTCGACTAGTGCCGCATTTCCTTGAGCTGGGAAATGATGTCACGCGATTTTTCAAGGTCGGTCTTCTCGACGAACTCTTCAGACAGGGTTGACTTGTCGGTCCTGAGGGGAAACATGGCGCGGCGTGCCGTTGCCGGGCTGCGCCGTGGCCAGCGCCCCGCATAACGACAAACTGGCGCGCCGCTGCCCGCGGCCGTGGATCACGCGGGCCCGCAGGCTACTTGCAAAGACCGAGGATCCGCTCCTGCTGCGTGCAAGAGGCGGTCGACCTGATCGTCGCCGTCTTGTCGCCGGCGATGCACGCTCGCAGCTCTTTCGCCACGGGGGGGTAGTAGAGCCAACTACGGCCCAGGTCGGGTAGCGCGAGTTGCACCTCGCGCCATTTCGGATGGCCTTCGCTTTGCAGCCTGGCGAAGTTCTGGCACAGCGACCGCGCGAATTTCGACAAGTGGCTGACCGTGTAATCGAGCTTGTAGTCGTAGGTGACGAGGAACGCCTTCACAGCCAGGCTGGGAAGGTCTTCGGTTAACAGATTGGGGTAGCTGGTTGAGCGCACTATGGCCGGAAAGTAGGCACTCAGCGCCGCCTGGCTGGATGGGTGGTTGGCGTCGAGCTTCAGCAGCTTGATCAGCTGCCGCGCCTCGGGCTTCATGTCGACAAGCAGCTTGGCCGGCTGGCCGGCAACCACGACCACGACGTCCACGCTCTTGTCGCCGATCAGCTTGACCAGCGCCTCCTCGTTGGGCAGGAAGCTCGCATTGGCGTCGGGCAGCGTGACGCCGAACATCTGCTTGTACAGCGTGGTCGCGGACATCGCGGTGCCGCTGCGCAGCGCCCCGGCGTTGATCTTTGCGTCCTTGATCTCGTGGATGTAGTTGATGCTGGCGTCGGAGCGGGCGATGAAATAGATCTCTTCGTTGTAGAGCGGCATGATGACGCGCAGCGGGCGGATCATGTGGCCAGCGCGGGCGTTGCCCCTGGCGGCCTGGTCGAGGAACGCCTGGTAGACGTCGGACTGGACCAGCGCGAACTTGACCCCGGGCTCTTCGCGCAGTCGCTCGACGTTCTCCGACGACCCCGCCGAAGGCAGCGCCTCCAGGTTGATGTCGGCGCCCGGCGCGATGAACTTGGCAAGGTCGCGCCCGATCTGGATGTAGGTGCCGCGCTCCGATGCGGTAACGATCTTGTATTCGGCGGCCGCCGGTGCGGCACCGGAAAACGCCAACAGGGCTGCGCTGATCAACGCAGCAGTGAGATTCGGCGCCATGTCATGGCCTCCTTGGGGGGGACTCGAGATTGCACAGTCCGAGGGCTGCAATGGCGGCCGTGCAAGGGCTGCCGACAGGCGCTGGTTGACGTTCGCCGGCGGCGGTCGCGGCACCGGCCCTCAGGGGCGCGGGCGCCGCCACCACCGCGGCGGGGCTGGGCAACGTCGTGCGCACCCGCCGCTCGGGGGGCGTGCCGGCTTGAGTGACTGCGACGGCCGCGGGCCGAGGCGGCAACAGCGCGACGGCGTCGACGGGCGCGGTCGCCAGGGCCGCTGTCGTCTGTGGGGCAGGCACGGCGGCCGCCGGGACGGGTGCGCGGTCGGCGGTCGGCGTTGCAACCGGCGCGGCGGGCAGGGACAGGGCCTGTCCTGCGCGGGGAAGCGGCTCGGCGACAGTGGCGCCCGCACTCGGGTCGGCGCCGACTGCGGGCAGCATGGTCAAGCGAATCTCGGGCGCTTGGCGGAGGGCGTAGTAGCTGACCGCTGCGACCGCGGCCACCAAGCCGACGCCGATCAGGACTTTGGCGCCGCGCTGCGCTGCGTTGCCACGGGCAGCCAGCGCCGTCACGGGGGCCATGTTGGCGGAGTCGGGCAAGGGATCGACGCGGTGCGCGTTTGCCGCGGGCGCGAAGGCAGCTGACAGTCCAGCGTCGCCCCACGGGCGCACCGTCTCATGCTCGTCATCGGTTGCAGGGGTGCTTGGCAGGTCCGCGCCGGCCTGCGCGTCCGAACGGCAGGCGACCAGATCCGCTGCGGTTTCGGCATTCGACCTGCAGGCAAGGTAGACCGAGCCGTCGGGATCGGCCTTGACCGCAAAGACCCGGGGCGCCAATTCGTCATTCAGCACCGGAAACATCCGGGCAGCACTGCGCGGCGAGCGCAGCGCCGCAGAACGGACCCGGGGTGGTTTCGACGCGACATTGATGGACTGCACTTGTTTGGAAAGGTCTGTGGCAGCGTCTCCGAGCTCTGCCGAACACTTGCGGCATCGCTTCTGCTCCGAGTCGTTGGCGGCGCTGCAGTACGGGCACAGGATGACCTGCATGCGCAACCCGCAGGCGTTGCAGTACAGCGAGCTCGGCGGATTGATGTGCGTGCACTCGGCACATCGGGTCAGGTACATGGACGCACCTCGAATCTTCAACCCCACATGGCTAGGCAGCCAACGGAAAACATGGTAGCCGGGAAGGGTCTGGACGGGGCCCTCGCGGGCAGCCTCCCCCCTAGTCCGCGGCTGTATCAGGGCCGAGCGTGGGGCCGTCGCCCGGCCCGCCCACGCGGGTTGCCGCCGTACACTGCGCCGCGCCATGCCATGACGCCACGCGTGGCGCTCTCCCGTCGCCGCCTGCCGCCCTGCCCTTCGCCTTCGTGCCCGATCCGTTCCCTCAGGCCAACCCAAGCCTTGCCGCGCTCGGCGTTTCCCCAGCGCTGGCGCAGCGCGCCGCCTCCCTAGGGTGGACCGTGGCCACTGCCGTTCAGCGCGCGGCCATACCCGCCATCCTGCAGGAGCGAGACGTGCTGTGCCTGGCGCCCACCGGATCGGGCAAGACGGCGGCCTTCCTGTTGCCGCTGCTGCAGCGACTGTTGGCCCAGCCGGACCTGTTGGACGAACGCCCGCGGCGCCTGCGCGCATTGGTCCTCGCGCCCACCCGCGAGTTGGCGATGCAGACGGTCCAGGTGTTGCGCGCGCTGGCGCCGCAGCTCAAGACCGTGCTGGCCGTGGGCGGCCTGTCGATCAATCCGCAGATGATGGCGCTGCGCGGTGGCGCGCACCTGGTGGTGGCCACGCCGGGTCGACTGCTCGACTTGGTGGACCAGAACGCTTTGCGCTTGTCCGAAGTTGGCCTGCTGGTGCTGGACGAGGCCGATCGGCTTCTCGACCTGGGCTTCGCCGAGGAGATCGGGCGCGTCCAAGCCCTGTTGCCGTCACGGCGGCAGACCTTGATGTTCTCGGCGACGATGCCCGCGGCCGTCGCGGCGCTGGCCCACCATGTGCTTCACGACGCACTGCGACTGGAAGTGCCCGCGGGCGACGACGCGGCGGGGCCGCAGATCCTGCAGCGGGCGATCGAAGTCGACACTGCACGGCGAACGCCGCTGCTGCGCCACCTGATCGGCAGCGAAGGCTGGGACCGCGTACTGGTGTTCGTGGCCACGCAGTACGCCACCGAGCATGTGGCCGACAAACTCCGGCACGCGGGGCTGGCGGCCGCGGCATTGCACGGCCGGCTGAGCCAGGGCCGTCGCAGCCAGGCGCTGGCCGACTTCCACCAGCACAAGCTGACCGTGCTGGTGGCCACCGACCTGGCCGCCCGCGGCATAGACGTCGCACAACTGGCGGCCGTGGTCAACCATGACTTGCCGCGTTCGGTCGTGGACTACACGCACCGTATCGGCCGCACCGGCCGGGCCGGTGCGCCAGGGGTGGCCGTCAGCTTCGTCTGCGCCGATGCGCCAGGCAGCGAGGCACACTTCCGCCTGATCGAAAAACGCCGGCAGCAATGGGTGCCGCGCGAGCAAGTGCCTGGCTTCGAGCCCACCGCCTTGGCGGCTGCGGCACCGAGCGACCCCCACGGCGGCATCAAGGGCCGGCGCAAGAGCCGCAAGGACAAACTGCGCGAGGCCACGGCGGCGTCGCGCCGCTAAGGTTCACGTGGCGCCGAGCAAACCGCCAGCGCCCGACGGTGCGCCGGCCATCCGCGCACGGCCATCGCGTCACTGCACACGCCGGCAGGCCGCGTAGCTCTCGGTCTGTGTCACCAGGCAATATTGCGTCGAACCCAACTTCACGGCGCCGCGCCAACACTCGCACCATGCATCGACGCGGTGCCGCTGCCCATCCGTGATCAGTGCGCCGACGGCCGTGCGGCGATAGCCGGGCCGTGTGCCGTCTTTGCGGTGGGTACGATCGACGTTGAAGAGGATCGCCGGCGGCATGGTTCGATCGCTCGCCTCGGTCATCGCGCGGCAGGCGGCCAGCGCCTGACTGTGCGGTGCCACATGGCATGAACGCAGCGTGCCGTTGGCGACGTTGGCCGCCGATGCCGCGGCTGAGTTTGGCGCCGAACTGGCGCCGTACCCGGGCAGCGCCGCGGAGCTGTCGCGCAGGAAGTACCAGTGCACGCGTTGCCACTCGAAATTGCGCTCAACCCACCAGGAAACCCACTCGACGCCGTCGGTGCTGCCACGCACCGCGCCCTTGCCACAGGTGTCGATGGGCGGCGGAAAACAATTGAACGACTGCGCCTGGGCGCCAGCAGCCAGCAGCAACGTGGCCATGATTGCCGTGGTCAGCACGTTGGCGACGGGCCGGGCGCTTGAAGCGTCGATCATGCCTGGACTGCTGGGCGCACCGGCTGCACCATGGTCTTCGTGGGTCATCGGCAAAGCTTAAGGCGAAATCCTGAAGACCGGGCTGACCTGATCGCCGGCGAACACAGTGCACCGTCACTGCACCGACGCACGCACTGCCTGGCGGGCTGCGTCAATCCGCTAGAGTTGGAGCAAGCGCTGGCCGCTGGGATCGGTGCCCACTGCACCGGCAGCAGCCCAGGTCTTGCCCAAGTTCCTCAACCAGGAGCCGCTTGTCATGATTGCGTTCACGCCGCTTTCGCCGCTGTTCGGCGCTGAGACCTCCGAAGTCGATCTTTCGCGGCCGTTGTCCGATGCGGCCTTCAAGGAGATCGAGAGGGCCTTCTACGACAACCAGGTATTGGCCCTGCGCGGGCAGTGCATCACGGCGCTGCAGTTCCTGCAGTTTGCGCGTCGCTTGGGGCCGCCGCAGCCGCATGTCATCGACCAGTTCCATCACCCCGAGGATCCGAACATCCTGATCCTGTCGAACGTGAAGAAGGACGGCAAGCCCACTGGCCTGCAGGACGCGGGGTCGTATTTCCACACCGACTATTCGTACCTGCAGGTTCCGGCGCGAGCGACCACGCTCTACTCCCGCGTAGTGCCCAAGGTCGGCGGCGACACACTGTTCGCCAACCAGCAGGCCGCGTATGACGACCTGCCGGAGGCCATGAAGCGGCGCATCGACCCGTTGCTGGCGATTCATCATTACGGCAATCGGCACGACGGCAACGAAGCAAGCCGCACGGTGGCTTCGGTCTTGAGCGACGAGCAAAAGGCCAAGATGCCGGTAATCACCCACAGGATTGCGCGGCCGCATCCAGTCACCGGCCGCAAGGCGCTCTACGCCGTGTCAGGCAGTTCGTTCGGCATCATCGGCATGCCCAATGACGAGGCGCTCGACCTGCTCGACGAACTGGCCGCGCATTCGACTCAGCCCACATACCAATTGCGCTTCAAGTACGGTGTGGGTGACATCGTGATCTGGGACAACGCGGCACTGCTGCATTCCGCGACCTTGATCGATCCTGAAGATGCCCGCACCTTGTGGCGAGTCACGGTGCTCGAAGTGTCCGAAGATGCCGCCGCGCCGACGGTGCTGGCAGCGACCTATGCAAGCTCTGCGACATGATGACGCGGAGCGGTGACGCACAAGCGGATCCGCCGGACAAGGCCGCAGGCATGCCCGACATGATGAGCAAGCCCCTGGCGGGCATCGTCGTCGTGGCCTTGGAGCAGGCCGTCGCCGCGCCCTACTGCTCCAGCCGCCTGGCCGACGCAGGCGCCAGGGTCATCAAGATCGAGCGGCCCGAAGGTGACTTCGCGCGCGGCTACGACAGTGCGGTGCATGGCGAGTCCTCGTACTTCGTTTGGATCAACCGCGGCAAGGAATCGATCACACTCGACCTGCGCCAGCCCGAGGCGGTGGCGCAACTTAGGGCGCTGATTGCAGCGGCCGACGTGTTCATCCAGAACCCGGCGCCGGGTGCCACCGCCCACATGGGCCTGTCCTCCAAGACGCTGCGCGCTGAGTTTCCGCAGTTGATCACCTGTGATATTTCGGGCTACGGCGAATCGGGTCCGCTGCACGATCTGAAAGCCTACGATCTGCTGGTGCAGGCTGAAAGCGGGCTGGTGGCGGTGAGTGGTGCGCCGGGGCCGTGGGGACGCATAGGCGTGTCCATTTGCGACTTCACCGCCGGCATGAACGCACTGATTGGTGTCCTCCAGGCCTTGATGCAGCGAGAGCGCACGGGCGTCGGCAGTGGCATCAAGGTCTCGCTGTTCGACTCCGCCGCGGAGCTGATGGCGGTGCCCTATCTGCCGGCCCGCTACGGAGCCGGCGCACCTGGGCGGGTCGGTCTCAGGCACCCGAGCATCGCACCCTATGGCGCTTTCACTTGCGCCGACGGGCGCGAACTGGTGCCGTCGATCCAGAACGAGCGCGAGTGGCAGGTGTTTTGCGAAAACGTGCTGAGGCGGGTGGATCTCCACATCGACGCCAGGTTCTGCAACAACACGCTACGCACGGCGAATCGCGAAGCGCTGGAGACCATCGTTCAGGATGTTTTCTCGGCACTGACCTACCCCCAAGCCGTGGCGCGGTTGACCGATGCGCAGACAGCTTATGGCGACATCAACTCGGTCAACGATTTGATCGCGCACCCGCAGATACGCACCCGCAGCATGTGGGGCAACGGGCACACCGCTCAGGTCCCCGCAGCGCCGTACGTGACGCCGTGGGACGACGGGTGGTATCCCAGCGCGCCGCACGTCGGCGAGCACAACGAATCCCTGCGCGCGGAGTTTCCCGTGACCGCGAGCACCCGCGAGTCCAAGCCATGACCCGACACAGCACGGACTTGAACTTCCTGCGGCAATGGGTCGATCGAACCGAGACGGTGGACGACCACGTGAGTGCGTCGACTGTGGCCGGCATGGCCGCCACGCTCGACCGCTCCGACATCGTGACCGCACATGGCGCGGACGTTCCGCCCTTGTGGCATTGGGCCTTCTTCGCCTCACGCGTGCCGCAAAGCGACATCGGCCCCGACGGGCACCCCAAGCGTGGCGGCTTCCTGCCGCCCGTGCCTCTGGCCAGGCGCATGTGGGCCGGTGGGGGGCTGGAGTTCCATCATCCACTGCGTGTGGGTGACACCGTCACCCGAGCGTCTCGCATCGCCGACGTCAACGGGAAGGAGGGGCGCAGCGGGCCGCTGGTGTTTGTCCAGGTTTCACACAAGATCACGAACGCATTGGGTGTCGCGATCACCGAGCGGCATGACATCGTCTATCGCGATCAACCTCATTCCGATGCGCCGCTTGCCGCGCCGCAAGCGGCACCCGGCGGCGCCGAGTTCTCGCGCGAGATCAGCCCCGATCCGGTTCTGCTGTTCCGCTATTCCGCCTTGACCTTCAACGGCCATCGAATCCACTACGACCGCCCCTACGTGACCGAGGTCGAAGGCTATCCAGGCCTGATCGTGCATGGGCCGCTGATTGCGACGTTGTTGCTTGACCTGCTGCAGCGCCAGGACCCGAATTCGCGGGTGCGGCGTTTCAGCTTCAAGGCGGTGCGTCCGCTGTTCGATATCCATCCGCTCACAGTTTGCGGCAGGTTCGACGACGATCGACGCGTGCAGTTGTGGGCGCACGACCACGAAGGCTGGCTGGCCATGCTGGCGAACGCCGAACTCTTCTGAAGGCTTCTGCATGAAATCCCGCACCGCGCTCGACCACCCCGAGATCCGCGACCCGATACGCGCGCTGTGTGCCGACTTTCCAGACGAGTACTTCCGCAGGATCGACCAACAGCGCGCCTACCCGCAAGCCTTTGTCGATGCACTGACCCAGGCTGGCTGGATGGCCGCCCTGATCCCGCAGGAATTTGGCGGCTCGGGCCTGGGCGTCCTCGAGGCCTCGGTCATCATGGAAGAGATCAACCGCAGTGGCGGCAACTCGGGCGCCTGCCACGGCCAGATGTACAACATGAACACGATCCTGCGGCATGGCTCGCAGGCGCAGAAGCAGTTGTACCTGCCCAAGGTCGCGGCTGGCGAGTTGCGCATCCAGTCAATGGGTGTCACCGAGCCCGGATCGGGCACCGACACCACGCAACTGAGCACCACCGCGGTCAAGCGCGGTGACCGCTATGTCATCAACGGCCAGAAGATCTGGATCTCGCGCGTCCAGCACAGCGACATGATGATCCTGCTGGCGCGCACCACGCCGCGGGCTGACGTGAAGAAGAAGACCGAAGGGCTGTCGTGCTTCCTGGTCGATCTTCGGACGGCGCGCGACCATGGGTTGACGGTGCGACCGATCGCCAACATGGTCAATCACGAAACCAACGAATTGTTCTTCGACAACCTGGAGATCCCGGCCGAGAACCTGATCGGCGAAGAAGGCCAGGGCTTCAAGTACATCCTTGAAGGGCTGAACGCCGAACGGATGCTGATCGCGGCCGAGTGCATCGGCGACGGCTACTGGTTCATCGAACGCGCGACCCGCTACGCCAATGAGCGCGTCGTGTTCGAGCGGCCGATCGGCAAGAACCAGGGCGTTCAGTTCCCGATCGCCGAGGCCTACATCGAACTCGAAGCCGCCAACCTGATGCGCTATCGCGCCTGCGACCTGTTCGACGCGCACCAGCCTTGCGGTGCCGAGGCCAACATGGCCAAGCACCTGGCCGCCAAGGCGTCCTGGGAGGCCGCCAATGTGTGCCTGCAAACCCATGGCGGTTTCGGCTTTGCCTGCGAGTACGACATCGAGCGCAAATTCCGCGAGACCCGGCTCTACCTTGTGGCGCCGATATCGACCAACCTCATCCTGAGCTACGTCGCCGAGCATGTGCTCGGCCTGCCTCGGAGCTACTAGCCGGCCCGACGCAATTGAGGTGAAGTCAGGCGCCTGCTGGCGTCGATCCGCCTGGCTGCAGGCTTCCTGGCCTGGGTCGTGGTGTTCCTTGCCGCCAGATCCTTGATCGACTCGAGCTTCTTCTCGATCTCTCTTTCGACCTCGAGTACCGCCTTCTTCAGCCGCAAATTGAGTGGGATTGGTGCGCCCCGTGGCTGGCGGCCTGAGATGACGGCCCCAAGCTCGCTGCGCTCGCGCCCCCCGAGGGGAGTTCAGGCCGCCCTTCGACCGGGCTCAGGACAGGCTTGGGAGCGGCCCGGCGCTGGCCTGAGCCCAGGATTTGGAGGGCTGTCCCTCTGAGCGCACCAGGTGAATCCACGTGGTCGGTGTGCGGTCAGTCGTCCGAGTGCGACTGCTTCACTGACACGGACCCGATCCGCGTTCGACAAGACCCTCACC
>JANMSS010000017.1:0-2076 GCA_031389585.1 Burkholderiales bacterium | reverse complement strand
CAGCCGAGGCCGCCTGATGGTCGGCGGCTGCCTTGACCAGAGCGATCTGGTGATGTGGGGGCGGCGCATGTACAAGGGGCTTGCCCAACACACGGAACGCGCGTGGAACTGGCTGGCGGGGTTGAAATCCCGACTGCCGCGGTTATTTCCGCATTGGTTCGAATCGATCATGACGACTGGACGGTAGGAGCCGGATGAATCGAGAGATTCACGTCTGGTTCTGGGAGGGCCTGGGGGTGCGATTCCCCCGGGCTACTCAATGAGTCTCGCGCGCCAGTAGCCGGGCTTGCGCTTGGTTGGTGCAACGGCGACGACGTAAACTTCACTCTCGTTGTGCAGATACACCAGCGAGAACTTAAACGTCCGGTCTACGATCCGGCGCGTCCTGTGCTTGTACGTCGGCCAGATCTCTGGTGTAGCTGTCGCCTGCCGCTCGGCGGCGTGGACTGCTTTGTCGTACCGATCTGCCAGCCGAGTGCCAATGGCGATGTAGTACTCGACTTAGTGCAGAAACTCGGCGCGAGCGTCCGGGTGATACCGGACTGTTCTCACCGGCGGATCAAGCGGCGAGCTTCCGCATGGACGTCTTCGGCCGAGATGAGTTTCACAGTGCCAGCCTCGATTTCGGCGACTCGACGTTCAATCTCACGGTCCCACGCGGCGTCAGCCTCGGCGTCAGCGTCACCTTGCAGCGAATCCAACAGTTCCTCGGCGAGGCGCGCGCGATCGTGGCTTGGCAAGGTCTTTGCGCGGGCTGACAGCTCTTCGACAAGGGTGGGCATGGTGGGCTCCGACTGGTACAGCTAGAGTTTATAGGTGCGGTGCGTACGGGGAGTTGGTACGGGGAGTTCCCCATGCGCAACTTCCGGAGTTGGTGTGACGCATAACTCTGCACTCACCGACGCATTCAGTTTGGTCAAGGCTCGATGCATCCGAGACGCTGCAATTGGGTCGATTTTCGAAATCATGGCCGACCCGTCCCGCGCGGTTGCCGTAGACCGTGTCAGAGCCAGACTTGCCGCCGCGCACACGAAGACTTCAACCAAGGCGTGATGCCAACCGCTTGGCGGGCGGCCTTATCGCGCGCTGCTGTCAGTCGACCGGTCCGCTACTTGCTCACCAGCACAGCCGGCGCTGATCGCGAGGATTGAGCGTCGGGCGCGAGGCGTCCCACCTGTTGCAGGCGGGGATGCGTTCGTCGCGTGTGGGAACGAAGTCGACAGCCCACTCCTTACAGTCCTACAATGTAAGGAACTACCGTTCCACGTCAGGACATCCATCATGTTTGCCACGCTCACCAGCAAGGGCCAGATCACGTTGCCCAAGGAAATTCGCGACCGGCTCGGACTCGATGCGGGGTCGATGCTGGATTTCCAAGTGCTGCCAGACAACACGATCACTGCACGGACCGTCAAACCCGATGCCCGCCGAGTCCGTGGTCTGCTCAAGTCACCGCACGCCGGACCACTGACGGTCGAGCAAATGGACGAGGGTATCGCCAAGCACTTGCGTGAAAAGCATGCGCCGAGTTCGCGTCGGGGCAAGCCGTCTGGCCAATGATCGGGCTCGACACCAACATTCTGCTGCGCCTGTGGCTCAACGATGACCCGGCGCAGAACAAACGCATTGATGCGCTGCTGGCCGAACACGGCAGCACACCGGAGTCCTTGCTGGTGACGGATGTCGTGCTGGCGGAAGCCGTATGGACGCTCCGATCTGCTTTCGACCAGGACAAGGCGGCCCAGTTGATCGCCGTGCGCAGCCTTCTGGACGAAACCGCGTTCGCGTTCGAGGACCGCGAGGAAGTCAGTAAAGCGGTCATCTTGTTCGAACAGAGTTCGTGCGGCTTCTCGGATTGCCTGATCGTCGCCAAGCATGCTCAACTGGGCTGCGAGTTCACCGCCACCTTCGACCATGGCATGCGCAAGCAGCCATGCGTCAAAGTGCTCTGAGTCGAGCGTTCTCCGGACCGAAATAGCGTCGGCCCATGTCGGCCCATGTCGGCCAGCAGCGAGCCCAGCTACACCCGTCCCTCCGGGCTGACGGCAGACTCCAGAATCTCGCGCACCTCAGCCT
>JANMSS010000372.1:0-8410 GCA_031389585.1 Burkholderiales bacterium | reverse complement strand
TAGTTGGTCTTGGTCGAGCCGGTGCGCACCGCGCTGGTTGTCGCACCCGTGATGGCTTCAAGCGTGCTGGCGGTGCGGCGCGTCTCGCGGTTGGGCGCCACGAACCTGACGTCACTGCGCTCGGCGACCTTGGCCACCTTGTGCGCCGGCAGCGTGGCCGTCAGCATGCGCAGTCCGGGCATCGTTGCGTCGATCGTGCCGCCTGCGCGCTTGATCTCCTTGCGCAGGTCGGTCATGTCCTGGTCGGCGTCGCCGCTGACGAACACCACCTGGACCATGCGCTGGCCGCGGTGGTCCTTGGACCAGCGCTTGGACGGCGTGACGCCGGCGTCGATGGCCTCCTGCAGGTCGCTGGAGACCTTCTTTGCAGCACCGTTGCCGTTGCCATTCCCGGGAACCGCCATTGCGGGCTGCCCGGTCAACAGCGCCAGCGCCGTCAACATCGCCATCAGGCGCCTGAAGAACTGCTTCAGCGCTCGGCGCTCGATCAGGACGGTGAAGTTCGTGAGGTAACTCATTGCGGGGCTCCCAGGTCTTTTGACTGTTTGCTTCTCTGCTGTCCGCCGGGCGGCACTTGTTTCGTGCCGTACTGACGTGTAAGCAGCTGTGACGGATGGATCGTAGGCAAATGTGTCGAAATGCAATACAGGGTCCGATGGCGACTCGTGATGCATGCACGTCGACTTGTTCACGCCAAAGCGGCGTGTTGCATTTGCGGCCCGCTACAGCGCCGGCGGAGCCGTCAATTGCCCGCGGCAGCCCAACGCCACTCGCCCACAGCCAGGTCGGCGGGCAGGGGCCAGGCGCCGAAGGCACTGCGGTGCAGCGCCTCGACACGGTTGCCGACGGCGGCCAGCATGCGCTTGACCTGGTGGTAGCGGCCTTCGGTCAGCGTCAACCGCAGTTGGCAGTCGCCAGTGGCCTCGCAGGCGATCGCGCGAACTGGCGTCGGGTCGTCGTCAAGAACGACGCCCGTCAGCAGACGGTCAACCGTGTCGCTGGCCAGCGCGTGCTTGCAGGTGACCTCGTAGACCTTGGCCACATGGTGCTTGGGTGAGGTCAGGCGGTGGATCAGGCTGCCGTCGTTGGTCAGCAGCAGCAATCCGGTGGTGTCGGCATCGAGCCGGCCGATGGGCTGCACCCCGCGTTCGCGCAAGGGTGCGGGCAGCAGGGTCAGGACGCTGGGGTGGTGGCGCGGTTTGGTCGAGCACTCGTAGTCGGCCGGCTTGTGCAGCAGGACCAGCGCCTTGGCGTGGTAGGGCCATGGCTGGCCTTGGACGCTAAAGACCAGGCCCTCGGTCGGGACACCAGCGTGCGGGTCGTCGCGGACGACGCCACCGATCTGCACCTGGCCCTGCGTGATCAGCGCTGCGCAGTGGCGCCGGGTGCCGAAGCCCTGGCTGAACAGGATCTGCGCCAGGGTCTGTGTACCGGCAGCCTTCACAGGGCGCCGCCGATGTCGCGCGCGGCCGGCAATCCCGGCAGGCCGGTGGAATGGTGAATTGCGCTGACGACCGCGCGTGCGGTGACCTCGGCGGCCAGGGTGCCGATCAGTGTCAGGTTGCCGGGTTGGCCGCCGAAGCCGGTGGCCAACGCGAACAGCGTGTCGCCATCGTGGGGCGTGTGGATCGGGTTGATGCAGCGCGCCAGACCGTCATGCGCCATGCTGGCCAGCTTGCGGCATTGCGCCTTGTCGAGTTGGGCGTCGGTGGCGATGACGCCGATGGTGGTCGCCATCCCGGCCTGCAATCGTTGCGGCATTTCGCCGCGCACCAGCGCCGCCACCGTATGCAAGAGGTGGCGACTGTCGGCACTGGTGCGTGCGCCGGCCAGCAGCGTGCCCTCAGTCGGGTCGAACACGTCGCCGGTGGCGTTGACCGCGACCATGGCCGCCACGGTGACGCTGCCGACACGGATCGACGCGGTGCCGATGCCACCCCGCATTGCCCGCTCGATACCGAACAGCTTGCCCACCGTCGCGCCGGCGCCGGCGCCGACATTGCCTTGGGCTGGCTTGTCGGTGTGGGCCGCGACGCAGGCGGCGTAGCCTGCCGCCGCATCGGGGCGGATCGACAGGTCGCCCTGCCAGAGATCGAAAAGCACGGCCGCTGGCACGATCGGTACGCGCACCGCGCCCACCGCGAGTCCGTGGCCATGCTCTTCAAGCCAGCGCATCACGCCGGCGGCGGCGTCCAGGCCAAAGGCGCTGCCGCCCGTGAGCAGGATGGCGTGCACGCGCTCGATCAGGTTCTCGGGCTGCAACAGGTCGGTCTCGCGGGTGCCCGGTGCGCCGCCGCGCACATCGACCCCGGCGACAGCGCCTAGCGGACACAGCAGCACGCTGCAGCCGGTGGCACGCGCGGGGTGTGTGAAGTGACCGACCGCCAGGCCGGCCACGTCGGTGATCGCGTCATGCATCGCGGCGCTCATCAGACGCCGAGCAGGGACACGGTGAAGGCGATCCACATGCCGAGCAGGACGGCGCTACTGGCGGCATAGACCCTGAAGCGGTGCTTGACCCGGTTAGTGGTGCAGTGGATTGCACTGTGCACGACGCGCAGCGCAACATACAACCACGCCGCGCCGAGCATCAGCGGTGACGCCGATTGGGTCAGAGTCAGCGCCAGGCACAGGACGTAGAACAAAACCGGCGCTTCGAACAGATTGCGAAAGTTGTCCGCGCAATTGACCCGCTCCAGTGTCGCGTTGGACTGCACCGAGGAAGCGATCGTGCGCAGGGAAATCCGCCGCTCACGAATCTCGCTGATGCGCTGGGCCAGCATCGCCCCGGCGACCACGGTTGTCAGGCCCACCATCGCTGCGATCGGCAGCAGCGCTGCGGTCACTTGTGTGCTCATGCAAATACTCCTGCGGTGTCCTGCATGCGCTCGCTGACCTCGCCCAGGTGGTGCAGCGTGTCGCCGTGGCTGATCTCGAGCATCGTCAGGCGTTTGAAGTAATGGCTGGCCGCGCACTCGTCGGTGACGCCGATGCCGCCGTGCAGCTGGATGCACTGCTGGCCGACAAAGCGCATCGACTGGCCCAGCTGCACCTTGGCCTGCGAGAGCGCGCGGCGGCGCTGCGCCGGTGCGTCCCCCAGCTTCAGCGTGGCGAAGTAGCTCATCGAGCGCGCCAGCTCGAGCTGCATCTTCACGTCGGCGGTGCGGTGGCGCAGCGCCTGGAAGCTGGCGATCGCCACGCCGAACTGCTTGCGCGTGTTCATGTACTCGACCGTGATCGCCAGCAGACCATCCATCAGGCCGACGCCCTCGGCGCAGGCTGCCGCGATGCCGATGTCGTTGGCCCCTTCGAGCGCCATCGCGGTGTCGGCCAACACCAGCTGAGCCGGCGACGCGGCCAGGGTGATGTCTGCCGCGCGCGCGCCATCTTGCGTCGGGTAGCCGCGCACCGCGCAGCGTCCGCGCTCGACCAGGAAGAGTCCGATCGGGGCCACGGCGTGCGGCCCGACCCGTGCCGGTACGAGGAAGGCGTCGGCTTCGTCGCCTGCGGCCACGAGGCTCTTGCGGCCGGTCAGCGCCCAGCGGCCTTCGGCCTGCGTGGCGACCGTCGACACCGCATCGAGGCGGTAGCGCGCGCCACGCTCCTGCTGCGCCAGCACCACCAGCGCAGAGCCGTCGGCGACTCGTGGCAGCCATTGCGACCGCACGGCAGCCTCACCCTGCGCGAGCAGGGCCGGGGCGATCAATGCGCCGGCGGCGTACGGCGCGTTGACCAGGCCGCGGCCGAGTACTTCCATGACCACCAGGGCCTCGACCGCGCCGAAGCCCAGGCCGCCGTGCGCGGTCGGCACCACCAGACCGGTGAGGCCGAGCTCGGCCAACTCGGCATAGACCTCGCGGGTCTTGCCGCCGGCCTTGGCCAATGCGTGACGGCGCTCGAACGAGAAACCCTTTTCAACCCAGCGCTGGACTGCGTCGCGCAGCGAAACCTGGTCGTCGGTGAATTCGAAGTCCATGCTCAGCTCCCCAGCACCGTCTGCGCCACGATATTCCTCTGCACTTCGTTCGATCCGCCGTAGATGGTGGTCTTGCGGTGATTGAAGTAGGTGGCGGCCAGCGGCGCGCAATGGGCGGCGCCGACATGCTCGCCCTGCCAACCGGCGGCCATGGCTTCCTTGATCCAGGGCAGGGCGAACGGGCCCGCGGCCAGCATCATCAGCTCGGTGTAGCGCTGTTGAATCTCGCTGCCGCGAATCTTCAGCAGCCCGGCCGCGTCCAGGCTCTGCTTGCCGCTCTTCTCGCCGGACAAGACGCGCAGCACCATCATCTCCAGCGCCACGATGTCGACCTCGAGCAGCGCAATCTGGTCGCGAAAGCGGCGGTCTTCCCACAGCGTCTCGGCTTTGGCGATGCGTTTGAGGCGTTCGAGCTCGCGCTTGGCGCGATTGACGTCGGCGATATTGGTGCGCTCGTGCGAGAGCAGGTGCTTGGCATAGGTCCAGCCCTTGTTCTCCTCGCCGATCAGTTGGTCGGCCGGCACCTCGACGTTGTCGAACCAGACCTCGTTGATCTCGGGGCTGCCGTCGAGCATGACGATCGGGCGCACACTGACGCCCGGGCTCTTCATGTCGATCAGCAGGAACGAGATGCCGGTCTGCGGCTTGCCCTCGGTGCTGGTGCGCACCAGGCAGAAGATCCAGTCGCCATGCTGGGCCAGCGTGGTCCAGGTTTTCTGGCCGTTGACGACGTAGTAGTCGCCGCGGCGCTCGGCCTTGCACTTCAGCGAGGCCAGGTCCGAGCCCGAACCCGGCTCGCTGTAGCCCTGGCTCCACCAGACTTCGCCGCTGGCAATGCCGGGCAGGAAGCGGCGCTGCTGCTCGGGTGTGCCAAAGCTCATGATCACCGGCGCGACCATCACCGGCCCGAAGGGCACCACGCGCGGCGCTCCGGCCAGTGCACATTCCTCCTCGAACAGATGGCGCTGTACGGCGTTCCAGCCGGGCCCGCCAAATTCCTTAGGCCAGCCCCAACCGAGCCAGCCCTGTTGGCCGAGGATCCGCGCCCAGCGCTGCATATCCTCGCGTGTCAGGTGCAGCGCGTGGTGCACCTTGTTGCTGATCTCGGCCGGCAACTGCGCAGCCACCCATTGCCGGATCTGCTGGCGAAAGTCGGTCTCTTCGGCGGTGAAATTCAGGTCCATCAAGGTCTCCGCTGCAACGTGTGTTTTAGCACGGCCGCTCGCCGCCGGTCGGAGGCGAGGATGTTTCGATAATCGGGCTGATGAAAGAAAGCGCAGTCGACCTCACCGACGCACGGACTATGCGAAAGGCCAACCGTGATGGCCTGTCGCTGGCCGTGATGCAGGCTCGCAATCGCACGCTGGCCTGGCTGGCGTTGTTCGAGGGGCATCCGCAGCCTGCCTCGCCCTTCGAGCCGGCACTTTGGCTGGCCGGCCGCGCCGGCTGGCTGCAGGAGCGATGGATTGCGCGCAATCTGCAGCGCGGCCGTGGCGCGATGGCCCATGCGGCCGATACGGACGCTGCTCGGCTGGCCTCGATCGATGCCAACGCCGACCGTTGGTGGGGTGCTGAGGCCTTGGCAGACCGCGCGCAGTGGGGCGCCGACGCGCCGTCGTACGAGGCCACGCGGGCCTATCTCGCCGAAACGCTCGAGGTCACGCTCGAACTGCTGCACGGGGCCGCACCGGACGACGACGGCCTGCATGTGTACCGCGCCGCGTTGTTCGCCGAAGACGCGCTACTGCGGCGCTTCGCCGCCTTGGCGCAGGCGCAGCAGCTTGGGCAGGCATTGCGCCTGGTGCCTGCGCGCGGCCTGCACGCACTGCGCGAACCACTGTGGTTTGCGGCGCAATGCTGGTCGCTGGGATCGCCGCCAGGCGGTTACGTGCCGGCCAACGAACAGTGGGCGCATGAGGAGTCCGTGCCGGAGTTCGAGATCGATGCCCAGGCGCTGCCGTGGTCGCAGTACGTCGAGTTCGTCGAAGACGGCGGCTATGACGAGGCGCGCTGGTGGAGCGAGGCAGGCTGGCAGTGGCTGTTGGCCAGCGAGCGACGCTCGCCGCGCGACGTCGAGCAGGTGCGCCACGGCGTGCTGTTGCGCCGCTTCGGCCAGTTGCAGCGCGCACCGGCCGGCGAGGCGGTCTCGATGGTCTCGTGGTTCGAGGCCGACGCCTGGTGCCGCTGGGCTGGGCGCCGGCTGCCGACCGAGATCGAGTGGGAACTGGCCGCCAGCTGTGGCGCGTCGCGTGGCTTGGTCTGGGCTGAGGTGCCGGAATGGGTGGCCAGCCATGCGCGTGCGTGGCCCAGCGGTGCGGCGGTCGACACCACACTGCGCGTGCAGCGCGGCGTGGCCTGGTTCGAACCGCGACGCCTGGCGCACCCGAAGGCGCGCCGCTTCATGGCCGCCGAGCGCGACGAAGGCTTTGCCGGCTTTCGCAGCTGCGCGCTGTGACCTGGCTCAATCGGCCTTGGCGCCTGAGGCCTTGACGACGGTTTCGTACTTGGCATGTTCGCTGCGCACGAACTGGGCAAAACCGTCAGGCGTGGTCGGTGAGGGCTCGGCCATCATGAGGCTCAGCCGCGCCTTGACGTCGGCCGAGTTCATCGCGTCAACGAAGGCGCGGTTCAGACGCGCGGTCACCTCAGCAGGCAGTCGCGCCGGCCCGAACAGACCAAACCAGGTGTTGATGTCGAACTTGGCCAGGCCCAGGTCGGGTGCGCTCTCGGCGATCGTCGGTACCTCGGGCATGGCGGTCGATCGCTTCGCGGTGGTCACGGCCAGCGCACGCAGCTTGCCGCTCTTGATGTTCGCTGCTGCCGTGGCCAGGTTGTCGAAGTTCAAGTCGACCTGCCCCGACAGCAGCGCCACCTGTGCTGGCGAGCCACCGGCATACGGAATGTGGACCATGAACAGCCCGGCCTGCGTCTTGAACATCTCACCGGCCAGGTGGCCGGCGCTGCCGTTGCCGCCCGAGCCGTAGTTCAGCCGCCCGGGATTCTTCTTTGCATACAGCACCAAGTCGCGCACCGAGGCAATACCCAGGCGTTGTGCGGCGTCAGCATTCATCACCAATACATTGGGCACTTGCGCCACCAAGGTGATCGGTGTGAAGTCATTCAGCGCGTCATACGGCATCTTGCCGTACAGCCAGGGGTTGATCGCGTGCGTGGCCACCGCACCCATTACGATCGTGCTGCCGTCGGCGGCGGACTTTGCCGCGGCGTCGGCGCCGACATTGCCACCGGCGCCGGGCCGGTTCTCGACCACGACCACGCCAAGGCTGGCCTTGGCCTGTTCGGCCAACAGGCGGGCGACGATGTCCAATGGCCCACCCGGCGGGTAGGGCACGATCAGTCGGATCGGTTTGATTTGTGCCCATGCGCCGGTGGCGGCAAGCGTGGCGGTGGCGGCGGCAAGAACAACGCGGCGTCGCATGACAACTCCTGATGGGTGTGATGACAGCGCCAGAGTCTAGCGGCCGGGTTCCAGCGGCGACAATCCGCGCAGTCTGACTCCCTCGGCGCGGCCGTCGCCTGATCGACCGTCAATGATTCACCACCGCATCGAGCTGCACGATGTGCACGCCCACCAGTACCGCGTCACGCTGAGCGTGCCGCAGCCCGCCGCGGAGCAGCGCGTCAGCCTGCCGGTGTGGATTCCGGGCAGCTACATGCTGCGCGAGTTGGGTCGTCACCTGTCCAGGCTTGAGGCACGGCAGGGGCGCAAGCCGGTCCCGCTGCAACAGATCGACAAGACCACCTGGCAGGCCACCTGCACCGGCCGCGCCGCACTGCAGATCAGCTACCTGGTCTACGCCTTCGACACCTCCGTGCGCACGGCATTCCTGGACGCCGACCGCGGCTTCTTCAATGGCACCAGCCTGTGCCTGCGCGTCGAGGGCCGAGAAGGCGAACCGCATGGGCTCACCCTCGGCAGATTGCCACGCGGCTGGGCGGTCGCCACGGCGATGCGCAGCGATGGTGGCAACGACTTCGTCGCCGATGACTATGACGAACTCGTCGATCACCCCTTTGAACTTGGTCGCTTCTGGCGCGGCACGTTTGCGGCCGCTGGTGTGGCGCACGAGTTTGTCGTTGCAGGGGCATGGCCGGGCATGGACGGCGAACGTCTGCTGGCCGACACCCAGCGCATCTGCGAGACCCAGCTCGCCTTCTGGCATGGCAAGCGCAGGCCCAAACCGCCCTTCGATCGCTACCTGTTCCTGCTCAACGCCGTCGAGGACGGCCACGGTGGACTCGAGCACCGCGCCAGCACGGCGCTGCTCTGCGCCCGTCGCGACCTGCCTCGGCAGGGGCAGGAGGGCGCCCGCGACGGCTACAACTCGCTGCTCGGATTGATCTCGCACGAGTACTTCCACGCCTGGAACGTCAAGCGCCTTCGCCCGCGCGAACTGGCTCGCCTTGACTACA
>JANMSS010000299.1:0-5635 GCA_031389585.1 Burkholderiales bacterium | reverse complement strand
GCCACAGGGCCGATGTGCGACACAACTTCCAAGTGGCCCGCTGGGCCGGGTCTCCGTAGCGTGCAGAACGCATGCGGGGTGTTGCGTTGAGGTCTTTTGCTTTGGTGACTTTCATTTGGACCAGCAAATGAAAGTTACCCGCCCGCCGGGCCGGGACCCGGCAGGCGCCGCAGCGACAGCCGTTACGCAGCAACATTAATCAGCCGCGCCCGACGAAGGGCATCGCCGTCGCCATCACCGTGACATTCAGTATGTTCGAGTCGAGCGGCAGCCGCGCCATCGTCATGAAAGTCGTGACCACGCTGTCCATCGCCATACGCGGCTCGGGCTTGGTGCTGCCGTCGGCCTGCGGCACGCCACCGACCATGCGTACGGTCATGTCGGAGGCGACGTTGCCGATATCGATCTGGCCGACCGCAATGTTGTACTTGCGGCCATCGAGCGAGGCCGTCTTGGTCAGGCCCGTGACACCATGTTTGGTCGCGGTGTAGCCGACCGAATTGGGGCGCGGCGCGTGGGCCGAAATCGACCCGTTGTTGATGATGCGCCCGCCCATCGGCGTCTGCGCCTTCATGATCCGGAAGGCCTGCTGCGTGCAGAGGAAGCTGCCGGTCAGGTTGGTCGACACCGACGCCTGCCAGGTCACGAAGGGCAGGTCCTCGAGCAGCGAATTCATGCCCGACACGCCGGCGTTGTTGAACAGCAAGTCCAGCCGCTCGAAGCGCGACTTGACGGTGTCGAACAGCGTCGCGACCGATGTCGGGTCGCCGACATCGGCGGACACCGCGATCGCGCGGTCGCGGCCGGCTCCGCAGGCGGCGATCGACTCTTCGAGCGCCGGCAGGCGGCGGCCGACGAAGGCCACATGCCAGCCGTCGGCGACCAGGGCCTGCGCGCAGGCGCGCCCGATGCCGCTGCCGGCACCGGTGATGACGGCGGTGCGCTTGTGGGGGAGGGTGGTTTCGGTCATGGTGAGCTCTCAAAGGAGGGTCGGGGTGCGCTATCGTACGGTCATCACACAACTTGCGGGAGAAACGAACGTGGCCGACAAACCCGAGTTGCTGACCGTAGCGCGGCTGCCGCCGTTCTTGCTGGAGCCGCTGCAGCGCGCATTCACGGTGCACGAACGCCTGCACGAGCAGGATCCGGCCGCGCTGGCGCGCGTCGCGCCCAGCATCCGCGCGATCTGCGGCAGTGGTGAATCTAAGGTCAGTGCCGAGCTGATCAACATGCTGCCGGCCCTGGAGATCATCTCGATCATGGGCGTGGGCTACGACGGCGTCGACGTGGCCGCGGCCAAGGCGCGCGGCGTGATGGTCGGGCACACGCCCGACGTGCTCAACGACGACGTGGCCGATCTGGCGCTGGCGCTGATGCTCAATGTCGCGCGCCGCATCCCGCAGGCCGACCAGTATGTGCGCCGAGGCAAATGGCCGGGTGGCCCGATGCCGCTGGCGCGCAAGATGTCGGGCACAAGGCTGGGCATCGTGGGCATGGGCCGCATCGGCCAGGCGATCGCGCACCGCGCACTGGCCTTTGGCATGAGCATCGCTTACACCGCGCGCAGTGCCAAACCGGCGCTGCCGTTCGCCTTTCATGCCACACCGCGCGAGCTCGCCGCGGCGTCGGATTTCCTGGTCGTCATCACGCCCGGCGGTGCAGCCACCCGCAAGCTGATCGACGCCGAGGTGCTGCGCGCTCTCGGCCCCGAGGGCTATCTGGTCAACGTGGCGCGCGGTTCGGTGGTCGACGAGGCGGCACTGATCGAGGCCCTGCAGCAGGGCACGATTGCCGGTGCGGCACTGGATGTGTTCGAGAACGAACCGAAGGTGCCGGAGGCCTTGCGCGCGCTGGACAACGTGGTCCTGGTGCCGCATATCGGCAGCGCCACGGTACAGACCCGCCATGCGATGGCCGCGCGCGCATTCGACAACCTGCAGGCCCATTTCGCCGGCAAGCCACTGCCCAGCGCGGTGCCGGAATGTCGCTAGACGATCCATGCGCAAGGCGCCGCTGGCGGTTGTCGTGATGGGCGTGTCGGGTTGCGGCAAGAGCACGCTCGGCGAGCGCCTGGCGCAAGAACTCGGCGCCGCGTTCATCGAGGGCGATACCTTCCACCCGCCGGCCAATGTGGCACGCATGGCCGCCGGCATCGCCCTCACCGACGCCGACCGCCAGGGGTGGCTGCAGACGCTGGCCACCCAGCTGGCCTCGGCGGGCGCCGCCGGACGCAGTGTGGTGCTGGGCTGCTCGGCGCTCAAACGCCGCTACCGCGACACCCTGCGCGGCGGCGCGCCCGCGCTGCGCCTGGTGCACCTGCATGGCTCGCGCGAGCTGCTCGCCGCGCGGATGGCCGCGCGCCGGGGCCACTACATGCCCGCCTCGCTGCTGGACAGCCAGCTCGCGACGCTCGAATCTCCGGGCGCGGACGAGCAGGCCATCACGCTGGATGCTGGCGCCCCGACCGAAACGCTGGTGCAGGATGCACTGGCCCAACTGCAGGCTCCAACGCCATGAATGACAACGATCCGAGCTTCACCCAGGTCATCCTCGAAACCGGCCCCGACGGCCGCGCCCGTTGGCGCGAACAGGCCATCACCCTCAGTGAGGGCAAACCGATGGCCCGTCTGTCGCCGCTGATGCCCAGCGGCGGCTGCCAGCTGCGCCAGAGCCCGGTCGGCTTTCGCAGCGAGTTCCATTGCACCGAAACGCCGCAATGGGTCTTCGTCCTGCAGGGCGCGATGGAGATCGGCCTGCAGGACGGCAGCAGCCGAATGTTCCGTCCCGGCGAGCATTTCTTTTCGGACGACCGGCTGCCCGCCGGCGCCACCTTCGACGCCACAGTGCATGGCCATTGGAGCCGCCAGCGGAGCGACGAGCCGCTGGTCACGCTGTTCGTGCGCGGCTGAGAGACGGCCCCAAGCTCACTTCGTTCGCGCCCCCCAAGGGGAGCTCAGGCCACCCTTCGACCCGGCTCAGGACAGGCTTGGGAGCGGCCCTGCGCTGGCCTGAGATGGTCGGTCCGTCGTCGGCCACGGCTCGGTAAGGTCGAATCCGCCATGCGCCTGCGCTCGCGGATTCTGCTGCTGCCATGGGTCGGTGCCTTCATGCTCGCGCCCGCAAACGCGGCCGATGCCGCGGCGCAGAAGTTCCCCGATGTCGTCGCCGCGAAGGTGCGGGCCCGCACCGCAGAGCGCTTCGACTTCGACGTCACGATGTCCTCGCCCTACGACACCGCGCAGCGCGATGCCGATGCGTTTCGCATCATGCACAAGGACGGCAGTGTTGACGGTCAGCGCCTGCGGCTGCACGACCATGCCAACGAGCAACCCTTCACCCGTGACCTCTATGGCGTGCGGGTGCCGCGCGGCGTGCGCAGCGTCGTGATCCAGGCGCGCGACCAGCAACATGGTTGGGGCGGCAAGACCCTCGAGGTCGCCTTGCCGGGTCGATGAAGGTCGGCCACGAGGCGCCTCACCGAGGAACGCGTGAGGCCTTGACCGCGTCACCGGGTGATCGCGCAAGCATCTATGTCACTATCCTTGCATTCGGGTAAGGCATGGTGGGTTTCTAGGTTCGGGCTTCTGGCAGCTTGCATTCGGCATCGGGCCGCGTCGGGGCCTGGGTTCGGCCAGCGCCCCCGGCTACTCCCGCGACCCGTCAGCCACCCTAGGGAGACCGCGCAATGCCCGCCTATGCCGTCAAGTACATAGCCCTCGACCACGGCCCGCTCGCCGCGACGATGAAGGATGTCCGTCGCGCGCCGTTCTCGTTCACCTCCAACGAACCCGAGGCCTCCGAAGCGGCGCTCGGCAATGACATCTACGTGATCGAGGTGCGCGCCGAAGCCAAGGGCGCGCGCACGTACTGGCTGGGCTACAAGTACCGCGCCTACGAGAAGTACCCGCCAGCTGGCAACGGTCTGTGGCGCGAGCGCTTCAAATTCAAGAACGCCGGTCGGGCCGGCGAGCGCGGCGAAGGCTTCTACTTCGATGTGCCGATCGCGATCACCGACCCCATGGTCAGCGCCTGGCTGCGCGAGAAGCCGTCGGGTATGGCGCTGATGCCCGACGAGTTCATTGCCGGCGTCGAGGCCTTGGCGAGCGACCCGGGCAACGGCGCGAAGCGTTTTTCCTGAGGCCAGCCCGCGCAGGGCCGCCCCAAGCCTGTCCTGAGCGAGGTCGAAGGGCGGGCGACGCCCCTCGGGGGGCCGACGCCGCAGGCGTCTCGGGGGCTGTCTACCCTGCGGGCGTGCGCGCCGCGTTCATCACCATCGCCAGCAGCGCGTAGTAGCCGTTGATGCCGATCAGGTCGACCACGCCGGGCTCGCCCAGGCGGGCGACGGCCGTGGCCCAGGTGGCGTCGCTGACGCTGCGCTGGCGGTGCAGTTCGATGCAGACGTCGTAGACCGCAGCTTCATCATCAGCGAGTGCAGCCGGGCGCTCGCCGCGCGCGATGGAGGCGATGATCTCCGGCGCGACGCCCTCACGTTCGGCGATCGGCGCGTGGATGGCCCATTCGACTGCCTGCTGCCACTCATGCGCGGTGACGAGGATCGCCAGTTCGGTCAGGCGCACGCCGATGGCGCTGCGGTAGCGCAGATGTTCGCCCAGGCGCTGTACATGGCCCATCAGCTCGGGGCTGCGCATCAGCGGGATGAAGGGCGCAAGTACAGCGCCGCGCGGACCGGCAATCATGGCCTGGGCTTCGCGGTGTTGGGCTTCGGTCCACGCCTCGGGCGCGATCGGCGGCAAGCGGTCGGGGCCGGGATCTGGGGTCATGGTGTCGATGAGGACAAGCGAGGCGGCTGAGCGCAACTCCTGCGCCGGCGCAGGAGGCAAGCTCGACTGTAGGCCCTGTGAGCGCCCCGCGCGCGGGACCGCAAAGCCGACGAGTCCGTGTAGCATCGACCGCCCACCCACCAGGAGACCTGCCATGACCCTGTGCCCGATTGCGATTGCTGTGGGATGCAAGAAGTGCCCGGCCTTCTCGATCTGCCCACTCAAGGGCACAATCGGCGACTTCAAGAAGGAAGACGCGGCGCCGGCGGCCAAAGGCAAGACACAGGCGGCAGGGAATGCCAAGAAGCCCTGAACCTCTTCTGGCCGGGCCGCGCTCATCAGGCAACCTCCATGCGTCGCATTTCGGTACTCGCCCCTTCGACCAGGCTCAGGACAGGCTTGGAAACGGCCCGGCGGGCTCATCAGGCAACCTCCGTGCTGCGCACTGCGGGTTTCGCCCCTTCGACCAGGCTCAGGACAGGCTTGGGAACGGCCCGGCGGCTCATGGGCCCGGCTCTCGAACCTCGTTCGGCGTTGCGGATTCGAGCTCTCTTCTGACGTCGTTGACAACAAGAATGGCCTCGCGCCAAGGAGACATCGATGAAGCCAGAACTGCTTTACCTGACGATGGTGACCGCTTTCACCGGCCTGCTGTGGGTGCCCTACATCCTGGACCGCATCGCGGTGCGTGGCATCGGCGACGCCGTGGGCTATCCGGACAACCCAAAGCCGCAGTCGCCGTGGGCGCAGCGGCTTATGAAGGCGCATGCGAATGCGGTGGAGAACCTGGTGGTCTTCGCCACCCTGGTGCTGGCCGCGCACGCGCTGGGTGTTTCCAACAGCATGATCGCCAG
>JANMSS010000275.1:0-11112 GCA_031389585.1 Burkholderiales bacterium | reverse complement strand
CGAGCCCTTCCGCCAGGCCGACGACGGCAGCACGCGGCGCTTCGGCGGCACCGGCCTGGGGCTGGCGATCTGCCGCGAGCTGGTGACGCTGATGAAGGGGCGCATCGACGCGGCGAGCCAGTTGCAGCGCGGCTCGTCCTTCACCGTCACGCTGCCGCTGCCGTGTATCGCGCCGGCGCCGGTGCCGGCCGCGTTGGCTTACCGTGTGGCTTTCATCGAGCCGCACGAGGCCAGCGCGCGCGCGCTGGCCGCGCTGCTGGCGCGCATCGGCTGCGACGCGCTGCGCTGCCACAGCCCCGGCGACCTGCGGGCTGCGCTCGGCAGCCCCGACGCCCAGGGCCGCGCGCCCTGGCTGCTGGTCGCCTCCGATGACGCCGCCAGCATCGAGCTCATGCAGGCTGCCGCCGCCGACATCGACCCCGAGCGCGTGATCGGCATGGACCACGCCGAATGGCCCGCCGCCGCCGCCGCGCAAGAGGGCCTGCGCCTGACACGCAGCCTGCTCAAGCCGGTGCTGCGCGCGGCCCTGGTCAGCCGCTTCGGCGCCGCGCCGTCGCACTCGGCCGCGCCGACGACGGCCGCAGGACTGCTATACGATGGCCCGGCCACCGCGGCCCAGGACAGCCGCGTGCTGGTGGTCGAGGACGACCCGGTCAACCAGACCATCGTCGCCTCGATGCTCACGCAGGCCGGCTTTTCGGTCGAGGTCGCCGACGACGGCCACAGCGCCTTGCGCGCCTTCGCCGCGATGCGCTTTGACCTGGTGCTGATGGACTGGCAGATGCCCGACATGGACGGCCTCGAAGTCACGCGCCGGCTGCGCGACGGCTTTGCCGGCGGGTGCGGGCGCACGACGCCGATCGTGGCCCTGACCGCCAACGCCTTCGCCGAAGACCGCGCCGCCTGCCTGGCCGCCGGCATGAACGACTTCCTGACCAAGCCGGTGCTGGCCGACGAGTTGGTGCGCACCGTCAAGCGCTGGATCGAGGCGACGAGCGCGCGGCCTGCCGCTTGAACGGCGCGGCGACAATTGCGCCGCGATGCTGCGATTCGAACTGCTCACCAGCGAAGGCCGTGCCCGCCGCGGCCGCCTGACACTCAACCATGGCGTGGTCGAAACGCCGGTCTTCATGCCGGTCGGCACCTACGGCACCGTCAAGGGCACGCTGCCGCGCTCGCTCGACGAGATGGGCGCGCAGATCATCCTGGGCAACACCTTCCACCTCTGGCTGCGGCCGGGCGTGGAGGTGTTGAAGAAGTTCGGCGGCCTGCACCGGTTCGAGGGCTGGGACCAACCGATCCTGACCGACAGCGGCGGCTTCCAGGTCTGGTCGCTCGGCGAGATGCGCAAGATCAGCGAGGAGGGCGTCAAGTTCGCCTCGCCGGTCAATGGCGACAAGCTGCTGCTCACGCCCGAGGTGTCGATGCAGATCCAGACCGTGTTGAACAGCGACATCGTGATGCAGTTCGACGAATGCACGCCTTACGAAACCCAGGGCGTGCTGACCACCGAGGCCGAGGCGCGCTCGTCGATGGAGCTCAGCTTGCGCTGGGCCGATCGCTGTCGCGCCGAATTTACGCGGCTGGAGAACTCCAACGCGTTGTTCGGCATCGTCCAGGGCGGTATGTTCGAGTCGCTGCGCGAGGCCTCGCTCGACGCTCTGGTGGCGATGGACCTGTCGGGCTACGCGGTCGGTGGCGTCAGCGTCGGCGAACCCAAGGACGAGATGCTGCGCATCATGGCCCACACGCCGCACCGCTTGCCGGCGCACAAGCCGCGCTACCTGATGGGCGTGGGCACGCCCGAGGACCTGGTGCAGGGTGTCGCCGATGGCGTGGACATGTTCGACTGCGTGATGCCCACCCGCAATGCGCGCAACGGGCACCTGTTCACGCGCTTCGGCGACCTGCGCCTGCGCAACGCGCGCTTTCGCGATGACGAGCGACCGATCGACCCGACTTGCTCGTGCCACTGTTGCGCCGGTTTCTCGCGCGCCTACCTGCACCACCTCGACCGTTGCGGCGAAATGCTCGGGCCGATGCTGGCCACGATCCACAACCTGCACTACTACCTGAACCTGATGCGCGAAGTCCGCGCGGCGCTCGATGCGGGCCGCTTCAAGGCTTTTGGCGCGCAGTTCAAGGCCGACCGCTTGCGCGGCATCGACTGATGCGTTGGCTTCGCCGCGGGTTCGAGGCGCTGCTGGCGCTGCTGATCCTGTTCGAGGAATGGGGCTGGGAGCCGCTGCGCCGCGCGCTGGCCTGGGTGGCCCGCTGGCCGCCGCTGGCCTGGATCGAGCGGCGCATTGCGTCGCTGCCGGCCTACCCAGCGCTGGCAGTCTTTCTGTTGCCGACCTTGCTGCTGCTGCCGGTCAAGCTCGCGGCGCTGTGGTTGATCGGTCAAGGCCGTGCGGGGCTTGGCCTGCTGGTGATCGTGCTGGCCAAGCTGGTGGGCACGGCTTTGGTTGCACGGTTGGTCCAGTTGACCCTGCCGGCACTGATGCAATTGGGTTGGTTCGCGCGCTGGTACGGCCGCTGGACGGCGTGGAAGGAGGCGATCATTGTTCGGGTGCGCGCCTCCTGGGCTTGGCGCGTCGGGCGCGTCGTCAAACGCCGCGTCGTGCAGCGCCTTGCGCGTTGGCGGCATGCCGCCTGACTACCAGAATTGCCAGTTGCCGGTCGCGACCACCCACACGCCGAGCACGCCGTTGGTGACGGCATGGGCGATCACGGGCAGCCACAGCTTGCCGCTGCGCACATACAGCCAGGCGTAGGCCAGGCCGGCGATCAAGGCGGCCAGCCACAGCGTGTGGGCCAGCGTGAAGACGAAGGTCGAAAGCACGATCGCCTTCAGGCCGACGCGCTGCGGGTCGACCCCCTCAAAAGTGGGCTGCTCGATCCAGCGCATCAGGAACGAACGCCAGAACAGTTCTTCGATTAGCGGCACCAGCAGCGCGGCGCCCACCCAGCGCACCGCGATGAAGGTCCCGTCGAGGGCGCCGGCGGGCGTCAGCGGGACGAAGGCCGCGCTCGGCTCGCCGAGCGTCATCCAACCCGCGTCGAGGTGGATCCACAGGCCGAACACGGCAACGCCCACGACGACAGCCAGCAGCAACTCGCGCCCGTCGGGCAAGGTCTGTCGGGCCAGTTCGCCGTACTCGCGCCAGAAAGAGGCCACCAACGCACCGACCGACACCACGCCGACGCCGTAGATCCAGCGCGGATCGATGCCCCAGGAGCCATCGGCCGGAGCCGCACCGCGCAGCATGAGCAGGGCCATGAACAAGGCGAAGGGCGCGATGCGCACCCATGCAGGCCGGCTGAGCGACAGAGCCATCGAACGGATCTTCCCTCTTCAATCGGCGCGAAAGGTCACGCCGCCTGTTGTTCGAGCAGAAAGTTCGCGCCGTCGAACTGGCCGAGTTCCTCGACCAGGAACGGCAACACCTCGCGCAGCGTGTCGTGCAGGCCGTGCGGCGGGTTGATGACGAACATCGAGCTGCCGGTCAGGCCGTAGCCACGGGCGTCTGTGGCGGCCACCGTCAGTCGCGCATGCAGCCAGCCCTTGGGCGCGGCCTTGGCGGCGCTGTTCTGCAGGCGCTGCGGCAGTTGCTGCGATTCGAGCGTGCGCAGCTGGGGCAGCCAGACCAGCACGACCGCCGAGGCAAACCGTTCCAGCGTTTCGCGCACGGCGGCCAGCACCTTGGCGTAGTCGGACTTGATCTCGTACGACGGGTCGATCAGCACCACGCCGCGGCGCGAGGGCGGCGGCAGTTCTTTGTGCAACGACGCGAAGCCATCGCTTTGCGCCACCGTGGTGTGCGCCCGCTTGCCGAGAAAGGCACGCAGGATGCGCTCGTCGGTCGGGTGCAGCTCGTACAGGTGCAGGCGGTCGTCGGCGCGCAGCAGTAGGTTGGCAATCGCCGGCGAGCCGGGATACTGCACCAACGGCGGCCACTCGCGGCCGGTCTCGTCGCCGTTGAAGCGGCGCACCAGGTGCACATAGTCAGCCAGGGCCGCCGGCAGATCGTCGCGTTGCCACAGCGTGCCGATGCCGCTCTGGAACTCGTCCTTGGTGTGCGCGTAGCGGCCCTCGAGTGAGTAGCCGCCCGCGCCGGCATGGGTGTCGATCAGCGTATAAGGCTTGTCCTTGGCCGCCATGTGCGTAAGCACCTGGGCCAGCACCAGGTGTTTGAGCACGTCGGCGTGGTTGCCGGCGTGAAAGGCGTGGCGGTAGGCGAGCATGGGTGGCGCACTGTAGCGGCTAAGTTTGCCCCCGAGACGCCTGCGGCATCGGCCCTCCAAGGGGGCCGATGCCCGCGGCTCCAAGCCGACCTGCGTCGGCTTGGACGGGCCGAGGAATGGCCGCGTCTCGCGGCCATGCGGGCTGCAAGCCACGCCCGCCCTTCGACCTCGCTCAGGACAGGCTTGGGGCGGCCCGGCGCGGGCTGGGGCGGTGCCCTACCGCAACAGCCCCATCGCCCGCAGCGACGTGGCCAGACCGGCAGCGAACGCCTGGTAGCCGGCCGCGTTGGCGTGGATCGGGTCCGAGCGCAGCCGTTCGTCGCCCAGCACCGTGGCCCAGCCGCCGGCATGCAGCGGCAGCGCGAGTTCGCCGGCCAGCGTGGCATACAAGGGGTGGTCCGTCAGGCCCGCGCCAATGGCGCCGGCCAGCGTTGGCCGCGGCACGGCCACGAGCAACACCTGCGCGCCCGCCTCGCGCGTTGTCGTGACGATGCGGCGCAGACTGGCTTCGGTGTCGGCCTCGGGCAGCCGGCGCAGGAAGTCGTTGCCGCCGGCGCTGACGATCACCCACGCCGGTTTGTGCTCGGCCAGCAGCGCCGGCAGCCGGGCCAGGGCCTGCGCCGCGGTGTCGCCCGGGACGCCCGCGTTGACCACGTTCCAGCCGCTGAGCGCGGCGAGTTGCGCCGGGTAGGACGCTTGCGGCGCCGCGCCGGTGCCGTGAGTCAACGAGTCGCCCAGGGCCAGCACGACGCTGCCGGCCGCCAGCGCTTGGGCTCGCGGAACTTGGCGCTTGCCGCACGCGGCAAGGCTTGCCGCGAGGGCGAGTACCAGCGTTCGACGCTGCAAGCCGTGGTGCCGGGGGTCGATTCGGGTCGGTTTCATGGCGCGCGATTGTCGCGCCTGCGCCCGCCAGCGCTGCACCGCAGCATTGCGCGCCGGCATAACCCCGCCATTCCGGTGGTTACGAGGTGATTACACTCGAATCACAATCCCGTCCCGCCCGTGGTTTGAGGGCGGCCCGTACCTGCGTGTACCTGCGCGGCATTGGGCGAGCGCCGGTTGCGGCCGAGGCTCGCCCAATCCCGTCTTCTTGCATCGCCATGATTGGAACTTCCCCCATGAACCAGCCCGCGCTCGAAGGCCTGCGCCTGAATGTGCCTGCCTATGTCAAACACCCGCGACTGATCGGCTGGGTCGCGGAAATCGCCGCCTTGACCGAAGCCCGCGACGTGGTCTGGTGCGATGGCAGCGTCGAGGAGTACGACCGCCTGTGTCAGCAACTGGTCGAGGCCGGCACCATGACGCGCCTGAATCCCAAGCTGCACCCCAACAGCTACGCCGCCAACAGCGACCCGGGCGATGTGGCGCGGGTCGAAGACCGCACCTTCATCTGCAGCGAGCATGCCGACGACGCCGGCCCGACCAACCACTGGATGGCGCCGGCCGAAATGCGCAAGCTGCTGCAGACTGGCGAGCAGGCCCTGTTCAAGGGCGCGATGCGCGGGCGCACGCTGTACGTGGTGCCGTTCTCGATGGGTCCGCTGGGCTCGCCGATCGCGCACATCGGCGTCGAGCTTTCCGACAGCGCCTATGTGGCCGTGAACATGCGGCTGATGACGCGCATGGGGCGGCCGGTGATCGAGGTGCTTGGCAGCGACGGTGACTTTGTCCCCTGCGTGCACAGCGTCGGAAAGCCGCTTGTCGAGGGTGAGCGCGACGTGCGCTGGCCCTGCAACCCGACCAAGTACATCGTGCACTACCCCGAGTCGCAGGAGATCTGGAGCTACGGTTCGGGCTATGGCGGCAACGCCTTGTTGGGCAAGAAGTGCTTTGCCCTGCGGATTGCTTCGACGATGGGCCGCAAACAGGGCTGGCTGGCCGAGCACATGCTGATCCTGGGCGTGACCTCGCCCGAGGGCCGCAAGCACCATGTGGCTGCGGCATTCCCGAGCGCCTGTGGCAAGACCAACTTTGCGATGCTGATCCCGCCCGCCGGCTTCAACGGCTGGAAGGTCACGACGATCGGCGACGACATTGCCTGGATCAAGCCGGGCGCGGACGGGCGCCTTTATGCGATCAACCCGGAGGCGGGCTACTTCGGTGTGGCGCCGGGCACCAACGACAAGACCAACCCGAACTGCATGGCCTCGCTCAAGCGCGACGCGATCTTCACCAACGTTGCGCTCACCGAAGAGGGCGGCGTCTGGTGGGAAGGCCTGACCGCCACACCGCCGGCGCGCCTGACCGACTGGCGCGGCCAGCCCTGGACGCCCGAGATCGCCAAGGCGACGGGCGCGAAAGCCGCGCACCCCAACTCGCGCTTCACCGTGGCCGCCACCAACAACCCCGCGCTCGACCCCGAGTGGGACAACCCCGCCGGCGTGCCGATCGACGCCTTCATCTTCGGCGGCCGGCGCTCGACGACGGTGCCCTTGGTGACCGAGGCGCGCGACTGGGTCGAGGGGGTCTACATGGCCGCCACGATGGGCAGTGAAACCACCGCCGCCATGGTCGGCGGCAACGGCGCCGTGCGCCGCGACCCGTTCGCGATGCTGCCCTTCTGCGGCTACCACATGAGCGACTACTTCCAGCACTGGATCGACGTCGGTGCCCGCCTGCAGGCCAGCGGCGCGACCGTGCCCAAGATCTTTTGCGTCAACTGGTTCCGCAAGGGCGCCGACGGCAAGTTCGTCTGGCCCGGCTATGGCGAGAACATGCGCGTGCTGGCCTGGATGCTGGCCCGCGTGGCCGGCCAGGGCGGGGGCGAGGAGCATCTGTTCGGCGTCAGCCCGCGTTATGGGGATCTGCAGTGGGACGGGCTGGCCTTCAGCCGCGAGCATTTCGCCAGCGTGATCGGCGTGGATCGTGCCGCCTGGCGCGACGAGATGGCGCTGCATGGCGAGCTGTTCGAACAACTGGCCCACCACCTGCCGGTGGAGTTGACTCAGACCATGGCGCGGATCCAGGCGCGGCTGGTCGATTGACGCACCGGCCCTAGCGCCGGGCTGCCGGGCCCGACAATCCGGGCATGAAACTCGATCTCACCGACGCCGAGGTGGACGAACTCGATTCATTGCTGCAGGCGACCCCGGCCCCCTTGCAGCCGCTGGACATGCTGATGCTCGACGGTTACCTGGTCGGCGTGCTGGTGCAGCCGCGCGTGGTGCCCGTCGACGACTGGCTGCCGCCGGTGTTCGATCTCGAAGCGCGCGCGCTGCCGGCCGACCATGACCCGGCGTGGCTGGCCCGCTGCCGGGTGTTGATCGAGCGCCGCCAGCAGGCGCTCAATGCCGCGATCAGCGAGGACGGCTGGTTCGATCCGCTGGTCGTCGACACCGATCGAGCGCCACCTGTGAGCGAGTACGAGCCCGTGCAATCACCGGTTTCGCGCGCGCTGTTGCCGTGGGCCGCAGGATTTCATTGGGCGCAGGAGTGCTGGCCCGACCTGGGCGACGCACAGGACGACGCGGTGGCCAGCGCGCTGGCGCGCATCTACCGGCACCTGCCGGCCGAGACCGCTGAGGACCGCGAAGTCGTCGCCGTGCTCGACCGTGAGCACCCGCTGGCCACGCTCGACGACGGCATTGAAGACTTGGTGCTCGCGGCGGTCGACCTCTGGGACCTGACGCACCGCCAGCGCTTTCACGTTCAGACCGTCAAACGCGACGCACCCAAGGTCGGCCGCAACGATCCCTGCCCCTGCGGCAGCGGCAACAAGTTCAAGCAATGCCACGGCAAAACCTGAACTGGGCCCCTCCACGCCCACCCCGCTTGCCGCCCCTTGGGGCGGTCAAGGCACTCTGCGCGGCGGCGCCGTACTGACATGAACATCCAACTGCTGTCCGATCTGCACCTCGAAAGCGAAGATTTCGAGCCCGAACCGCAGGTTGGCGCGGAGGTGCTGGTGCTGGCTGGTGACATCGACGCCACCTGGCGTGGCTACGAGCGCTTCGCTGGGTGGCCGGTGCCGGTGCTGGCCGTCGCGGGCAACCACGAGTTCGACGGCCGCGAGATCAACGACGCCTGGCCGGCGCTGCGCCGGCATTGCGGCGGCCTGGGCATCACCCTGCTCGAGCGCGACAGCGTGACGCTCACTTCACGCGCCGGCCGCCGCGTGCGCTTCGTCGGCACCGTGCGCTGGTGCGACTTCGACGCCCTGGGCGCGGTGCAGCGACCGCGGGCGATGCGCGCCGGGGCTTACTTCCAGCGCGTGATGTCGGCCACGCTGGGCGGGGCGCCCTTCGATGCGGGCGCTGTGCGCCTCGAGGCGCTGGCCTGCCATGCCTGGTTGGCCCATACGCTGGCCGAGCCGGCGCTTGGGCGGTGGGACGTCAGCGTGGCAATCACCCACTTCGCACCCAGCCTGCGCAGTGCCGATCCGCGCTACGGAGCGCTGCCCAGCACCGCGAGTTTCTGCAATGCCGACGACGAGTTGCTGCCTGCGGCCGATGTCTGGCTGCACGGCCACCTGCATTGCCGTCACGACTACAACGTGCAGCACGCTCTGGGGCGCCACACCCGCGTGGTCAGCCAGGCGCGCGGCCTGCAGCACAAGGGCGAGCCCGGGGGCTATGACGCACGCAAGCTGATCGCAGTTTGATATAAGCCGGGGCGCGCCCCTGGCAATCGGCAGAAACTGAAGTCAACACGCAAGGAGAGTGACGATGAAGATACTGGTCGCCGTTGACGGCAGTCGGTATACGAAGCGCATGCTGGCGTACCTGGCCGCGCACGATGAATGGCTCGGCACACATCACAAGTACACCGTGATCACTGTGGTGTCACCGGTGCCGTCGCGCGCCGCTGCGGCAGTGGCGAACGACGTGCTCAAGGGGTACTACGATGGGGAAGCCGAAAGGGTGCTGAAACCGATCCGCGCATTTCTTGGCAAGCAGGGTCTGTCGGCTGAGTTCGTCAAGAAGACTGGCACGCCGGCAGAGGCCATCGCTGCGACAGCCGAAAAGGGCAAGTACGACCTGTTGATGATGGGTTCGCACGGCCACGGGTCGCTCGGCAACCTGGTGTTGGGCTCGGTAGCCACCAAGGTGATGGCCGGGTGCAGCACGCCGGTGCTGTTGATCAGGTAAGGCCCGACACGCCGATCGCTTTACCCCCGACGGGGCGCTTGCCGCCCGACAGCGGCCAGGGCGCGTCAGTGTTCGGGCGTGGCCCCGTCTGGCCAGCACGACGCGGCGGCGCTGCGCGCGTCGTCGTCGCGACCTTCATGCTCGAGTGCAGCCAGGCTGCAGTCAAGGCCGAAGGCCGTGCCCATGTCTGCCGCATCGAGTTCGATGGTGCTTTCTTCCCACACGCGGGCCAGCCGCTGCAGGGTCGAAACTTTCTTCGTCGCTGGCATGCTGTTTCTCCCTGCCTCGGTAAAGAAGCCTGTGTAAGTGAGTATCGACAGTGTTAGGGGTATGCGCAGACCTGAACGTGTAAAAAGTGGGGGCGTCGCGCTGCAATTCACAGGCTTGGCCCGTGCCGTGGCATCGGCACGACGATCGCCTAGTACATCTTTGGGATGGCATCTCGCGGTGCGTCAACTAAGCTGGTTGGAGATGTTGCGGAACGCATGCTGAACGAAATCAGACCATGAGACCGAGCGCGCTTAAGACCCTGACGTGGGCGACTGTCGCTGCTGCGGTGGCGAGCGCCCTCTGGCTCGCGCTCGTCGAGGCCGAACTGGGAACACCTCTGCGCGTGACCGCGTTGCCGCTCGCCGCGCTAGCGGCGCTGCCCGCTTCTGGGGCGCCGGACGGCGACGGGCGCTTGCGGCCGCGACAGGTCAGCCAGCAGCAGCGTGCAACGAACCAGGTCTTCCACCGCCTCGGCGACGCTTTCGGGCAGCGGCGTTGCGTCGATCAGCCCGCGCAAGTCGTCGGCGTCCTCGAGGTCCTCGGGATCGAAGTGGGCGTACAGCACGGCGAGTGGTTCACGAAGCGCCGAATCGTCGATCTGTAAGAGCGCCGGGAAAAGATCGAGCGCTGCGGCGAAGCCGGCCACCCAGGGCAACACCACCTGAGAGGGCAGCATTTCGGTATTGCCGGCTTCGGCTTCGAGCTCGAAAACCCACGGATCGAACCACTGGCGCGCGCTGATCGCGTGCTCGAGTTCAGCGTGGCGGCGCAAGACCAGGGCGCAGATCGGATCCAGCCGCACGCCCGGCGGCGCATCTCGCCCGTCGAGATCGGCGATATGAGGCAGCCACCGCTCTTGCGGCACCGCGCGCGGCTGCAACAGCACACCCACCAGGAAGCCGTCGAGCGCTGACAGGTCCAGCGGCTCGAGCGGCGGCGGCAGGGCTTCGAGCAAGGCTTCGAGCTGGTCGCGCTCCTTATCACTGAGCGCGTGGGGGGCCTTGGCGATGGGCATGCGCTGATTGTCGTGGCTTGCCGCCGCGTCCTGTCACGGGCGCCGTCGGTTCGAGCTTCGCACTAGACTCGCGGTCAACATACGCCATTCACAGTCTCAAGGAGTCATCATGGGCGCCACCGAAGCATTCACTGCCACGACCGACATCAGCCACTGGGTCGCCGGACAGCGCGACATGGGCGCCAGCGGCCGCCTGCAGGCGGTCCACAACCCGGCCACCGGCGCGGTGTCGCGCCAAGTGCATTTGGGCGGCGAACGCGAGGTGGCAGCGGCGGTGGCGGCCGCCGACGAGGCCTTCCCGGCCTGGGCCGACACGCCGCCGATCCGTCGCGCGCGCGTCTTGAACAAGTTTCTTGAGCTGATGAATCGCCACCGCGACTCGCTGGCCGCCATGATCACCGCCGAGCACGGCAAGGTGTTCTCCGATGCGCAGGGCGAGGTCATGCGCGGCATCGACATCATCGAGTTCGCCTGCGGCGTGCCGCAGTTGCTCAA
>JANMSS010000262.1:0-3503 GCA_031389585.1 Burkholderiales bacterium | reverse complement strand
TCGATCTACCACATGACGCAGGCGGTGCTGCCGCTGATGCGCGAACGCCGAAGTGGCAAAAGCGCGGGCTCGATCATCAACATCGGCTCGACCGCCGGCATCCGGCCGCGGCCCGGCCTGAGTTGGTACAACGCCAGCAAGGGCGCGGTCAACTTGTTGTCGAAGTCGATGGCGGTCGAACTCGGCCCCGACAACATCCGCGTCAACGCGGTCTGCCCGGTGATGGGCGCGACGGGGCTGATCGAGCAGTTCCTCGGCACCGCCGACACACCCGAGGCGCGCGCCAAGATCGTCGCCGGCATTCCACTGGGCCGCATGTCCACGCCGGAGGACGTGGCGCAGGCGACGCTGTACCTGGCCAGCGACGCAGCATGTTTTATCACCGGCGTCGAGTTGCCGGTCGATGGAGGCCGCACGATCTAGCTGCCACGAGGAGTGCACGCTTTGAGCTGCGGCGAGTGCCGCTGTTGGGGTCTGGAACGGATGTTCGACCTCGCCCCCGAAAGCCGACACCGGGTCGCGCCCAACGCGGCCAGACGCAGCCTGACGCGGCAGCGGGCTCCACCGGCGTTGATGGCGCCGACCGGAGGCCGCCGCTGGCGGCGCAAAAGTCCGCATTCATTGCCCGATAAGGACAGAACAGTGTGGCGCACCACACGGGCTCAGCCGGGTCTGCGGTAGTCGGCGTCGATCCATGCCGCAGCACTCGTGGCGTTGAGCTTGAAGCCCGCGGCCACGCGCAATTGCGCCAGCAGTACGCCGTCGCCGTCATGCGCGGCCAGCAGCGCGTGCGGGTCGTCGTCGTCGGGCACGATGTCGAGCATCACGACGATGCGACCGCTGGCCGTGTTCACCGAAACTTCCCTGTGCAGCGTCGCATGCAGGTGCTGCTCGTGCCGGCGCACCACTTCGGCGGCGGTCTTGACCAAGGTACTGAACGCCGCCGTGTCCAGCGGCTTGGGGTTCTTCTTGTCGCGGCCCATCGTCCAGGGGCCGACCAATGCAGGCTCGGGCTCTCCTTGCTTGATCATCTCGACCGCCCAGCCCTCGTCGTCGTTGTTCTTGATCACGCGGGCGGTCCAGCCGTTGTCGCACCACAGGCGGGGCTCCTTGATGGCGTCGGGGCTGTCGATGGGGTTGCTCATGCCTGAAATCTTACGCGGCCCGCCGCGTGCACTGCGGCGCGCTCGCCGCTAGCATGCGCCCCATGTCCCTGCGCGCGCTCGTTGCCACCCTCTTCAGCCTGATTCTCACGATGACGACACCTGCTGCCCAAGCCGACAGCTCAAGCCGCGAACTGGCGTCCTACTACGAGCGCCACATGGCACTGGCCGGCGACGTGGCGCATGGCTGGGTCGGGCGCGGCGAGCCGCGGCGGATGAAGGCGGGCGTGGTGCAGGTCGGTGTCAGCAGAGACGCGTACTTCGCTTTGCTGGCGGATGGCACGCTGGTCACTTGGACCGACACGCCCGAGATGGCAACCCCCTTGATACGCGATGTAACGCGCTTCGCCGCGGGTGCCTCAGGCTGGTTCGCAATCGATCGCGCCGCGGCGCTGTGGCACGGCGGCGCGACAGCAGCGCCGCGACGCATTGCCGAGGGCGTGATCGAGGCCTGCATTGGCGACAGTGCCGATTACTACGTCACGCGCGACGGAGCTCTGTTTGTCAGGGGCCTGGCGCACCGCGGCCAGTACGGTGACGGCAAGCTCACGACCACACCGGACTTTGTCGCCACGGCTCGGGATGCGGTGACGGTGAAGGCGCACACGGGGCATGCGATCCACCTGCGCCGCGACGGCGTCGTGATGGGCACGGGCGGCAACCGCTATGGCCCGCTGTCATCGCACGGCCTGGGCGACAAGGCCGACCGCTGGGGCCGCCTGTTCGACGGCGCCGTGGCGATCGCCACGGGTTCGCGCCACTCGCTGGCGATCCGCGCCGACGGCAGCCTGTGGGCCTGGGGCGCGGGCTTCAAGATCGAGCCGACCCGGCTGCTCGACAACGTGAGCGCCGTGGCCGCCGGCGACACGGCGACGATCGCGCGCACGGCCGACGGTGCGCTATGGCAATGGGACGATGGTGGCGCCGCGCCGCGCCGATTGACGCTGCGCTGAGCTACTCGTCGTGCAAGCGTGGCGTCGACTGGCCTTCGGCGGGCTCGCCGGTGTCAGGGTCGATCCAGTCGGCCATGCCGATCTCGAACTCGGCCTCCTGCAGCGTTTCGCCGGGCTCGGCCGCGCTCTCCTCGTCGTCGGCCTGCATGTCGACCAGGGCTTCTTCAAAGGAATTGAAGGGGCCGAACTCGCGCCGTCCATCGAGCGAGAGCCAATGGTGGCCGTCAGGACGCGTGATGATGCGCTCGCCAGTGCGGTCGTCGTCGTCAATGCTGGCGCCGCTCTCGCCGGGCTCAGCCGGCGTCCGCGCTGGTGCCCGCTTCAGCGGCTTTGACTCGATTGCAGGGCGCTGCTTGCGCTTCATGGAACCTGACCTCCGTTCACTCCGGTCGGACCATCCTACGCCTGCTCAGGCAAGTCAGCGCAAGACCAATCGCAGCACGCGCTCACCGTCATCGAACATGTCGGTCGGCACAAAGCCCAGGCTGCCATAGAAGGCCACCAATTGCGGCGCGGGCTCGACGATCGAAGTCAACAGCACGCCGTGGTGCGGACGGGTCTTCACATGTTCGATCAGCAACTGCAATGCGGCGCGGCCGTAGCCCTTTCGGTGCTGGGTCTGGTCGATCATCATCCGCCACAGGCAGAACTCGGGTTCTTCGGGCTCGGCCATCAGACTCGGATCGTTGAGCATCAGGAAGCCGACCGGCGTGTCGCCGGCATAGATGGCGCGTGCCCAGGCTTCGCCGCACACTGCCGCCTGCGCCATCGATTTGGCGTTGGACGCGACCTGCTTGCCGCCGTCGCCGGCGTCCAGGGCCAACACGGCCAGCAGGTTGTGCCGCGTTAGCGGTTGCAACGTGACGGTCATGTGCCCGCCACGGCGCGCGAGGCCGCCGCGCGCCAGACCTCGCCGCCATAGGCTCGCTCTTGCTCGCGGCAACTGTCAACGAGTTTGATGAAGTGGTCGTCGTCGCTGGCGATCGCGCGCGAGACGATCTCGGGCCAGGGCCGCAGTGCGTCGGGCTGTGGCGTCGTTTCACAATGCGTCAGCCCGCTCGCCGCATAGCCGGCCGCGTAGGCCAGCCAGTAGTGGCCCAGTGCGTCGGTGCTTTCGTCGGCTTCGAGCCAGGGCAGCAGAATCCGCAGGGCATGCGCGCTCGTCACCAGGTGCAGCACGGTGAAGTTGTCGCTGGCGGCGTACAGGCGTGCGGCCAAGCTGGCCAGTTGCGCCAGGGTGGTATCAGGGTCGATGCGCAGGGTGGCTGCGACGCGGCCGAAAGCCGGGTGCTCGGCCACCAGGGCCATGCGCTCGGCAATCAGCGGGCGGCGCGGCTTGACGATGTTCAAGCCTGCCAGCACAGCCGCCGGATCGCGCTCGCGGCCC
>JANMSS010000257.1:0-4275 GCA_031389585.1 Burkholderiales bacterium | reverse complement strand
TGCGTCCCCGACGAGGTCTACAACCTGGCCGGGCAAAGCTCGGTGGGCCTGTCGTTCGAACAGCCGGTCGAGGCCATCGAGAGCATTGCGCTGGGCACGCTGAACTTGCTCGAAGCCATCCGATTCGTCGACCGGCGCGTGCACTTTTACAACGCCGGCTCGAGCGAGTGCTTTGGCGATACCGGCACGACCCCCGCCTCCGAGGCCACGGCCTTTCGCCCGCGCAGCCCCTATGCAGTGGCCAAGGCCTGTGCCCACAACCTGGTGGCCAACTACCGCGAGGCGTACCGCCTGCACGCCTGCACCGGCATCCTGTTCAATCACGAATCGCCGCTGCGCCCGGAGCGCTTCGTCACCCAGAAGATTGTCCGCGCAGCCTGCCGCATTGCTGCCGGCGCCGACGAAAAGCTGAGCCTGGGCAACCTGGACATCCACCGCGACTGGGGCTGGGCGCCCGAGTATGTGGACGCGATGTGGCGCATGCTGCAACAGGACGACCCGGCCGACCTGGTGATCGCGACCGGGCGCTCGGTGTCGCTGGAGTACTTCGTGTCGGCGGCGTTCGGCCACTTCAATCTCGACTGGCGCCAGCATGTGCAGCAGGACCGGGCGCTGCTGCGGCCGTCCGACATCCAGTACGGGGCGGCGGACCCGGCTCTGGCCGAGCGGCGGCTGGGATGGCGGGCGACCATGGATGTCGACCGGGTGGTCGCGGAAATGTGTCGGGCGGGCGCGGGCGAAGGGGGTGCAACGACTGCGCCGTGATCGCGGTGCCCGCCTACACTGTCACTGCAATCGTTTGATAAGAGGAAGGCGCCGATGAAGGCGGTGATTCTGGCGGGTGGCCTTGGCACGCGGCTGAGCGAAGAGACGTCCCTGCGACCGAAGCCAATGGTCGAGATCGGCGGCCGCCCGATCCTGTGGCACATCCTGAAGATGTATTCGGCCCACGGCATCGATGACTTCGTCATCTGCTGCGGTTACAAGGGCTACATCATCAAGGAGTACTTCGCCAACTACTTTCTGCACATGTCCGACGTGACAATCGACATGCAAAAGAATGAGATGCAGGTACACCAACGCAAGGCCGAACCTTGGCGCGTCACGTTGGTGGATACCGGCGACGACACGTCCACCGGGGGTCGCCTCAAGCGGGTGGCCGCGCACATCGAAGACGAAGAAGCGTTCTGCTTCACCTACGGCGACGGCGTGGCCGATCTCGACATCACGCGGTTGCTCGCTTTCCACAAGGCTCATGGCAAGCGCGCCACCGTCACGGCCGTCCAGCCCGCCGGCCGCTATGGCGCGTTGGCGCTGGACGGGAGCGCCGTCACCGGCTTCGCCGAGAAGCCCAAGGGTGACGGGGGCTGGATCAACGGCGGCTTCTTCGTGCTGTCACCAGAATGCCTGGGCCACATCGAGGGCGACCACACAAGCTGGGAGACTGGGCCGCTCGAGCGCCTCGCCGCCGACGGACAACTCCAGGCCTTCGAGCACGCGGGCTTCTGGCAGCCGATGGACACGCTGCGCGACAAGATTCAGCTTGAGCAGCTTTGGTCCAACGGCGCAGCACCCTGGAAAATGTGGTCGTGAAGGCCGGGTCCTGGCGCGGCAGAAGCGTCTTCATCACCGGCCACACCGGGTTCAAGGGCGGATGGCTCACCCTGTGGCTGCAGCAGGCCGGAGCGCGCGTGCACGGTTATGCGCTGGCGCCGCCCACCACGCCCAACCTCTTCACCGTCGCCGACGTAGCCGAGGGTCTGGCGTCGCACACGCTGGCCGATGTGCGCGATGCGAAGGTCTTGCATGAGGCCCTTGTCGCCGCAGCGCCCGAAGTCGTGTTCCATCTCGCGGCGCAGCCATTGGTGCGCTATTCGTACGCCGAACCGGTCGAGACCTTTGAGGTCAACGTGCTCGGCACCGTCAATCTGCTCGAAGCGGTGCGGACCTGTCCAAGCGTCCGCGCCGTCGTCAATGTCACCACCGACAAGTGCTATGAGAACCGCGGCGACGGCCGCGCACACCGCGAAAGCGACGCGCTGGGGGGCCACGACCCCTATGCCGCCAGCAAGGCCTGCTCGGAACTCGTCACGGCCTCGTACCGCAGCGCTTTCCTGGCCTCGGCCGGCGTAGCGGTTGCCAGTGCGCGCGCGGGCAACGTCATCGGGGGCGGCGACTGGGCCGCCGACCGACTCGTGCCCGATATGCTGCGAGCCAGCGATGCAGGTCGACCGGTGTCGATTCGCCACCCGGACGCCACGCGACCCTGGCAGCATGTGCTGGACCCACTGTCGGGCTACCTCCTGCTGGCTCGGCAGTTGCTCCAAAGTCCGCGCGATGCTCGTCTGCAGGCCCTGACCGGGGCGTGGAATTTCGGGCCCGATGCCGAAGACGCACGCCCCGTGGCTTGGCTGCTAGACCACTTGACGGCCCGGTTGCCAGGCTCTGCATGGCGACAAGCGGCGGGGTTGCATCCGCATGAAGCGCCGCAGTTGCAGCTCGACAGCACCAAAGCCCGCACTGAGCTGGGCTGGCAGCCGCGCTGGCGCCTCGGCCAGGCGCTGGACCGTACCGTCGAGTGGCACCAGGCGTGGCGGCACGGCGAGGCAATGCGTGGTGTCTGCCTGGCGCAGATCGCAGCCCATGAAGCTGTGGCTTCACAGCGCGCGCTCGCATGAATACCTTCGACGTCGCCTCCACGCCGCTGGCCGGCCTGATGCTCGTGACAAGGCGGCGCCGCGACGACGCGCGCGGCTTCTTCAGCCGGTTTTTCTGCGCGCAGGAAATGGCCGATATCGGCTGGCATCACCCGGTAGCGCAAGTGAACCACTCGCTAACGCGCCAGAGTGGCGCAGTGCGGGGCCTGCACTTCCAGCACCCGCCCCACGCCGAAGACAAATACGTGAGCTGCCTGCGCGGCGCGGTGTTCGACGTGGCCGTCGATCTGCGCCACGGCTCGCCGACATTCCTGCACTGGCATGGTGAGGCGCTGTCGGCCGACAACGGCCGCAGTCTGCTGATCCCTCAGGGGTTCGCGCATGGCTTCCAGGCGTTGGAGCCCGACAGCGAATTGATCTACCTGCACTCCCAGCCCTATGCGCCCGAAGCTGAGGGCGGCCTCGATGCGAGTGATCCGCGGCTGGCCATCGCATGGCCATTGCCGGTGCGCGAGCTGTCGGAGCGCGACGCGGGGCATCCGCTGCTGGACGATGGCTTCCTTGGTCTAGGGGCGGCCGCGTGAAGTGCCGCCATTGCCGAGCAGACGTCACGTTGCCGTTTATCGACCTCGGCACCGCCCCGCCATCTAACGCGTACCTCACGCGCGAGCAACTGTCGGCGCCCGAAACCTGGTACCCGCTGCGCGTGTTCACCTGCACGAATTGCTGGCTGGTGCAGACCGAGGACTACGCACGTCACGCCGAGCTTTTCTCGGGCGAGTATGCGTACTTCAGCTCCTACTCGACATCGTGGCTGTCGCATGCCGAACAGTACGTCGACGCCATGGTCGAACGTTTCCGCCTCGGTGCAGAGTCGCATGTTGTCGAGGTCGCCGCCAATGACGGCTACCTGCTGCAGTACGTCAAGGCCCGAGGCATTCCGTGCCTGGGCATCGAGCCGACCGCCAGCACGGCGCAGGCGGCGCGCGACAAGGGAATCGAAATTCGCGAGGCCTTCTTCGGTGTCGCGCAGGCCGAGTTTCTTGCTGCCGAAGGGCGCGCGGCCGACCTCATGGTCGCCAACAACGTGCTGGCGCATGTGCCCGATATCAACGACTTCACCGCGGGGTTCGCGCGCCTGCTTAAGCCCAAGGGCGTGGCAACCTTCGAGTTCCCGCACCTGATGCGCCTGGTCGAACACTGCCAGTTCGACACGATCTATCACGAGCACTTCTCGTACCTGTCGCTCACCGCGGTACAGCGCATCTTTGCGGCGAACGGGCTCGCGGTGTTCGATGTCGAAGAACTATTGACCCATGGCGGCAGCCTGCGTGTGTTCGCGCAGCGCGCCGACACAGGAGGGCAACGGGTCGATGACCGGGTCCGCGCATTGCTCGAGCGCGAGGCGCGCGCCGGCATGAAAGCGCCGGCCTTCTACCAAGGGCTCCAGGCCGCGGCTGACCGCGTGAAGAACGATTTCCACGCCTTCCTGATCGACGCCAAGCGGCAGGGCAAGCAGGTGGCCGCCTACGGTGCCGCCGCCAAGGGCAATACGCTGATGAACTACGCGGGCGTCCGGCCAGACTTGCTTGCCTACGTGGTCGATCGCAATCCGGCC
>JANMSS010000150.1:0-2476 GCA_031389585.1 Burkholderiales bacterium | reverse complement strand
GGCGTCGAGTGCGTGATCGTCTGCAACGACGCCACCGTCAAGGGCGGCACCTACTACCCGCTGACGGTCAAGAAACATCTGCGGGCGCAGGAGGTGGCGCGCGAGAACCGCCTGCCGTGCATCTACCTGGTCGACAGCGGTGGCGCCAACTTGCCGAACCAGGACGAGGTCTTCCCCGACCGCGACCACTTCGGCCGCATCTTCTACAACCAGGCCACGCTGAGTGCGGCCGGCATCCCGCAGATCGCCGTGGTGATGGGCTCGTGCACGGCCGGCGGCGCCTATGTGCCGGCGATGAGTGATGAAACCATCATCGTCAGAAACCAGGGCACGATCTTTCTCGGCGGCCCGCCGCTGGTCAAGGCCGCGACCGGCGAGGTGGTCAGTGCCGAAGACCTCGGCGGCGGCGACGTGCACACGCGCCTGTCGGGGGTGGCCGACCACCTGGCCGAAAACGACACCCACGCACTGGCCTTGGCTCGCCAGGTCATTGCCGGTCTGAACTGGCGCAAGGCGCCCGAGATGGCCTGCCTGCCGCCGCGGGCGCCCGTCTGCGATCCGCAGGAACTGCTCGGCGTGATCCCGACCGACACCCGCAAGCCCTTCGATGTGCGCGAGATCATTGCGCGCATCGTCGATGCCAGTGCGTTCGACGAGTTCAAGGCGCGTTACGGCAGCACGCTGGTTTGCGGCTTCGCGCATATCGAGGGCATGCCCGTGGGCCTCATCGCCAACAACGGCATCCTGTTCACCGAGAGCGCCAACAAGGGCGCGCATTTCATCGAGCTGTGCTGCCAGCGCAAAGTGCCGCTGGTGTTCCTGCAGAACATCACCGGCTTCATGGTCGGCAGGAAGGTCGAGAACGAAGGCATCGCGCGGGCCGGCGCCAAGATGGTCACCGCCGTGGCCTGCGCCGCAGTGCCCAAGTTCACGGTCATCATCGGTGGCAGCTTCGGCGCGGGCAACTACGGCATGTGCGGCCGCGCCTTCGGCCCGCGCCTGCTCTGGATGTGGCCCAACGCACGCATCTCGGTGATGGGCGGCGAGCAGGCCGCCAGCGTGCTGGCCACCGTGCGCCGCGATGGCATCGAGGCCAAGGGCGGCGCGTGGAGCGCGGAGGAGGAAGAGGCCTTCAAGGCGCCGCTGCGCGCGCAATATGAAGCGCAGGGCCACCCCTATTACGCCAGCGCACGGCTGTGGGACGACGGCGTGATCGACCCCGCCGACACCCGCCGCGTGCTCGCGCTGGGTCTGTCGGCGAGCCTGAATGCGCCGATTCCCGACACGCGCTTCGGCGTGTTCCGCATGTGATGTACGATGTGCTTTGTGATCTAACTTCGTACACATCATGCGCACCAACATCGTCATCGACGAGAAACTCATGGCCGAGGCCATGAAGGCCGGTCCGTACAAGACCAAGAAAGACGCCGTCGAAGCCGGCTTGAAACTGCTCGCTCGGCAAGCCGCATACCGCGAGATCCTGAAGTGGGAAGGCAAGTTGCATTGGGAGGGCGACGAGAGCATCGACTGGACAGCGCAGCCCCGCGCCGCCCGCAAGCCGAGCGCGCCGGCGAAGCGAACGCTTGCGCAGGCCACGGCCAAGGAGCCGCGGCGCGATGGTCGTCGTTGATTCGAGCGTCTGGATCGACTACTTCCGGGGCGCCGCCAATCCGGCGCGCGCAGTCTTGCGCCGGCTGCTCGGCGACGGCGATGTCAAAGTGGTCGTGCCCGATCTCGTGCTGTTCGAGGTGTTGCGCGGTTTCGGCAGCGAACGAGATTTTCGTCAGGCACGTCTCCTGATGGAGAGCCTGACGATCGAGGACGCGGGCGGTGCCGACCTGGCCCGGACCGCTGCGCAGCACTACCGCAGCCTGCGCGCTGCCGGCATCACCGTGCGCAGCCACATCGACGTGCTGGTGGCCACGTTTTGCATCGAGCGCGACTACGCCCTGCTGCATCGCGACCGCGATTTCGACGCCTTCGAGGACTTGCGGGGCCTGCGCACATGGCGGCACTGAACGCCGCCCTGCGTCCGCTTGCCGCGACCGTCGAGCAGCGCTGTGCGCTTGTGCGCACGCTGTGGGCGCATGTGCAGGCGCGTGACTGGGCCGCGATGCGTGCGGCTTTCAGCGACGACGCGGTGATGGACTGGCCGTGCAGCAACGAGCGCTTCGTCGGCGCCGACACCATCGTGGGTGTCAACGCGGCCTACCCGGAAGGTTGGGTGCTGCGGGTGCTCGCTGTCGACGCGCTGGCCGACGGCCGTGTGCACTCGTTGGTCGAAGTCAGGCACGGCGAGCAGGGCTTCTTCGCCCACTCGCGCTTCACATTCGAGGGCCCGCTCATTGCGGCTGCCGTGGAGCATTGGGCCACCGCCGAGGCGCCACCTGCGTGGCGCAGCGCGGCGCTGCTCGGCAGCGGCTACCAGCGCATCGGGGCCCTGCGCCGTGAACCCGCGCCACCATTTCGCCCTGCT
>JANMSS010000132.1:0-34606 GCA_031389585.1 Burkholderiales bacterium | reverse complement strand
ATGCAGACGATCCAGATCCTGGGCGGGCGCAAGGAAAAGATCCGCCCCGGCGACGTGCTCGGCGCGTTGACGAAAGACCTCGGATTCGCCGGATCGCAAATCGGCAAGATCAACGTCAACGAGTTCTCGACCTATGTGGCGATCGAGCGCGGCATTGCGCAGGAGGTGCTGCACAAACTCTCCAGCGCCAAGGTCAAGGGGCGCAGCGTGAAGCTGCGGATGCTGGAGGGCTGAGCGGGCTTCGTTACGCGATCTGGCCTACGATGACGCGATGAACGAAGCCGCCTTCCCCGACGCCGCCACCACCTGGAACAAGCGCTTCCAGGGCGAGGACTACCTCTTCGGCACCGAGCCCAACGAGTACCTGCAATCGCACGCGGCGCAGTTCGCGCCGGCCAGCCGCGTGCTGTGCATTGCCGACGGCGAGGGGCGCAACAGCGTCTGGCTGGCGCGCCAGGGCCACCAGGTCGACGCCTTCGACGTCTCCGAAGTGGGCGTGGCCAAGGCGCGCAAGCTGGCGGCAAGTGCGGGCGTGCACGTCGACTACCGCGTCGCCGACTGCGACGACTGGCCCTGGGCGGCGCAAAGCCATGACGCGGTGGTGGCGATCTTCGTCCAGTTTGCCGACCCGCCGATGCGCGAGCGGCTGTTTGCCAACCTGGCGCGCAGCCTGAAGCGCGGCGGCATGCTGGTGTTGCAGGGCCACACGCCAAAGCAGCTGGACTACAACACCGGCGGCCCGCCGCATCTGTCGCACCTCTACACCGAAGCCCTGTTGCGCAGCGCGTTCGCCGCGCTGCAGATCGTCGAGTTGCGCGACTATGAGGCCGGCTTGAGCGAAGGCGTTCGGCATAGCGGCCGCTCCGCACTGCTGGGGCTCGTCGCCCGCAAGCCCTGAGCGCCGGGCTGCTGCTGAGCGTCTGGATATGCCGATCACCTACCTGCCGCGCATCAGGGCCTATTACGAGGCCCTGGGCTACGGTGCGCCGTACGAATGGGCGCATTGCGCTGAGGTGCCTTTCCATCGCTTGAGCACGCCGCTGGCGAAATGCCGCGTCGCGCTGATCACGACGGCGGCGCCGTACCAGCCCGACAAGGGTGACCAAGGGCCCGGCGCCGAGTACAACGCCGCGGCAAAGTTCTATGCGGTGTACTCCGGCGACACGGCAAACGACCCCGACCTGCGCATCTCGCATGTCGCCATCGACCGCCAGCACACCACGGCCGAGGACCAAGGCAGCTACTTTCCGCTCGCGGCGTTGCGCGGCGCCGCGGCCGCGGGCCGCATCGGCGCGGTGGCGGCACGCTTCCACGGCGCACCGACGAACCGCAGCCAGCGCGCGACGCTCGAGGTCGACGGCCCCGAGATCGTCGCCCGCTGCCGTGGCGACGGCGTCGACGCCGCGATCCTGGTGCCCAACTGCCCCGTCTGCCACCAGACCGTGAGCCTGGTCGCGCGGCTGCTCGAAGCCAGCGGCATCAGCACGGTGGTGATGGGTTGCGCCAAGGACATCGTCGAACATGTGGGCGTGCCGAGGCTGCTGTATTCAGACTTCCCGCTCGGCAATTCGGCCGGGCGACCGCGTGATGCGGCGTCGCAGGCTTTCACGCTGGATCTCGCGCTCGGCATGCTCGAATCGGCGACGGTGTCGCGCACGACGCTGGAATCACCGCTGCGTTGGCGTGGCAAGCCCGACTGGCAGCTGGACTACGCCAACATCGATCGCCTCTCGCCCGAGGAAGTCGCTCGCCGACGCGCCGACTTCGACCAGGGCAAGCGGCAGGCGCAGCAGTTGCGCGACGAGCTGGCGCAGACGCGCGGCAATGAGGCGCGCAGCGACGGCTCGGCATCGGCAGCGCGGGATTGACCGGGCTCGTCGGCGCGCGTAAAAAGTGCGGTTCCGCCGCCGACCGTTGCGCGGCGGAATTCGCAGCCGTCAACGAAAGGACATGCCATGAACGCGTTCACTATCGTGCGCTTTCGCGTCAAACCGGGTCGCGACGAGGCCTTCATCGAGGCCCACCGCCGCGCCGATCCCACCTTCAAAGGTTTCCTGCGCGGCTCGATAGTCAAGACCGGCGATCGGTCCTATTGCCTCGTCGGCGAATGGGACTCATTCGACAGCCTGGCCGCGGCACGGCCGCAGATGATCGCCATGCTCGACACCTTCCGCGCCGACCTCGAGGACCTTGGCGGTGGCCTGGGCGTTACCGATCCGGTCTCGGGCAGCGTGGTCCTCGATCTCAAGCCCTGAGCGGTGCGTTGATCGCCGACCAGCCGCCGAAGGCCTGCGGCGGCGCCAGCGTGAAGCGAAAGTAGTTGCCCCCGCCGTTGGCCGGTTGATCGAAGCGCCGGGCGATCGTCTGCGTGCTCAGGTGGCAATACAACAGCGTGCCGACCGCGCCGTGCGAGACGATGGCCAGCGCGCCGACGGTGGCGTCGCTGTGCGCGATGGCTTGCACGGCGGCCACGATGCGCGCCTGTGCGTCAACGGCCGGCTCCCAGCCGCGCCCCGACTCGGTGGGGCGAGCGAAGAACGCGTCGGCGTGGCGCTCGAACTCATCGGGCGGCAGAAAGCCGGTCGCGGAACGGTCGTTCTCGCCCATCGCGGCCACCTCCCGGTACGGCAGGTTCAGGTGCGCGGCCAGCATTGCCGCGCCGTCGATCGCTTTGCGCTCGCTGCTGCAGTAAACGGCGCTGACGTCGCGAATCCAAGGCTGGCCGAACCCGCGCGCCATGCGCTCGCGCCCGCGCGGCGACAGCGGCCATTGCGTGACCGGCACCTCGCGGCTGATCACGACATCGGGGTGCGTGATGAAGTCGAACGTGCGGCCGGCGCCGGGCGATCCTGTGTGCATCAAGGCGCAGTGTGCCTTGCCCGCGTCAGCATGCGTCCGGCGCACGCCAGCACCGCGGGCTACGCCGGGCGCACCATGTGGTCGCGCGTGGCCAGCGCCGGGAAGCGTCGCCACCACAGCAGCGCGATCGCGACCGAGCCCACGCCACCGAGTACCACCGAACCCACCGGCCCGAGCAGCGCAGCTGTGGCGCCCGACTCGAACTCACCAAGCTGGTTCGAGGCCCCGATGAACACCGAGTTGACCGCGCTGACGCGGCCGCGCATCGCGTCGGGTGTTTCCAGTTGCACCAGCGACTGGCGCACGACGACGCTGACCATGTCGGCGGCCCCGACGACCGCCAGCGCCAGCATCGACAGCACGAATGAGGTCGACAGTCCGAAGACCGTCGTGGCCAGGCCGTACACCGCCACCGCCCCCAGCATGCGCGGCCCGGCGCGGCGGGTGATCGGCCAGTGCGTCAACGCGACCGACATCAGCAACGCGCCGACCGCCGGCGCGCCGCGCAACAGGCCCAGCCCCCAGGGGCCGACATGAAGAATGTCCTTGGCAAACATCGGCAGCAGCGCGGTGGCGCCGCCGAGCAGCACGGCAAAGAGGTCGAGCGAGATCGCGCCGAGCACCACCGGGTTGCTGCGCACGTAGGTCACGCCGGCCAGCAGCGTCTCCCAGGTGGCGCGCTCGCGTCGTGGCGGGCTGGCGTGGCGGATCATCAGCAACAGCGCCGCGGCGACGGCGAACAGCAGCCCGCAGCTGGCGTACACGGTGGTGCTGCCGGCCACATAGAGCAGACCGCCGAGGGCCGGCCCACCGATGATGGCCAACTGCATGCCCGCGGAACTGAAGGCCAGCGCACGCGCCAAAAGCGCCGGTGGCACCAGCAGCGGCACCAGCGCCTGTTGCGCCGGCATCTGGAACGCCTTGCTGGTGCCGAGCACCACCGACAGGGCCAGCAGCAACTCGCGCTGCGGCAACGCGGCCCACGGTGACAGCGCGAGCACCAGCGCGACCCCCGCCTGTGCACCGACGCAGATGGCCGCCAGCCGCGCCCGATGAGTGCGGTCGGCGACGTCGCCGGTGACCAGCACCAGTGCGAGCGCGGGCAGAAATTGCAGCAGGCCGACCAGGCCGAGGTCCCAGGCCGAGCCGGTCAGGTCATACATCTGCCAGCCCACGGCCACCATCAGCATCTGGCTGGCACAGGTGCCCGCCAGGCGGGCCCACCAGAAGCGCAGGAAATCGCGGTGCGGCCGCAGGGCGGTGGGGATCACGAGTGGGCCGCGGGCGCGGGCTCGAGGGCGCGCGAGTCGCTGCGTTTGGCAAAAAGCTGAGAGGAGGGCATGGTGGCAGCGTCGTGGCCAGCGCCGCAGATTGTGCAGTGGCCCATGAAAGCATTGCGGCGCCGCACGTCAACGCGCCTATCATGATCTCTCCGAGGCCTGAGGAACGGGTCCTGCGCCTCTCAACTTCATGGAGCACGAGACATGGCCAAGAAAGCAGCCGAATCGGGCGTTTACCGCGTCACCGAGATCATCGGCACCAGCCCGGTTTCCTGGGAGGACGCCGCGAAACGCGCCGTCGAGACCGCGGCCAAGTCGCTGCGCGACCTGCGTGTGGCCGAAGTCAGCAAGCTCGACATGAAGATCGAAGGCGGCAAGGTCGTCGCTTACCGCGCACGGGTTTCGCTGTCGTTCAAGTACGACGCCTGATCGTCGATCACTGACGCGAGGACCACGCTGGCGCGCGATCAGTGGCGTGGCAGCGGCAGAGCAGCGTGATGTCGCGGTGTTTGCGCCAGGCGCGCACGGGGCGCGTGCGAGTGGCGTGCCTGTCGCAGGCGGCTTGCGGGCCAACGGCTACCTGGGCGCAGCCGCCAGCCCGGCCTTCGCCCCTTGCGCCACACGCGGCGGGAAGAAACCGGAATCGAGGTGCTCGAGCAGTGCCGCGCGCTGGTCTGCGGGCAGAGCCTTCAACTGCTGGGCGAGCTCGGCTGCCACCTCGTCCTGCTCAGCGGGCGACAGCGCGCGCAACTCATCACGTGCCCGGTGCAGCTGCGGAATGATCGGTTTCATCATGCCCATGCCCATGCCGAGCGCCGGAATAGTCGCCGGCACCAGAACCATGCACTCCTTGAACTCGGTTTGCATGGCCTTGGGCAGGAAGCCGAGTTCGAACAGCTCATCGACCGTGGCCAGCGTTTCGGCGGGCGACAAGGGCTCGTTCATGGCCTGCATGACGCGCGACAGCATGGCCATCTGCTCGGGGTCCATCGCCATGCCCGCGGGCAATTGGCCGGCGTTGGGCATCATGGCGCCCATCCTGGCGGCCAACTCCGGCGGGATCGACATGCCTTGCGGCAGGCCGCCGATCGGCATGCCCGGGCCCCCGGGCAGGGACGGCATGTTGGGCATCGTCATGCCGGCAGGCATCTTGGGCATGCCGCCGAGCAAGGCGCCTGCGCCGCCGCCGCGCGCGTCAAGCGCCGTCAGCGCGTTCGACAACGCGATGCCCTTGCAGCCCATGCCGCTCAGGCTGGACAGCAGTGTGTCCTTGATCATCGAGGTGGCCGCCTGTTGAGCGATCTGCTTGATCATGAACAACAACGCTGGCGCGATCGCTTCGCTGGGAGCCGGAGCGGCGGCGAGCGCCGTGGCCAGGGTGAGTGTCAGCAAGCGATGGTTCATCGACAGGCTCCCAGGGCCAGTTTAGGCCGCCGCGGCATGGTGAGCGTTTGCCCGCTCGGTGTCGATCCCCTGTGTGGCGTCGCCGACAATCCCGCAATGGCCCTGATCACGATTTCCAACGCCCATCTCGCATTCGGCCATGTCGCGCTGCTGGATGGCACTTCCTTTTCGCTCGACGTCGGCGAGCGCGTCGCATTGATCGGCCGCAACGGCACCGGCAAATCCTCGCTGCTGAAGATCCTGGCCGGGCTCGAGCGGCCGGACGACGGCGTGCTGCAGGCACAGCAGGGATTGCGCCGCTTCTACGTGCCGCAGGAGCCGCTGTTCGAGGCCGATGCGACGGTGTTCGAGGCCGCCAGCGAAGGCGCGGCCGAGGCGCGCGAGCTGCGCGAGCGCTACGAGCAGCACCTCGAGGGCGACGACCTCGACGCGCTGCAGACGCGCATCGAGGCGCTGGACGGCTGGATGTGGGAGCAGCGCGTGGCCGAGACGTTGCAGCGGCTGCACCTGGACGGCGAGATGCATGTGGCCGCGCTGTCGGGCGGCACCAAGAAGCGCGTCGCGTTGGCGCAGGCGCTGGTGGCGCACCCCGATGTGTTGTTGCTCGACGAGCCGACCAACCACCTCGACCTCGACGCCATCGAGTGGCTGCAGGGCCTGTTGGTGAATTGGAGCGGCGCGCTGCTGTTCGTGTCGCACGACCGCGCCTTCATCGACACCGTGGCCACGCGGATCATCGAACTCGACCGCGGCGTGCTGCGCTCCTACCCGGGCAACTACGCGGCCTATGAAGTCACCAAGGCGCGCGAGCTGCAAGATGAAGCGCTGGCCAGTGCACGCGCCGACAAACTGCTGGCGCAGGAAGAGGTCTGGGTGCGCAAAGGCGTGGAGGCGCGGCGCACGCGCGCCGTCGGCCGCATCGTGCGGCTGGAGCGGCTGCGCGAACAACGCGCTGCCCGGCGCGAGTCGCTCGGCCAGGTGCGCCTGGAGATCGACTCGGGCGTGCCCAGCGGCAAGCTGGTGGCGGTGCTCGAAGACGTCTCGTTCCGCTTCGGCACGCCGGAAGCTCACGGGCCGTGGTTGATCGACCGTTTCACCGCGACCTTTCTGCGCGGCGACAAGGTCGGCCTGGTCGGCCCCAACGGCGCGGGCAAGACCACGCTGCTCAAACTCATCCTTGGGCAGCTCGAACCAACGCGTGGCAAGGTGCGCCGCGGCAGCAAGATGCAGGTCGCCTATTTCGACCAGATGCGCGACGCGCTCGATCTGGACGCCACGCTGGCCGACACCATCAGCCCGGGCAGCGAGTGGGTCGAATTCGGTGGCCAGCGCAAGCATGTGATGAGCTACCTCAACGACTTCCTGTTCTCGCCCGAGCGCGCCAACTCGCCCGTGCGCACGCTGTCGGGCGGCGAGCGCAACCGGTTGCTGCTGGCGCGCCTGTTCGCGCTGCCAGCCAACGTGATCGTGCTCGACGAGCCGACCAACGATCTGGACATCGACACCCTGGAGCTGCTCGAAGAGCTGCTGCTCGGCTACAGCGGCACGGCGTTCATCGTCAGCCACGACCGGCGTTTCGTCGATGCGGTGGTGACCAGCACGGTGGCCTGGGAGGGCGACCCGGCGTTCGGTGGCCGGCCGGGGTTGTGGCGCGAGTACGAGGGCGGCATCACCGACTGGCAGGTGCAGCGCGCGCGCGGCCGCGTCAAGGCGGCCGCGCCGGTGGCGGCAGCGCCGCCGCCGGCCCCGGCAGCCCCCGCGCCGCGCACCAAGCTGAGCTACAAGGAGCAGCGCGAGCTCGACGCGCTGCCGGCGCGCATCGCCGCGCTCGAGGCCGAGCAAAAGGCGATTGGCGAAACCGTGGCCGACCCGTCTCTGTATGCCAAGGACCCTGAGCGTGCGACCGCGTTGCACGCGCGCCATGCCCAGATCGACGGGGAGTTGCTGGCCGCTCTTGAGCGCTGGGAAGTGTTGGGATAGTGCACGCCAGCGCCGCGCCGCCGGCGTTTCAGGGGCGGCCGAGCCGGGTCAGCTGCGCCTCGTAGGCCTGGATGAACGCGCCAGCGAACATCGCGTCGAAGTTGTCCTCGACTTCGCGCGCGACCTGCGCATGCTGTTCACGGTAGCGATCCCACAGCCGCGCCTTTTGGTTGCCGGCCAGCAGGTTGTCCCACAGCCCCTTGTCAGCCAGCCGCAACTCAATCGTCGCTGGGCTGAAACGGTCGACGACCGCGGCCAGCGCGGCCCGCATGCCGGCCAGCAGAGCCACCTCGTGCGTGCGCAGGTCGTCGAACGCGTCAGTGACCGCGGCCAACGGGGTGGTGAAGCCGCGCTGCGGCGGCCTGATGAGTTGAGCCAGTGCGGACTGCGCATTCGGCGAGAACTTGAGCGGATTGTTCTGCCGTGACTGGATCTGCGTCGGGCTCGCGCCGAGTTCGCGTTTGGCGATCGTGCGCGCTGCCAGCAGCCCGAGCATGCCGTCGACGCAACCGCGCAGCAGGGCGCCGATCAGTTCGACTTGCGCCACCGAGCCGGCCGCCACCTGCGGCACCGGCAGGCCCAGGCCGCTGTACAAGGCTTTGATCAGGTCGTCCGCGGTCGCGGGGGCGGGCTCCGGGGGCGCGGCCGACGGCGCCTCCACGGGCAGCGCGACGCGCACGCCGGTGCCCGTCGGTTCGCCAACCACGAGGTCGATCTCTAGCGGCGGTTTGGCGGCGACGTCATCGGGGCGCGCGGCGGGGGGCGTGACGTGCAGCAAGTCGTGGAACACGCTCGGCCGCACTACCGCCGCGCGCGGGCGGAACAGCGAGAAATCGTCGTCAGCGATGCCCGCGGCGGTCTCGCCGGCCGGCGCAACCCCCTCGGCGCGCGCCGACCCCGCCGGCGCTGCGGGCTGGCCGTCGACCTGCAACTCAAAGGGCCCGATGCGGATTCGCGAGCCGGGGTCGAGGGCGCACTCAAGGCCCGGCACCATTGGCACGCCATCGAGTTCGACCACCATGTTGGTGCTGATCAGGCGCAGGAAGTAGCGCCCGCCGCGGCATGTCACCTGCAGGTGCTTGCGCGAGATGCGGCGCTCGGGGTCGGGCAGCGCCAGGGTGCAGTCGTTGCCGCGCCCGATGTCGCCCCCGGCGTCGCCGAAGACCGCTTCGCGCTCGGTGGCGGGCGTTGCCCCGGCCTGAGTAACGAGACGGATCGCAAGCATTTGAACCGCTCCGGGCCATGTCGCAACAGAGTGAGCCGGACCATCTTACCGCCACATAGGCGGCGCGCGATGCCGGGCGAGTGCGGCCGCTGACGGGGCAACCCCCTATGAAGCGGGCAACGAAATAGGCTGACCACCGTTGTGCAGTTGGCTGCACAGAGGTATAGATCGGTCTGGGAAGTGGCCCCGCGTTTGCGAGGCATGTAAGGACACCATGCGTGCACTGTTCCTGGCCGCCATGCTTGCGGCGCCCTGCGTGGCCATCGCTGCCGAGGGCCTGGGCACGATCACGATTCTTGAAGGCCAGGCGCTGGTCTACCGTGGCGGCGGGCGCCTGCATGCCGGCGAAGGCGTTCAGCTCGCCGCCGGCGACATCGTCGAAACGATGGCGGCCACGTTCGCCCAGGTCGAACTGGTCGATCGGTCGGTTGTCCAGCTCGGACCGACGACGCGGGTCCAGCTCGGCGCGTCCGCGCCGCGGCAGAAACCCGAACGCTGGCTGTACCTGCTGGACGGCTGGGTCAAGCTCAACAACGGCAAACGCGACACCACGGCGGGCGGCGGGTTCGAATTGCGCGCGGCCCAGTTCGAGATTCCCGCCCACCAGGCCGTGATCGTGCTGCGCAATGCCCCCGACGAACTCAAGCTGTTCGTCGAAATCGGCAGCCTGCGCATCACCGAGCGCCAGCCCCGCGGTGCCAGCCCTGCGGCAGCCAACCTGAAGGCGGGCGACTTCTACCAGCGCAAACCGCCGGCGCGCGGCGCCGTCAGCGCTGGCGCGGCGCCGGCCTTCGTCGGCGACATGCCGCGCGCGTTCCGTGACTCGCCGCCGCTGCGCATCGATCGCTTCAAGGACCGCCCGGTGCAGGCCAAGGAGGCGCCCGGCTTTGGTTACGCCGACGTGCAGTCGTGGCTGCAGGCCGAGCCGCTGGTGCGCCGGCCCTTGATGCAGCGCTGGCGCGGCAAGGCCAGGGAGCCTGCGTTCCGCGCCGACCTGGTGGCCCATCTGGCGGCCCATCCCGAGTGGGATCCGATCCTGTTCCCCGAGAAGTACCTGCCCAAGGAACCGCCGCCGCCACGCCCCGCGGCAGCGGCCGTGCGTGGCGCAAGCGCGCCTTGATGGCCTGCGGGCCCTGAAACACTCACGACGCGCCGGTCCGGCTTCGTCATTGCGGAGGTCGATATGAGATTGCTGCTGAAGTTCAATCTGGTGTTCGTGCTGGTGTTCGCCCTCGGTCTGACCGCCACGGGCTATGTGTCGTGGCGGCTGCTGGAGCGCAATGCCCGCGACGAGATCGCGCAGAACGCGCGGCTGCTGATGGACGCCGCACTCTCGACGCGCTCCTACACCGGCAGCCAGGTCGGCCCCTTGCTGCAGACGCAGATGAAGTACACCTTCCTGCCGCAGTCGCTACCGGCCTATGCGGCCGCCGAGGTCTTCAGCGACCTGCGCAAGAAGCACACCGAGTTCAGCTACAAGGAGGCGGCGCTCAACCCGACCAACCCGCGCAACCGTGCGGTCGACTGGGAGTCCGACATCATCACCCAGTTCCGCAACAACAAGGACAGCAAGGAGATCATCGGCGACCGCGAAACGCCGAGCGGGCGCTCGTTCTACGTGGCCCGCCCGATGCGTGCCGCCGAGTCCTGCCTGCAATGCCACAGCACCGTCGATGCCGCGCCCAAGACCATGATCGAGCGCTACGGCCCGGCCAACGGCTTCGGCTGGGTGCTCAACGACGTGATCGCCGCGCAGATCATCTCGGTGCCGACCGAGATTCCGCTGAACCGCGCCAAAGAGGCGTTCACCGTTTTCATGGGTTCGGTCGGCATGGTCTTCGTCGTCATCGGCATCGTCCTCAACGCCATGCTGTGGGCCCTGGTGATCCGGCCGATCGGCCAGCTGTCGCGGTTCGCCGACCGCGTCAGCCTGGGCGAACTCGACATCCCGGAGTTCAAGCGCACCTCGGGCGACGAGATTGGCGTGCTTTCGCGCTCGATCGCTCGCATGCGCACGAGCATGGTGCAGGCGATGAAGATGCTGGAGAGCTAGGTGCCCGCGGCGATGCCGACGCAGTTGGGCAAGTACCCGATCACAGGGGTGGTCGGCAAGGGCTCGATGGGCGTCGTCTATCGCGGGTATGACCCGGTCATCAAGCGGCCGGTGGCGATCAAGACGATCCGCAAGGAATTGATCGAGGAGGACGAGAGGGGCGAGAACATGTCCGGGCGCTTCCGCCGCGAAGCGCAGGCCGCGGGTGGCCTCAATCATCCCGGCATCGTCGCCGTCTACGAGTATGGCGAGGACGCGCAGCTGGCCTACATCGCGATGGAGTTTGTCGAGGGCGAGAGCCTGCGCGAGTACATCACGCGCGGGACCAGTTTCGACGAGCACGACTCGGTCAGCATCATGGCCCAGTTGCTCGACGCCCTGCAGTTCGCGCATGACCACGCGGTCTGGCATCGCGACATCAAGCCGGCCAACATCATGGTGATGAGCAACGGGCGCATCAAGCTGACCGATTTCGGCATCGCGCGCATCGAGTCGACCGACTTCACCAAGACCAACGTGATCATGGGCACACCCGGGTTCATCGCGCCCGAGCTCTACCTGGGCCGGGAGATCGACCAGCGCGTCGACATCTTCTCGGCCGGCGTCCTTTTCTACCACCTGCTCGCCGGGCGGCCGCCGTTCTACGGCCGGCCCGAAGCGGTGATGCATGACGTCTGTTATCACGATCCTGTGGCGCCCTCGACGATCGATGCCCATCGCCGCTGGCCGCAATACGACGCGGTGGTTGCACGTGCGCTCGAGAAGTCGCCGGCCAAGCGATTCCAGACCGCGGCGGCGTTTCGCACCGCGATCCTGGCCGAATACGCGCAGCCGCTGAACAGCACCTTGTCGGACGCCACGATCATTCCGCCCCGTTCGCGCAAGGCGGTGGTCGAATCCGGCCCGCCGTCGTCGCCGTCGTCGCCGACGCCGCTGACCATGCCGGTCGCTGCCCCCAGCACGCCGCCGCCAACCGGCTGGAGCGGGCCGGTGCTGGCCGGTGTCGAGATCGAGCTGGCGCGGTTCATCGGGCCGGTCGCGCGTGTGCTGGTGCGTCGCGCCGCGGCGGTCCACAAGGACATCACGTCGCTCACGGCTGCGGTGGTCGACGCCATCGACCGCGCCGAGGACCGCGAGTCCTTCACCCGCGCCGTGACGGGTTCGGGCCTCACGGCGCTGCGCTCGCGCAGCACGGCCGGCCCCGAGACGCCGGTGCCCGCGGCGCCGGCCCACGACCCGGCCATGACCGCGGCCGAACTCGAACATGCCACGCGCCTGCTGACGACCTACATCGGCCCGATCGCGCGCGTCGTCGTCAAGCGTGCGGCCGCGGCGGGTGGCAGTCGGCGCGACGTCCTCCAGCAGGTTGCCCAGTCGCTCGACAGCGATGTGCAGCGCGAACGATTTCTGCGCGAGGCCATGGTCTCCAGTGCGTGACCTGCGCGCGCTGTGCCAGGATTCGATCGCGATGCCGGCCCCCGGTCGCAGGCCCAGCCCATGAAGGCCGACGCCAGTTCCTTGCCACCGGAGCCTGAGCGCACGCTGCTGATGCCGGCTCCTGGCGGGCAGCCGACCGTGGTCATGAAACGCCCGTCGGCGCGAGCCAGCCCGCCGCGCAGTGCGGGCGTCGAGCTGCAGCGCATGGTCGCCGGTATCAATCCGCTGCTCGGCGCGGCCGCCACCCTGTTGGCCCTGCTCGAGCAGTTGCGCACGACGACCGTGCATGACGACCCCGCCCGGCTGCGCGACCTGTTGCTCGAGCAGATTGCCGAGTTCGAGGCCAGCGCAGCAGTCAGCGGTGTGCCGCGGCCCAAGGTCACCGCAGCGCGCTACCTGCTGTGCACCCTGATCGACGAGGTGATCGAAAAAACCCCCTGGGGTGCGGGTGGCGCAGGTCGCAGCCTGCTGCAGGAGTTTCACGAGGAGCGCTCGGGCGGCGAAAAGGCTTTTCAGCTGTTGGAGCGCCTGGGCCAGGATGCGCCGGCCAATGCGGATCTGCTCGAGCTGTTCTACATCTGCCTGCGGCTGGGGTTCGAAGGGCGCTACCGCGATGTCGTCAATGGCCGCGCCCAGCTCGATGCGATCGCTGCGCGCGTGCTCGAGGTCATTCGTCCGGCGCCACAGCCAGCTGGCGTGCGCCAGCTCGCGGTCCACGGCCAGGGCGTGGCCACCCGCGGCCACCGCGATGTGCCGGTTCTGCCGCTGTGGGTGCTGGCAGCGCTGACCGCCGGCCTGGTGGTGGCGATCTTCCTGGTCGTCATCGGACGGCTCGATGACCTGGCGCAGCCGATCTTTCGCCAGCTCCACGCCTTGCCGATGGCGCTGCAGGTCGAGCGCAACCAGGCGGCCGCCAAGCCGCGGCTGGCGCCACTGCTGCAGGCCGACATCGGCCGCGGCGCGATCCAGGTGCGGGACGAGGCCCAGCGCTCGGTGCTCACACTGGCCAGCGACTCGCTGTTCGTGCCGGGCAGCGCGCAGCTGCAGCCGCAGCAGCTCGACCTGCTGGCGCATGTGGCCCAGGCCTTGAAGGGCACCGCGGGGCAGATCGCCATCATCGGCCACACCGACAACGTGCCCGTCAGCTCGTTGCAGTTCCCGTCGAACTGGCATCTCTCGCACGAACGCGCTCGCGCCGTGCTGGCGGCGCTGGCGCAGCAAGGCGCGCCGGCGCAGCGCCTGCGCGCCGAGGGGCGCGCGGATGTCGAGCCGCTGGTGCCGAACCAGAGCGCCGCCGAGCGGGCGCGCAACCGGCGCATCGAGATTGAGCTGCGGCTGCCGCGGCCGGACGGGTGAGCCCATGCCCGGCACTTCGTTGACCTGGCTGCGAGCGCTGCTCGCGCTGTTCGGATTGGGGGCCGTGGCCGCGCTGATCTGGTTTGTCGGTCCGCTGATCGCGGTCGCCGGCGAGGTGCCACTGGCCGGCGAGCCCGCGCGCTGGGCGGCGATTGTCGCGCTGGTCATCCTGGCCGCGGCCCGTGCACTCTGGCGCGCGGCTGCCGCGGCGCGCCGCAACCGGCACCTGTTGTCGGGCCTGGTCGCCGACGCAGCGGCGCCGCCGGCCCAGCCTGGCGAGGTCGAAGTGGCGGTCATCGGTCAGCGCTTCGAGCAGGCCGTGAGCACGCTGCGCCGCTTGCGCGTCGGCGGCAAACGGCGGGCGTGGCTCGGCGCTCTGTCGGGCCGCCCCTATGTCGACCAGCTGCCCTGGTACATCATCATTGGCGCGCCGGGGGCCGGCAAGACCACGGCGTTGATCAATTCCGGGCTCGAATTCCCCTTGGCCGCTGAGCTCGGCCAGCCCGTGGTGCAAGGCGTTGGCGGCACACGCAATTGCGACTGGTGGTTCACCTCGGAGGCGGTCCTGATCGACACCGCCGGGCGTTACACCACGCACGACAGCGATCGCGCCGCCGACCGCGCGGCCTGGTTCGGCTTCCTGGCGCTGCTGGCGCGCTACCGGCCGCGTCGGCCGATCAACGGCGTGCTGCTGACGCTCAGCGTCAGCGACCTGCTGAACGCGAGCCCGGCGCGTCGCCTGGCCCATGCCGGCGAGCTGCGCGAACGCATCGAAGAACTGCACGGCCAGCTCGGGATCACCTTCCCGGTCTACATCCTGGTGACCAAGGCCGATCTTCTCGCGGGTTTCATGGAGTTCTTCGCCGACTTCGACAAGGATGAGCGGGCGCAGGTCTGGGGCGTGACCTTCCCCTACCAGGACGACACGACCCGCGATGGCCCGCTGGCGCGCATGGCCAGCGACTTCGCGGCGCTGGAAAAACGCCTCAACGATTGCCTGATCGATCAGATGCGCGGCGAGAGCGACCGTCAGCGCCGCGCCGCGGTCTACGCCTTCCCGCAGCAGTGGCGGGTGCTGCGCCAGGCCCTGACCGAGTTCACGCAGAACATGCTGGGTGGCCTGCGCGCCGAGCTGCGGCCCTGCGTGCGCGGTGTCTACTTCACCAGCGCGACGCAGGAAGGCACGCCGATGGACCGTGCACTGGGCGGTCTGGTGCGTGCGCTGGGACTGCCCGGCCGCAACCTGCCCGCGGCCAAGCCGAGCGGCAAGACCTTCTTCGTGACCCGGCTGCTGCGCGATGTGGTGTTCGCCGAGTCGGGGCTGGCGGGCACCAACCTGCACTGGCGTCGGCGACGTGCGGCGCTCCAGGCCGGCGTCCTCGGCCTGGCAGCCTGCACGGTGGCGGCAGCGGGCGCCCTGTCGTGGCAGGCCTATGCCGCAAATCGCCACACCGTCGGCGACTACAGCGCCAGCCTGCCTGCGCTCGGGCGCCAGGTGGCCAGCGCCAAGGCCGCGCCGGTCACTGACCTGCCGGCGCTGTTGCCGGCGCTCGATTCGCTGGGCCAGTTTGGGCAGCCAGCCGACGCCGACGGGCCGCTGATGCAGGTGTCGCTGGCCCTGGGGCTGGACCGCAGCCAGATGCTGAGCGCGGCAGCGCACGATGCCTACGACCGCGCGTTGCGCGAAGCCTTCCTGCCGCGCATCGCTGCCCGGCTCGAGGGCCGCCTGCGTGCCGGCGAGCGCGACCACGTCGCGCTGATCTACGACGCGCTGAAGGCCTACCTGATGCTTTTTGGCGGCAGGCACTTTGATCGCGAGGCCTTGCGCGCGTACTTGATCGCCGACTGGGATGCGACGCTGCCGCACAGTGTGACGGCCGCTCAGCGCGAGGCCCTGCGGCGCCACCTGGACCGGCTGCTGGCCAGTGGCGAAGTCGGCGCGCCGGCCCTTGCCGATCCGGAATTGATCGCCAAGGCGCGCGCGGTGGTGGCTGGCGTGCCGCTGGCGCGGCGGGCCTACGAGCGGCTGAAGATGGCCGATCTGGGCGCCAGTGCCGCGGCCTTCAGCGCCGAAACGGTGGCCGGTGCGGCCGCGCAGCGCGTGTTCGTGCGCGCCAGCGGCGAGCCGCTGGGCGCCGGCATACCGGCCCTGTACTCGCGCGATGTGGTCCAACAGACGCTGCCTGCGCGCACGCAGGAAGTGCTGCGCCAGTTCACCAGCGAGCACAGCTGGGTGCTCGGTACGGCGGCGCCCGGCGCCGCCGATGCGGCCGCGCAGCAGGCGCTGGAGGGCGAAGTCCGGCGACTGTTGCTGGCCGACTACGCGACACGCTGGGAGGCGTACCTCGGCGACCTGCGCCTGACGCCGACGCCCACGCTGGCGGGCAGCGCCGAGCTGGCGCAACTGCTGGCCCGGCCCGATTCACCGTTGCTGGCGTTATTGCGCAGGGCAGCCCGCGAGACCTCGCTCGACGCGGTGGTCGCCGCGCCTGGCGGCAATGCCGAGGATCCCCTGGGCCGGCGCTTCGAGCCGCTGCGGCGTTTCATGACCACGCAGTCCGCAGCCGTCGAAGAACTGCAAGCGCTGCTGGCCAAGCTGTCGGCGCACTTGGTGGCCACCGACGACGCAGCCAAGCGCAAGACCCTGCCGTCGACCGCCGACGCGACGCGTGAGTTGGCCGCAGCGGCCCAGCAGGCGCCCGAACCCGCCCGCAGCCTGCTGTCGCAGCTGGCCGAGTCGAGCGCGGCGCAGGTATTTGCCGCGCTGCGCGAGCCGCTGGCGCGCCAGATTGCCGGCGAAGTCGGCGCGGCGTGTGGCCGCGATGTCGGTGGCCAATACCCGTTGGTGCGCAACGGCACTCAGGAGGTTTCGCGCGAGGCGTTCGCGCGCATGTTCGGCGCCGGCGGCGTGATCGACAGTTTCTTCCAGCGCCAGTTGCTGCCCTATGTCGACACCTCGACGCGCGTCTGGAGCTACCGCGCCGCCGGCGCGCAGCCGGGCCAGGCGCTGCCGCAGTTCCAGCGCGCGCGGGCAATCCGCGAGGCCTTCTTCCGCGACGGCGGGCGCCAGTTGGGCGTGCGCCTGGAGTTGCGCCTGCTCGAGATGGACGGCAGCATCGGCGAGTTCATGCTCGACGTCGACGGCCAGGTGTTGCGCTTTCGCCACGGCGCACAGGCGCCACAGGCCCTGCAATGGCCGGGCCCCGGCGAAGGGCGGGTGCACCTGCAGATTGCGGCCGCGGGCGGCGCTGCCGGGCCCGGCCATGTGTTCCAGGGCCCCTGGGCGCTGTTGCGCCTGCTGGACCGCGTGCGGTCGGAGCCGGGATCCTCGCCAGAGCGCTCGCTGCTGGTGTTCGACGTCGAGGGCCGCAAGGCCCGTTTCGAGCTCAAGAGCCCGGCGGGGTTGAATCCGGTGGCGCGCCAGGAACTGGAGCAGTTTCAATGTCCGACGCGACTCTGAGCACGCTGGCCGCTCCAGGCTGGTACGGCAAGCTGCCGCATGTCGGTGACTTCGCTGCGCGCCGCCTGCCCGACGGTTTCGTGCGCCGCTGGGACCGCTGGCTGCAACGCGGCCTGGTCAGCGCGCGCGGCCAGCTTGGTGAGCGCTGGCTCGACGCCTACCTGGTCGCGCCGATCGTGCGCTTCTGGGTCGCGCCGGGCGTGCTCGGCGAGCCGGGATGGGCCGGGCTGGTGATGCCCAGCGTCGACCGTGTCGGCCGCCACTTTCCGCTGACGATCGCGCATCCGCTCGACGCGCTGGTCGCGGCGCTGGCGGCGCGCGAGTGGTTCCGTGCGCTCGACACTGCAGCGCGGCAGGTGCTCGACACCGAGTTCAGCATCGACGATCTCGAACAGGCGCTGGGCGCAGTGCCGGCAGTCGACCCGCTGGCCGCGGACGAGGCGGCCAAGGCACTGGCCGAACGCGTGCTGCGTCGACCCAAGGCGCCCGAGGCGGGCAGCCTGTGGTGGTGCGGTGACGCCGTTGATGGCGCTGAGTTCCGCTGCTTCGCGGCTCTCCCACCGGCCGCAGCCTTCGCTTCCCTGATCGGGGGCGCCCGGTGAGCCGGCTTTCGAGCTGCCTGGCGATGCTGGCGCTGGTGCTGCTGAGCTTGGCGCTGCCCGTGGCCGCCGCCGAGCGCATGCGCGGGGTGGCGGTGACCGAGGAGCGCATCGCCCTGGTGATCGGCAATGCCGCCTACCGCATCGACCCGCTCGACAACCCGGTCAACGACGCCCGGCTGGTGGCGCAGTCGCTGAAGCAATCGGGCTTTGCCGTCGCGGTGCAGGAGAACCTTGACCGCCGTGGCCTGATCAATGCGCTGCGCGACTTCGGCAGCCGACTGGGCGAGAACACGATCGCGGTCTTCTATTACGCAGGCCACGGACTGCAATTGCGCGATCGCAACTATCTGATCCCGGTCGACGCGGAGATCCGCAGCGAGGACGAGATTCCAATCGCCGGGGTTGACCTCGGCTTCATGCTGGGGCGCATGTCGAGCGCGCGCAGCCGCATCAACATCGTCATCCTCGACGCCTGCCGCAACAACCCTTTCGCCGGCAAGGGCGGGCCGAGCGCACAGGGCCTGGCGCAGATGGACGCGCCAGTGGGCACGCTGCTGGCCTTTGCCACGGCGCCGGGCAAGCTGGCAGCTGACGGCAGCGGCGCCAACAGCCTGTATGCAACGCATCTGGCGCGGCACCTGCTCGCGCCAGGCCTGCCAGTCGAGCATGTCTTCAAGCGCGTGCGCGAGGCGGTGGTGCGCGCGACGGCCCAGCAGCAGGTGCCCTGGGAGAGCTCGTCGCTGCAGGGCGAGTTCGCCTTCGTCCCGGGCGTCACCGTCGCGCGCGAGGCGGCAGCCGATCTCGAGGCCGCCGGCGAACTGGCGTTCTGGAGCAGCATCCAGGCTTCGACCCGCGGCGACGAGTACCGCGCCTACCTGCGGCAGTACCCGAACGGGCGTTTCGCGGCGCTGGCGCAGACGCGCGTCGCGGCTTACGCGCCAACGACAGCCGTGCCGACCGCGCCAACGCAGGCCATCGCGGCGCGGCTGGACACGCTGCCACGCGCGGGCGACACCTGGCGCTACCGCGTGCAGGACCAATTCCGCCTCGGAGATCTGTTCCTCACTGCCAAGGTCGACGCGGTGACGGCCGACGGCGTCGCCGAAACCTGGACCACGACCTTCGACGCCAAGCTGCGCACGACGCTGGTGCTGCTCGAGCCTGGCTTCACTGCGCTGCCGGGCTGGACGCTGACGCCGCCGGAGTTTTCACCCTACCTGTTGGCGGCCGGCGGCCTGCGCCGCGGCCTGACGATCGCCGACCAGCCGCGGCGCGTCGAGCAGGTGACGGTGCCCTTGCGGGCCAGCCTGGAAGGCGAGGAAGAGGTCGTTGTGGCAGCGGGCCGCTTCCGGGCCCAGAAGCTGGTGCTGCGCGGCCAGGCCAGCATGCGCGGCACAGGGCGCAGCGGTGCAGTGACCACAGAGCATGTCATCTGGTACGCGCCGGCCGTGAAGCGGATGGTCAAGTACACGGTGTCCACCAGCGTCGGCTCTTCGCTGCGCGAGGCGACGACGTTCGAGCTGACGGAGTTCAAGCTCAACTAGTAACTGCTCGCGCCGCTGGCGCCGGTGCGAATGGGACGAACAGCGGGCCGGAGGCGCCGCCCGTGCACGCCACGACAAATCCTGAACCGATCGAGAAGGCCAGGCAACTCAAGCGGCACGGTGCCTGCGCAGACGCGGGGTGCCGCCCGTTGCCCAACTTCAGGAGAACCCGATGTCGCTCGCTCGTAAGTCCAAGCGCCCTGCCCCCGATGCCTACGACCACCTCTGGACGCTGTTGCCCGTGTTCGTTGCGTTCCTCGCAGCGGTCGTGTTCGCTGCCCTGGCGGACGAACGCCCGATCCCGCACGGCAACGTTGCCGAGCCACTGTCGACGGTGACCGCTGTGCAAAGCGCACACCGCGTGGCCGATCCGTCCGTGCCGCCGGCTGCTGCCACCATGGCCAGAGTGGCCGATGCCGTCGCCGAGCCTGTTGCCGCCTACTGAGTTCGAACGCGGACAAGTTTCTTTGAACCGCTGTTGCCGAGCCTGCAACTCAATCAACGGCTGGCCAGCAAATCGCAACGCCACCGACAACCCAAGCCCCAACCCCCACTCTGGAGATACCTCATGCAAGCCTTCCGTAAATCCGCTCTCGTCGTCGCCCTCGGTCTGTCAGTGGTCGGCGCGATGGCCGGCGAAATCGTCAGCACCCGCGTTTTCGCCACCGGGACCGTCAACTCCGCCGGCGGCCTCAACGCTCGCGCGCTGCAAAACATCGGCGTCGCCGAGGGCACCGGCCGCATCGCCAACAGCTCTGTCGTGGTCATCAGCGCCGGCAACACCGCCGTCGGTGTCGGCAGCGCGACGGCGCGCCAGGACATCGGCCGCGTCACGGGCAACGGCCAGATCCTCAACTCGCTCATCGTCGCGAACGGCGTCAACAACCTGTCGGCCGGCCTTTTCAGCACCGCCGAGCAGAAAATCGGCTTCGCCGATGGCAACGGCCGGGTGCTGGGCTCGAGCATCAATGCTACTGGCGCCTTCAACACCGCCGCCGGTGTTCGCGCAACGGCGGTGCAACAGATCGGCGGCGCCCAGGGCAACGGTGTGCTGGCCGGTGCAACGGTGCTGTCGACCGCTGCCATCAACAGCGCCGGCGGCCTGCTCAGCACGGCAGAGCAGCGCATCGGCGTGGCGCGCTGAGACCGCACCCGCGATCCCGGCAACAGTGGAGGCCACGGCCACGGCCCCGGCGCCGTGGCCTCCACTCATCGTATCCCCGACCTGTCCCTTGGAGAACTGCATGAACGCTCCATTGCTCAAGAGCATCACGCTGTCGCTGCTGCTCGCCGCCGCCACGCAAGGCTTCGCTTCCGAGGCCGAGTTCGACATCGACCCGCGCACCCGGGCCAAGATCGCCAAGGAGAAGGTGCGGCACGGCGCCCTTCTGCGCGAGAGCGCAAACCTGTCGAACAAGGGTCTTGACAATGCCAACTGCGGCAGCCAAAACATCGGCAACATCGACACCAACGGCCGCCCCGGCAGCTCGCCGCGCGAAGTTTTCGTCTTCGCGCCCAACGCGGTCAACATCGTCACTGCCCGCGGCTGTCGCTGAGTTCCACCTCCCTCTTCATTGAAAGGCCGACCATGGCACCCCCGAATGCATCGAAGCTGCTCCATGTCGCCCTCGGCGTCGCCACGGCCGCCGCACTCGCCGGCTGCGGCACGCTCGAGGTCAAGGAGAAAACGGTCAACCTGACGCAGGCCGCCAAGCAGGGCCCCGAGAGTGCGCCGTTCCGCTCGATTACGGGGTTTTCGCCGGCATTGCGCTGCATGGACAACCTGATGCTCGATTACGGCGTGCGCGATGTGTCGATGCTGGTCGAAGACATCGTCGACCAGACCAAGAAAGTCAACGCCGGAACCCGCGACATGCTCATCACCGCCGTATCGGACATGACGCGGCGCAGCCGCGCCTTGCGCATCAACGCCTTCGGCAAGGACGCCACCAATGTGATCAGCTTCCTGGCTTCGGCACAGCGCCAGAGCGCCTACGACGTGATCCCGCAGTACGACATCAAGGGCTCGGTGTCGCAGTTCGACGAAAACGTGATTCGCAACCAGAAGGACGTTGGCATCGGCTTCCAGCCCTTCATCAACCTCGGCATCACCCGCGACGCAGCCTCGTCGATCCTCGGTCTCGACCTGAGCGTGCTGACCACCGATGACATGTCGATCCTGCCCGGCGTTACGTCGCGCAATTCGGTGGTCATCCTCAAGCAGGGCCGCGGCGTCGACGGCGACGCGGCCTACCACAAGTTCGGCATCAACTACAGCATGAACTTGAATAAGGCCGAGGGCCAGTCGCAGGCGCTGCGCGGCCTCGTCGAGTTGGCGGTGATTGAGCTGATGGGCAAATTGACCAAGACGCCCTATTGGAGTTGCCTGGGTGCCGACCCGAATACGAACGAAGAGATCGCACATGAGGTGGCCGACTGGTACTACGCGATGGCAAGCAGCCGCGTCGAGCTGGTCGCCTACTTTCAGTACCAGATGCGCGGACGCGGCTTTTACGAAGGCCCGATCGACGGCCAGTTCAACGCCGCCATCGATGAGGCAATCGCCAGTTACCGCGCCGCGCTCGGCTTGAGCCGCCAGGCGCTGCTCGACGAAGCGTTCTTCAAGGCCTATCTGGCCGCCGATCACGCGAAGATCCCGCGCCCGGCCAAGCCCTCGATGCATGTGACGTCCGCAACGGCAGCGCCGCCGGCGCCACCAGCGGCAGCGCCAGCATCACCGGCCGCCGCAACCGGCTCGCCTGCGCCTACTGGCAGCAGCAGCGCAGGTGTGGCCCCGGTTACGCTGGCGCTTTCAACCCCGAACAACCAGACCCGTTTCGCGCGCGGCGAAGCCATCAGCCTGCTGGTGCGGCCGACGCGGGATGCGCATGTCTATTGTTATCTGCAAGACGAGAGCGCCAAGATCACGCGCTTCTATCCGAACCGCTTCTCCAGGGACTCGCTGGTGTCGGCCTCCAAGCCCTTGGTGCTGCCGGGTCCGATGCGCTTCCAGCTGGTGATGAACAGCAAGGGCGTGAAGGAGACGATCGCCTGCTTCGCCACCCAGCGCGACGTGATGGCCGATCTGCCCAAGGGCGTGGTCGGAGTCGACTTCGAGCCGCTGCCGGTGGCCAGCCTGGAGCAGGTTCGCAGTGCCTTCGTCAACACCAGCGGCGGCGCCGTCGCCCAGGAGACTTTCCATGTTCAAGCCAAATAAGGCCCTGTCGACGCCCCGTTGCAGGGGGTCGGGCGGGTTGGTGATGCGCCTGGCGGCGCTGGCTCTGTGGGCTCCGATCGGCACCCTGGCCGGCGTCACGACGAGCGATTCATCGCTGGCCGCAAAACCCGGCGCGACGGAGAAGGCAATGAAGGCATCGACCTACCAGATTCGTTGCTGGCAGTACGGGCGCCTGCTGTTCGAGGAAAACCAGGTCGCGCTGCCGGCCGACAACGCGCAGTACGCCGTCAAGCTGGCCGGCACCGACCGCAAGGGCCAGCCGCTCCTGGTGGCCGAGACGAAGAACGCCACCTGCCTGATTCGCAGCGCGGTCGACGAACGCGCCTGGCCCGCGGCCGCCCGCTGACGCCCGGCGACCATGGGCTCGCGACGGCAAATGCTGACCGGCCTGACAGCCTCGCTGCTGGCTGCCGGTACCTGGCGCCCCGCATTCGGCGCCGGGACGGCGGTCGAATCGCGCGCGGTGAGCGGTTTCGACTCGGTGCGCTGGGATGCCGTTGGGGAATTGCTGATCGAGCAGACCCAGCGCGAGCATTTGAGCGTCGAGGCCGAGCCGGCGGTCCTTGCGAAAATTGTCACCGAGGTGCGCCAACGCCGGCTGTCGATGGGGTTCGCACCCGGCCGGATCCAGACCTCATTGCCGATCCGCTTCCGGCTCGAAGTGAAGTCGCTGCTCGAACTCGAATCGCGCACCTCGGGTGACATCCGCATGGGCCCCCTGGCCACGTCCGAACTGAGACTCTTGTTGTCTGGTAGCGGCGACTTGCAGCTGGCGCACCTGAGTGCGCGCTCGCTGCTCGTTCGCCAGGACGGGTCTGGCGCCATTGGAATCGGCGGCGGTGCGGTGCTAGCGCAGCGCGTCGTGATTGCCGGCTCGGGCGACTACACCGCCCCGCGGCTGGCCCGCCGCGAGGCCGATGTCGCCATCGAGGGCAGCGGAGTGATCCGCATCGCCGCCTCCGAGCGGCTCAGCGCCCGAATCACCGGCAGCGGCGACGTGCTGTTCGCGGGCAACCCGCGCGTCCAGCAGACGGTGACCGGCGCCGGCGAGGTCCGACGCTTGTCGGGCCCCTGAGAAAAGCATGAACCGATCCGCTGGCGCCGGCAACTCAATGGCAACCACCTTCATCCCGGAGAACACCATGGCCCGTCGACTGCTTCTTGCAAACCTGCTGCTGGCACTGGCTGCCGGCGCGGCGACAGCGCAGGATGTGCGCCAATACCGGGCTGGCGATGCCGTCGACCCGCGGGAAGTGGCCGCCATCCTGGGCCAGTCGCAGCCTGGCGCGCCGGCGATGAAGATGCGCTCGCTGCGCTTGCTCGACGACGCGGCACCCACCCCGCAAGCGCAACTGCTGGTGCAGTCGACGCAGGCCGGTGCGGCCGCGCCGCTCGCGTACGCCACGGCTGCAGCGCCGGCGCGGCAGCCGCGCGAATCGGCGCTGTCGCTGCCGGTGCAATTTGCCTTTGACTCCGCCGAGATCCTGCCAGCGGCGCGCCAACAGCTCGATGCGCTGGCCGAAGGCATCCAGATGTTGCCGGGCAGCCAGCCGGTGCTCATCGAGGGCCACACCGACGCGGCAGGCTCGGAGGTCTACAACGAACAGCTTTCGCTGCGGCGTGCGCATGCCGTCAGGCGCTACCTGGTGACTTTGCACGGCCTGGACCCTGCACGCCTGCGTGCCGTCGGCATCGGCGAATACGCACCGCTGCCCGGTCGCGATCCGCACGCCGGCGAGAACCGCCGGGTGCAGTTCCGCGGCGGCTGAGCCTCGGCGCAATCAATCCCACGTGACCGGCAAACGGCTATGCAGACCCCTGGCCCGCGAATTACCATGACCGCACTCAACTCAGTTCACGCCCGCCACGCGCGCTGCCCATGGACAACGACGAGGTATTGCGCCTGCTCGAGCGCGTGGGCCGCGCCGACGAGGCCGCATTCCGTGAGCTGTACTGCGGCTTCTCGCGTCGCGTCTACGCCTACGTGGTGAGACAGCTCAGCGACCCCGCACAGGCAGAAGAAATCGTGTCCGATACCCTCTACGAAGTCTGGCGCCAGCCGGCCAATTTTCGCGGCGACTCGCAGTTCAGCACCTGGCTGATCGGCATCGCCCGCAACAAGGTGTTGATGGCGTTCCGTTCGCGCAAGCCCGACGCCAAACACGAAGACATCGATGATGTCGCCGAGAGCGTGGCCAACGAGGATCCGAGTGCCTTCGAGATCCTGGCCCAGCGCCAGCGCCACGAGGGCGTGCGCCATTGCATGGAAAAGCTCTCGGCAGAGCACCGTGAGTGCGTCCACCTCGTGTTCTACGAGGGCATGGGCCTGGCCGAGGTGGCCTCGCTGCAAGCCTGCCCGGAAAACACCGTCAAGACGCGGCTGTTTCACGCTCGCCAGAAGCTGAAGAACTGCCTCAAGCTGCTGCTGCAGCGCGAGGGCGGTGGAAGCCTTGCCGGAGTGGCGTCATGACGCCGCGCTTCGACGAACTGCTGCCGTTCTATGTCAACGGCAGCCTGTCCGACGCCGACCGCGCCTGGGTCGACGCCTACCTGCACGAGCACCCGGAGGTGGCCGCCGAACTGAGTTGGACTCGCTCGCTGCAGACCCAGTTGCGCGAGGACCTGCCTGCCGTGTCGGCCGAGGTCGGACTCGAGCGCACGCTGCGGCGCATCCGCAGCGAAGGCACAGCGACGCAGCGCGAGCGCCGCGTCGCCTCGCCGCCGATCCTCGAGCGTCTGCGCGACTGGTTCGCGGCCCTGGTGCCGCAGCCGATGCTGCGGCCGGCGTTCGCCGGCGCGGTGGCGGTCGTTGCACTGCAGGCGCTGGTCATTGTCCAGATGGCCGGCCAGGGCGACGATGACGCCAGCCAGATCCGTGCGATCCCGGCCCAGGTGATCGAGCCTGGGCCGTTCCTGAAGGTCAACTTCAAGGGCGATGCGCGCGAAGCCGACATTCGCATGCTGCTGGTCGAAGTCCGCGGCAGCCTGGCGGCGGGCCCCGGGCAGTTGGGCGACTACTACCTGCGCATTCCGACGGCGAAACTGGCCGACGTCACCGACACGCTCAAGGCGAGCGCCATCGTCGACGGTGTCGCGGTGGTCGACGCGTTGCCGCCGCGTCCGTGACGGAGGCGACGATGCGGCAGGCCCGGCGTCGTCTGTGTGCAGCCGCGTTGCTGGCCTGCGCCGGCGTACCGGCCTGGTCGGCGACGCCAGCTTCTGGTGCCGCGGCCGGTGCGGCCTCCGGGGTCGACGATGACCGCCGGGCCGCGCTCGTCATCGGCAATGGCGCCTACCGGGTGGGCGCGCTGAAGAACCCCGTCAATGACGCACAGGCCGTGGCGGCGTCGCTGCGCGCACTCGGCTTCGAAGTCACGCAGCGCGAAAACACATCGCTGCGCGACATGCTCGAGGCCTTTCGGCAGTTCTCGCTGAGCGCCCGAACGGCCCGCGTTCGCGTCGTGTTCTACGCCGGGCACGGGGTACAGCTGAAGGGGCGCAACTACCTGTTGCCGGTGGATACCGAGATCCGCGCCGAGGGCGAGCTGCCGGCCAAGAGCGCCGACCTCAACGAACTGCTCGACCGCCTGGGCGGCATGCAGCATGGCATCAACATCGTGATTCTCGACGCCTGCCGCAACAACCCGTTCTCGGGCGCGGAGATCCTCGGCCCCGATGGCCGGCGCCTGAAGTTTCGCGGCGCCACGCCGGCCGGGCTGGCGCAGGTGGATGCCCCGCTGGGCTCGCTGGTCGCCTTCTCCACGGCCCCCGGCGGCGTCGCCCTGGACAACCCGACCGAGAAGAACAGCCTTTACACCAAACACCTGCTCAAGTTCATGCAGTCGCCTGGGCTGCCAGTGGAGCTGCTCTTCAAGCAGGTGCGCCTGAGCGTGGCCCGCGAGACCGGTCGCGTCCAGGTGCCCTGGGAAAGCTCGAGCCTGACCGGCGACTTCTGCTTTCGCCTGAGCCCGCAGGGCGGCTGCCAATCGGGGCGCTGATGGGCCACGGCCCGGGCACCGGCGGCCGAAATTCGTTTGAACCGTGGGCAGCGGGGCTGCAACTCAAGGGTGTGATCGATGCCCTTTGAGGAGCCCGCCATGAACGCCACTGCCGCCCCGACCCTGCAAGCTGCCGCCTTTGAATTGCGTTTCTGCTCGCTGTTCAACGAGGGCCGCGGCCTGTCATTCCCCTGCGACGCTGGCGGCAACGTCAACCTCGACGCGCTGAGCCAGCGCGCCCGCCTCAACTACTTCTACGCCCGCACCGTCATCGGGCGCGAGTTCTCGATGCCCGCCGTCCAGCCCGACGCGATGCTGCACTGACCGGCCGCGTCCTCGGGCCAGCGCCGGGCCGCTCCCAAGCGGCCCGAGCTCCCCTCGGGGGGCGCGAGCGCAGCGAGCTTGGGGCCGTCATGTCTAGCGACCTACCGGACGCACAGCATTCACCGGCGTACCATCGAAACACGACTCGTGCCCGCAGCGAATCGGATCCACACGATGCACACGCTCCGAACCCTGTTGCCCTTGCTTGCGCTGATCGCGGCGGCTTGTGTTGCGACGCCGCCCGCGGCACCCCCCACCACGACCACAGCGCCCGCCGCTGCCGAAGCAGCGACGGCGGCTGTGGCCAGGGCCGAAGCGCCGCGCACGCGCGGTGTACGCGGCGACGATTCATGCCCGCCGGAGTTCTCGGGCACCTGCTACCCGGTGTGGTTCGGCACCAACCGCAAGCCGCTGGATCGCAGCAACCCGGGCAACGGGTTCGGGTCCGAGATCGACGACCGCATCCACTTTGGCAAGCGCATCGTGCGCATCCCGTCGAGCCACCGGACTGGCGAACTGGGCTCGCCGCTGTGGCGGCGGCTGCTGCTGCGGGTCGACGACCGCATCACCGTCGACCCGGCGACCGTTATGGCGGCCGACGCATTCCAGCGCGACGTGCGCAAGTTCATTGCCGGGCTCGATCCGGCCGACCGCAATGTGTTGGTCTACATCCACGGTTTCAACACCGACTTCGACGAGGCCGCGCGGCGCGCTGCACAGTTGGGTTTCGACCTCAAGGTGCCCGGCATCACGGTGCTGTACAGCTGGCCGTCGCGCGGCAGCATCAGCGCGTACGTCAGCGACCTGGCGGCCATCGAAGCCAGCGAGGCCCATATTGCGGAGTTCTTGGTCGGCGCCGCGGCGTTGGTCGATAAGGGCAAGGTGCACATCATCGCCCACAGCATGGGCAACCGCGGCCTGTTGCGCGCCATGCACCGGGCGACCACGCAGGCGGCACTGCGCAGTGGCACGCGCTTCGGACAGATCTTTCTGTCCGCGCCCGACGTCAGCGTGAGCCTGTTCCGCGAACTGGCCAGTGTTTATCCGCAGATCGCCGAGCGCACCACGCTCTACGTCGCCGATCAGGACAAGGCGCTGGCTGCGCTCGAATGGATCACCGAGGGGGGCCGGGCTGGCGGGGCGCCGCCGATATTGGTGCTACCGGGCATTGACACCGTTCGCGTGCGCGGCTCCAGCCTGTTCCGGCTTGGCCACAGCTATTTTGCCGAGGAGCCCGATGTGTTGCGCGACATTCGCGCCCAGCTTTACTGGCGCGAGTCGCCCGAGCGGCGACGGGCGCGCTTCGGCTGGCCGGTGCCCGACAACGGACCGGGCGCGGCTGGCGCCTGGGTGATCGGCAACTGACGCGTTGCGCCCGCTATTGCGGCCTGGCGATCCGGCCGCACTCAGTTGCGCGAACTGCCGAACCAGCTGTCGTTGGTCGCCACCGGGTGGGTGCGGCTGACGATCAGCCCGCCCTGCAAATACAGCGCATTGAGCAGGCGCATCGCGCGGCCGCGGTTCAAGCCCGGCCACTCCGACATCTCGCGCAGGTTGGCACTCTCGCGGCGCAGGCGGTGCACCGCGGCCTGCACGACGCCGGTCAGCACCACGTCGCGCAGGCCGATGCCGATCGCGACACGGTAGGCCGCGGGGCCGGCGATTTCGGGCAGCAGCTGCTCGCGCGAGCCGCGCATCGACAACTCCCAGGTCACCGGGCCGAGCGGCTGGTACAGGTGCGGCTCGCCGACCAGCGCCGCCTCGGGGTCCCCGGGTGGGCGCAACACGGCAGGCTCGACGCGCAAGACCTGCAGGTCCGACAGGCGCAGGGTCAGAAACTCGTGCATCGGCACCGGGCAATGCGCCAGCCGCTCGGTCGGGAACACGGTCAATGGCACCACTTGCGCGCCACACTGCAGGTACACCGCCAGCGAGCGGGCATGGCGCACGCAGGCCGCCAGCACTTCGAGCATTTCGGTGTGGCGGCCGTCCTGCTCGAAACGCAGTAGATCTTGCAGCAATGACGGGTTCAACGAGGACAGCCGCGTCAGAGACTCGTCGGCCCCTTCGCGCTTGAGTTCGTCCATGTAGCGCTGGAATGCGCTGACGCGCATCAACTCGGGTTCGCCCAGCGGCAGGGTGGATTCAAATGTCACTTAGGTCAACTCCGGCGCGGACGCCTCGTTACCAATTGTTGTGCGGCGATGGTACGCGGCTTGGGCCTTGCGCGCAGCCCCCCTGTTGCCGGCGGCCCGCAACGCATCGCGGGCCTCGCGCAGTGCGCGCCACAGCTTGGCCTCCTGTGCGGTGGCGAAGTTGATGCGCATCAACGAGCTCGGCCGCGCAATCGCGTGGAACAGGCTGCCGGGGGCGAGCAGCCACCCTTGGGCATGCAGGCGCGTGGACAGCTGGTCGACATCGACCCCGGTCTGGACCCAGCCGAACAGCCCCTGCGGCGGCGCCGCGAACGAGAAGCCTGCGTCTTCGGCCAGCCGAACACAGCGCTGGCGCGCGGCGTCGAGCCGCAGCACCACGCGCTCGGTATGCCGGCGCAGCGTGCCCTGCTCGAGGGTGATGGCCAGCGCGCGCTCGGGCAGCGCAGGCGTGGTCAATGCGGTCAGCAGCTTGCGGTCGATGACGCGCTCGACCAGTGCCGGCGATGCGGCGAGAAAACCGACGCGCCAGTTCGGCGTCAGGATCTTCGAGAAACCCGAGATGTAGACGGTTCGCTGCAACTGGTCGAGCGCTGCCAGCCGCGGCGCCTGCAGCGGCGCCAGCCAGGCGTAGGTGTCGTCCTCGACGATCGTCAGCGCATGCGCTTGCGCCAGCTTCAGCAACTCATGCGCGGCGGCCAGCGACAGTGTGGCGCCAGTCGGGTTGTGCAGCACTGACACGGTGATGTAGACGCGCGGTTTGGCCGCGCCGGTGGTCGACTCGAGCAGGCGCCGCAGGACGGCGAGATCCGGTCCGGCGGGTCCGCGTGGCACGGGCGCGAGCTTGACGCCCATCTGCGTTAACCGTGCGAACTCAACCGCCCACCCGGGCTCATCGACCAGCACCGTGTCGCCGGGAGCGAGCAGCAGGCGCGAGACGATGTCCAGCGCCTGCGTGGCGCCGGCGGTGGTGACGATCTGCTGCGGCCCGGCGGCAATGCCCAGCCCGGCCAGCCGCAGCGACAGCGCTGCACGCAGCCGCGCATCGCCGGCCGGCTCGCCATAGCGCAGGCTGGCCGGGTCGCGCGCGTCGTCGGCCAGGGCGCGGCGCATGGCGCCGTGCAGCAGCGGCAGGTCGAGCCAGTCGGGTGGCAGGGTGCCGGCGCCGGGTGAGGGTGACTTGCCGCCCGGGTGCTCGAACATGCCGCGCATCAGGGTGGCCACGTCGTGCGGTGGCGCGCTGCGCAGCGCGGCCTCGCGGCGTTGCGCCTGCGGCAGGGTCAGCGCGGCGGCGCGCACGAAGAAGCCGCGCTGCTGGCGTGCTTCGGCCAGCCCCTGGGCCTGCAGCAGGTCGTAGGCCGCCACCACCGTGCTTGGCGCCAGGCGGTGACGGCGCGCCGCCTCCCGCACCGAAGGCAGCCGCGCGCCCGCGGCCAGGGTGTGGCCGCGGATGCGCTCGGCGTAGCACGCGGCCAGTTGCTCGGCCAGCGTGGCCAGGGCGCCGCGCTGCAGCAGTGGTTCAGGGCTCGGGGTGCTCATCTGTGTTGGTACTGCCAGCCATACAGACAATGGCACAGCGCGGCCGAGTGTACTGCTGCTGTGCTGGCGGCGGGGCCTAAACTGCGGCCATGTCGCCGACCGAACTCGCCGCCCTGCTTGCCTACGCGACGGCGATGGCCTTCACGCCGGGGCCCAACACCACCCTGTCGGCCGCGCTGGCCGCCAACCACGGCCTGCGCCACGCGATGCGCTTCGTCGTTGCGGTGCCGTTCGGCTGGTGCCTGCTGCTGGGTGCCAGCATTGCCGGGCTCGGCACCCTGGTCACCACGCTGCCGGCGCTGGGACAGGTCGTGCGCTGGACCGGCGCGGCCTACATGCTGTGGCTGGCCTGGCGGCTGTGGTCGCGCAGGGTCGCGTCGGCCGCCACGGCAGACCGCCCGGCGGACTTCGATGTCGGCTTTGCGCGCGGCGTGGCGCTGCAGTTCGTCAACGGCAAGGCCTGGCTCAATGCGCTGACGATCTCGGCCACCTGGATCACCGTCGAAGGCCAGATCGCGCTGCGCGCGATGCAGGTGCTGCCGATCGCTGCGCTGTATGGTTTCGCCAGCAACTTCACCTACGCCTGCGTCGGCGCCGCACTGCGTGGCTGGCTAGCGCAGGGGCACAGGCTGATGATCTTCAACCGCACGATGGCCGCTGTGCTGGTGGCCACCGCGCTGTGGATGTTGCGCGCAATTGACTAGCGATGAACGTCAGCCAAGGCACCAGCGCACTTGAGCTATGACCTCTCTCCCCGAGGGAGAGGGAAAGTTAGGCTGCATACACGATACCGCCATGCACATCGCAATCCTTACCTTCCAAGGCTTCAACGAGCTCGACTCGCTCATCGCCCTGGGCGTGCTCAACCGCATCAAGAAGCCCGGCTGGCGAGTCACGCTCTCGTGTCCGTTGCCGTCCGTGACGTCGATGAACGGCGTAACCATAAATGCGCAGTCAACCTTGGCCGAAGCGCGCGCTGCGGACGCGGTCATCATCGGCAGCGGCATTCAGACCCGAGAGATCGTAGGTGACCCGGTTCTTATGGCGCAGATCAAGCTGGACCCTGCACGCCAGTTGATTGGGGCTCAATGTTCCGGCACGCTGGTTCTGGCAAAGCTCGGTCTCCTTGGTTGTGTCCCCGCGTGCACGGACCTCACAACGAAGCCTCGGGTACAGGAGGCGGGCGTCGAGGTTCTGAATCAGCCTTTTTACGCTCGAGGCAACATTGCAACCGCAGGCGGATGCTTTGCGTCGCAGTACCTTGCCGCCTGGATCATTGCGCGAACCGAGGGAGAGGAAGCTGCGAGGGACGCGCTCCACTACGTCGCTCCAGTCGGCGAAAAGGAAGAATATGTCTCCCGCGCTATGAAGAACATCGCCCCCTATCTGCCGTAGCTCTGTGACAAATGACGCTAACGCCGCCATCGAGCCGACAGCCGGCCGCATGAACAGCGATCACAACCACGCACGTGGCTTCGCCCTGGGCGTGCTCGGCGTCGTGATCTTCGCGATGACCTTGCCGATGACGCGGCTGGCGGTCGGCGACGCGAGCGATCCGCAGTTGCCGCCGGCCTTCGTGACGGCCGGCCGCGCGGCGCTGGCCGGGCTGCTCAGCCTGGCGTACCTGTGCGGCGTCGGCGCGGCGTGGCCGGCGCGCGAGCATTGGCGCTCGCTGGCGATCTGCGCGGCGGGTACGGTGCTCGGCTTCCCGCTGTTCCTGGCGCTGGCGCTGCGCCATGTCGATGCGATGCACGCGGCCGTCGTCACCGGCGTCTTGCCGCTGGGCACGGCGGTGGTCGCGGCGCTGTGGCTGCGCCAGCGCGCCTCGCGCGGCTTCTGGGGCTGCGCAGTGATCGGCTGCGCCCTGGTGCTGGCCTTTGCCGCGCGCCAGGGTCAGGGTACGTTGAGCGCGGCCGATGGCCTGCTGCTGCTGGCGGTGGCAAGTGCCTCGATCGGCTACGTCGGCGGCGCCCATGTGTCGCTGAAACTGCCGGCCGAGCAGGTGATCTGCTGGGTGCTGGTGTTGTCGCTGCCACTCACGCTGCCGGCCATGCTCGCCACCTGGCCGGCGGACCCATGGGCGGTGCGCGCCAGCGCCTGGGGCGGCTTCGCCTACGTCACACTGTTTTCGATGTGGCTCGGCTTCTTCGCCTGGTACCGCGGCCTGGCTTTGGGTGGCGTGCTGCGCGTCAGCCAGGTGCAACTCCTGCAGCCCTTTCTGGCGCTGCTGTTCGCGGTGCCGGTGCTCGGCGAGCGGCTCGACGGCGTGACCGTGGTCTTTGCTCTCGCGGTGATGGCGGTGGTGGTGGCCGGCAAGCGCATGCCGGTGCGGCGCGCCAGAATCGACGACCCTTCCCCCGCTGCCACAGGAGGCGCCCGCCCATGACCCACTCCCGGCAGCCGGTGACGCTGGCGAGCCGCGATGTCTTCACGCTCGCCCGCAGGGCTCGGCGCATGAACCCGTCGATCATTCGCGAGATTCTCAAAGTCACCGAACGCCCGGGCATCGTCTCGCTGGCCGGCGGCCTGCCCTCGGCCGACACCTTCCCGGTGCAGGCCGTGCGCGACGCCACCGAGAGGGTGTTGCGCGACGCCCCCCGCGAGGCGCTGCAATACGCTGCCAGCGAAGGCTTCGCGCCGTTGCGCGAGTGGGTCGCGGCGCACCTGGCGCAGCAGCACGGCATGCAGGTGCACGCCGACCAGGTGCTGATCACCAACGGCTCGCAGCAGGGCCTGGACCTGGCGGCCAAGGTGCTGATCGATGCCGGCTCGCGGGTGCTCGTCGAGACGCCCACCTACCTCGGCGCGCTGCAGGCCTTCGCACCCTACGAGCCGCAGATCGAGGCGCTGGCCTCGGACCCCGAAGGACCGTTGCCCGCGGCGCTGGCGGCAGCCGCGCCTGGGGCGCGATTCGCCTACCTGTTGCCCAACTTCCAAAACCCGACCGGGCATGTCTACACCGAGGCGCGTCGTGTCGCGCTGGTGGCCGCCGCGCGCAGAGCCAATTTGCCGCTGCTCGAAGACAACCCCTACGGCGACCTCTGGTACGACGCGCCGCCGCCGCCGCCGCTGGCCGCGCGCTGGCCCGAGGGCGTGATCTACCTCGGCTCGTTTTCCAAGGTGTTGTCGCCGGGCCTGCGCCTGGGCTATGTGGTGGCGCCGCCGGCGCTGTACCCCAAGCTGTTGCAGGCCAAGCAGGCGGCCGATCTGCATACCTCGATCTTCAACCAGCGCGTGGTCTTCGAGGTGATTCGCAACGGCCTGCTCGACACCCATGTACCGACCATCCGCGCGCGCTACAAGTTGCAGCGTGACGCGATGGAAGTCGCGCTCGAGAAGCACCTGGCCGGGCTGGCGCAATGGCAGAAGCCGGCGGGCGGGATGTTCTTTTGGCTCGACCTGCCGGCCGGGCTCGACGCGATGGCGCTGCTGCCCGAGGCGGTCGATGCTGGCATGGCCTTCGTCCCGGGCGAGCCGTTCTATGCCACGGCGCCGGCGCGCAATACGCTGCGCCTGAGTTTCGTCTCCGTGGCTGCCGACCGCATCGAAGCCGGCGTGGCGGCGCTGGCCCGCGTGTTGCGCAAGGCGGAGGCGGCGTTGTGATCGCCGCCGGGCCGCTCCCAAGGCGATCGCGCCCCCTCGGGGGGGGCGGCGCGCAGCGCCCAGGGGGCCACATGAGCACCACGCACCGCTTCACGCAACTCGATGTCTTCACCGACCGCGCGTTGCTCGGCAACCCGCTGGCGGTCGTGCACGGCGCCGACGGCCTGAGCGACGCGCGCATGGCTGCCTTTGGGCGCTGGACCAACCTGTCGGAAACCACCTTCCTACTCGCACCCACCGAGCCCTCGGCCGACTACCGGGTGCGCATCTTCACGCCACGCCACGAGTTGCCCTTCGCCGGCCACCCGACGCTGGGCAGTTGCCAGGCCTGGCTCGATGCCGGGGGCGTGCCGCGCGAGGCCGGCGTGGTCGTCCAGCAATGTGGCGTCGGGCTGGTGCGGGTGCGACGGGAGAGTGAACGGCTGGCCTTTGCGGCGCCGCCGCTGCGGCGGAGCGGGCCGCTCGACGACGCAACGCTGGCGCAGATCGTTGCCGCGCTTGGTGTCGACGCCGCCGACGTGCTGCACCACCAATGGGTCGACAACGGCCCC
>JANMSS010000113.1:0-44240 GCA_031389585.1 Burkholderiales bacterium | reverse complement strand
CTGAGCTAAGGACCCGCTCGATGAAATCGAGTGGTGGGTTGTGCGGGACTCGAACCCACGACCAATAGATTAAAAGTCTACTGCTCTACCAACTGAGCTAACAACCCGGCCGCAGAGCGCGGAATTATAGGGGCTGTTTTTCGGCCGGTTCTGGCAACGGATTCAGCAGTTGCTGGATCACGTCGCCAGCCGCGGCGAAGCCGAAACTTGCGGTCACGGTGACGCTGGAGCCGTAGCCGTGGCAATTCAGGTTACCGTCGATTTCGCGCTGGCCTTCGGGCCCGTTTGGCATGTGCACGCTCTCGCGTGAAAACACACAGCGCAGGCCGATGCCGCCCTTGCGCGCGGCGCCATCTTGCTGGCGCAGACGTTGACGCAGCGAGGCCAGCAGCGGGTCGTGCGTGGCGTGGGCCAGGTCATCAACCTCGATTTTGTGCGCCAGTTGCTTGCCGCCTGCGGCGCCGACACAGACGAAGGCGATGCGCTCACGCAAAGCCCACGCCGCCAGCGCCTGCTTGGCGCGCACCTGGTCGCAGGCATCGATCAGCGCATCCACAGGGTGCGGCAGCAGTGCCGGCCAGTTCTCCGCGCTGGCGAACTCCTCGACGCTGTGCACGGTGCAGCCGGGGTGAATGTCGGCCACGCGCTCGGCCAGGGCCTGCGCCTTGGATTGACCCAGGGTAGCACCCAGCGCCTGCACTTGGCGGTTGATGTTGGACTCGGCGATATGGTCCAGATCGATCAGCGTCAGCTCGGCCACGCCACTGCGCGCCAGCGCTTCGACAGCCCACGAGCCCACGCCGCCCAGGCCAACCACAGCCACGCGCGCGGCGCGCAGCCGCGCATAGCCGGCATCGCCATGCAGGCGGCGCAGCCCGCCGAAGCGCCGTTCGAAGTCAGGCGCCAGGTCGATGTTCACGCGATGCGTTCGACGCGCCAGATCTGGTAGCGTAGCGCAAGCACAGCGCCGCTGATGATCGACGCCAGCGCGATAAAGCTGCCGACGGCCAGCGTCGAGACGCCTGACAGGCCCTGCCCTATCGTGCAGCCCAGCGCCGCCACGCCCCCCACGCCCATCAGCGTGGCCCCGACCAGGTGATTGGCCGTGTCTTCGACATTGCTGAAGCCTTCCCAGCGAAAGCTGCGGCTGGCCAGCGCCCACAGCGCGGAGCCGACCACCACGCCGAACGTGCTGACGATGCCCAGCGTCAGCAGCTTGCTCTTGTCGCTGAAGAACAGCAGCCAGTCCAGGGTGTAGGCGATCGGCGCCACGAAAGACAGCGACTCCATGCGCTGCGAGTTGGTGGCGACGAAGGCCTCCTGCAGCGTGTTCGGGTCCTCTGCCACATAACCCAGGCGGCCCGACACCCACCACATCAGCGCAATCACCACGCCGATGCCCAGGCCGCCGAGCAGCACCTCGCCACTGCGGCCTTCGCAGCGCGCCAGCACCCACGCCACCAGGCCACCGCCGAGCAGCGCACCGAGGGCCAACGCGACATGGGCTTTGGTCAGCCCCAAGGCACTGGCAACCAGCGTGGGCAAGTCTTGCCCTGCCGCCAGTTCGATGGCCACACGGTCGACGGTGGCCACACGGACCACGCCGGTGATGCCCTTCAGCGTGGCGAACGCGGCCAGGCCGAGCACGACGAACACAACCACCGCCTTCAGGTTGCCGCCGCCGATGCGCACCAAGTTCTTGCTGCCACAGCCCGAGGCCAGGACCATGCCAAAGCCGAACATCAGCCCCCCCACCACGGCCGACAACCAGGTCAGGCGCGGCGTGGCGTAGATCGTGTCGCCGGCCTCGACCCAGCCGGCCGCGACCATGGCGTTGAAACCGAGCATGGCCACGCCCATCGCCAGCGCCCACATGCGCATGCGCGACCAGTCGCCGATATTGACGATGTCGGCCACCGCGCCCATGGTGCAAAAATGCGTGCGCTGCGCGATGGCGCCGAAGACCACGCTCAAGGCGAATGCCGCCCACAGCACCTGTGCGCTGACGGCCGCCATGTCGATCGGTTGCATGGGGCGACTGCGGCAGCCGCGCTACTTCAGAGCCGCGAGACGTTCCTTGCCGGCCTGCGCGGCTTCGGACTGCGGGAACTTCTTGACCAGCTCGGCCAGGGTCACACGCGCGGCCTTGCTGTCCTTCATCTCGACTTGGCAATTGGCCACTGCCAACATCGCCTCGGGCACGCGCGCATGCTCGGGCGCCCCGGCGATGAAGGCGCGGAAGGTGGCCACCGCATCCTTGTACTCGCGCTTGCCGTACTGCGCATTGCCAAGCCAGAAACGCGCCGCATCGAGGTAGCCGCTGGCCGGGTAGCGGCGGCTGAAATTGCCGAACGCCATGGCCGCGGCCGCAAAGTCGCCGCCGCGGATCAGGGCGAAGGCCTCGTCGTACTGGCGCTTCTCGTCGGGGTCGGCGAGGAATTCCTTGCCATCGACAGCCGCCTTGATCGGCTCGAGCTTGCGGATGCGGTCATCGACGCCCTGGGCGATGTCCTTCTGGCGCAGCTGCAACTCGGCGACGCTGCGCGCGAGCTGCTCATCACTGCCGCGCTGGCGCGCCAGATCGGCCCGCAGCGCCTCGAGCTGGTTGCTCAAGTCGAGCAGGCTGCGGCGCAACTGCAGGATCTGGTCGAGCAACTCCTTGTTGGCGTTCTGGTGGGCCGTGGCAATCTCGCCCAGGCGCTTGGCCTGGGCCTCATCGGCGGCACGCAACTCGAGAATCGCCTTGCGGGCCTCGTTGTCGGGGAACAGCTGCGCCTGCGCCGACAGCGCGGCCGTCGCCGTCAGCGCAGCCGCTGCAAGTTGCCATCGCCTCACGTCAACGGTCCTTCAGTTCGGCGCGTCGGTTCTTGGCAAAGGCCGTTTCATCGCTGCCCTGCACTGCCGGGCGCTCCTTGCCAAAGCTCACCGCCTCGAGCTGGCTCTCGGTCACGCCGAGCAGGCTCAGCGAGCGCTGCACGGCTTCGGCGCGCTTCTGGCCGAGCGCCAGGTTGTACTCGCGGCCACCGCGCTCGTCGGTGTGGCCCTCGATGGTTGCGCGCTGGCTGCGATTGGCGGCCATGCGCTTGGCCTGGGCTTCGATCACCGGGCGGAACTCGTCCTTGACGACAAAGCTGTCGTAGTCGAAGTAGACGATGCGTGCCGCAGCGGCGGCGGCGCCGGTGCCGGTGGCGACATTGACCGTCGACACCTGTGACTGGCCCGCCTGCGTCGCGCCCGCGGCCCCGCCAGCGGCTGCGCCACCTGCCGGCGTGGGTGTGCGCGACTCGACCGGCACATCGGTCTTGTCCTCGAGCTTGACCGGCGAACTGCAACCCGCGGCCAAAGTGGCGAGGGCGAGCATGGCAAAGGTGAATCGAAGGCGTTGCATGGTTTCTCCTGGGTCGGCAATCAGCGGTTGAAGGGGCCCCACACCGGCTCGCGCACATCCAGCCCCGAGGACAGCAGCCGGGTCTTGATGCGGCCATCCAGCGTGCTGGTCATCAGCACGTCCCGCCCTTGAGCGCTCGAGGCGTAGATGATCAGCTTGCCATTCGGTGCGAAGCTCGGGCTTTCGTCGTCATTGGTGTCAGTGAGAGCCTGGACGTTCCCTCCTGCCGAGTCCATCGTATGCAGGCGAAACGTGCCCCCGCCCAAGCGCGATATATAGGCCAGGGTGCGGCCATCTGGCGAGACCGCGGGGCTGATGTTGTAGGCGCCGGTGAAGCTGACCCGCTCGGGGTTGCCGCCGGCCGCGGGCATGCGGTAGATCTGCGGGCCGCCGCCGCGGTCGCTGACGAAGTAGATCGTGCGGCCGTCGGGTGCATAGGCGGCTTCGGTGTCGATGGCGTTGCTGTGCGTCAGGCGCTTCAATGCGCTGCCGTCGCGGCCCATCGAGTACAGCTGCGTGCCGCCTTCGCGCGACAGCGAAAGTGCAAGCTGGCGCCCGTCGGGCGACCAGGCGGGCGCGCTGTTGCTGCCGCGAAAATTGGCCACCGGCCGGCGCTGGCCACTGGCCACGTCCTGGACCCAGACCACGGCCTTCTGTAGCTCGAAGGACACATAGGCCAGTTCGCGACCATCGGGTGACCAGGCCGGCGAGATGATCGGCTCGACGCTCGTCAACGCAACCTGCCCGCCCTCGCCATCGGCGTCAGTGATGCGCAATGTGAAGCGGTTCGCGGCCCGCGTGACGTAGGCAATGCGGGTTGCGAACACGCCCTTGTCGCCCGTCAGGCGCTCGTAGATCGCGTCGGCTATGCGGTGCGCGGCCAGGCGCAGATCGGCGGTCACGACGGCCAGGCTCTGGCCACCGAGGTCCTGGCCCTTGACCACGTCCCACAGCTTGTAGCGCACGTCCCAGCGTCCATCGGCCAGGCGGCTGACGGAACCCGCCGCCAAGGCATCGGCGCCCTGGCTGCGCCATTCGCTCAGGGTCGGCCGCGTGGTTTCGTCGAGCGCCGCGTTGACATCGAGGCTGCGGAACTGGCCGCTGCGCTCGAGGTCAGCGCGGATGATGCCGCCGATGGCGCCATTCGGGCCGGCCTTGTCTTCGTCGCGAAAGCGCGCAATTGCCACTGGCAACTGCGTCGCACCGACACCGGTGATTTCAACGCGGAACTGGGCCCAGGCCGGCAGCGAACTGGCGGCACCGAAGGTTGCGAGACCGGCGCACCAGCGCCGGCGTGTGGCAAGTGTCGGTGGCAAGGGCATCAGGTCGAATGGGCGGCAGCAGGGGGGACGCGACCATTGTAGGCACGCTCCGGCCCTCGGCTCATTGCGAGCCGCCGCGATAATGTGCCCGGCTGTGACCTGCCCCTAGACTCGCGCACCGCGGCCGCCACCCTGCCCATGCCCAAGCCTTCCCTGCTGCAACGCCTGGCGCGCATCGCGCCGTACTTTCGCGCCAGCCGTGTCGGTTTCATGGTGGCCATCGTCGCCGCAGCGACCGCGGCCGCCACCGAGCCGATGATCCCGGCGCTGCTGAAGTTCCTGCTCGACAACGGCTTCGGCGCCGTGCGAACCTTCCCGCTGTGGATGGTGCCGGTGGCCATCGTCGGCCTGTTCGCGCTACGCGGCCTGGCGGCGTTTCTGGCCACCTACTCGCTGGCCTGGGCCGCCAACCTCGGTGTGTTGTCCTTGCGCGAGGTGATGTTCGCGCGCCTGCTGAATGCTGCGCCCGCCCTGTTCACGCGACACAGCGCGAGCAGCCTGACCAATACGATGGTCTACGAAGCGCAGGCCGGTGCCGTCTGGCTGGTGCAGGCGCTGCTGGTGATCGTGCGCGATGCCATGACCCTCGTCGCCCTGTTCGGCTACTTGTTGTGGCTGAACTGGAAGCTGACGCTGCTGGTGGCGCTGCTCGCACCTGCGGTCGCCTTGGTGATGCGCGTCGTGTCGCGGCGGCTTGACCGGCTCACTCGCGCGCACCAGGCCGCCACCGACGAGTTGGCCTACGTGGTCGAAGAGAACGTGCTGGCCTGGCGCATCGTGCGCCTGCATGGCGCGGCTTTGGCGCAGAGCCAGCGCTTCAGCCAGCACAGCCAGTTGTTGCGCCGCCTGATGGTCAAGTCGGCCGCGGCGGCCGCCACCAGCTCGCCGGTCACGCAAATGATTGCCGCGATCGCGCTGTCGGGAGTGATCGTGATGGCCCTGTCCCAGAGCGCCGGCGCCGGCGACGGCGGCAGCACCACCGTGGGCGGATTCGTGGCCTTCATCACTGCCATGTTGATGCTGGTGGCGCCGCTCAAACACCTGTCGGACAGCATGGGGCCGCTGACGCGGGGCCTGGCCGCGCTCGAACGCGGCATCGACCTGGTCGAACACAGCCCTGAAGAGCAAGGCGGCACTTTCGTACCGAGATCGCGCGTGCGCGGCGAGATCGAATTGCAGGCCATCGGACTCAATTACCGCGACGACGCCGCGCCGGCGCTGAGCGATGTGAACCTGAGGCTCGAGGCCGGCGAAACGGTCGCCCTGGTCGGGCCCTCGGGTGCGGGCAAGACATCCCTCGTCAACCTGCTGCCGCGCTTCCTGGAGCCCAGCCAGGGCGAGCTGCGCCTGGATGGCGTGCCATTGCGCGAATGGCAAGTGGACGCCCTGCGCGGCCAGTTTGCGCTGGTCAGCCAGGATGTGGTGCTGTTCAACGACACGGTATCAGCCAACGTCGCCCTCGGCGAGACCATCGACGGCGAGCGCGTGCGCGCCGCCCTGAAGAGCGCGCACCTGCTCGAATTTGCATTGGCTCTGCCGCAGGGCCTGGACACTGTGCTCGGCCACAACGCAAGCCAACTCTCCGGCGGCCAACGCCAGCGCCTGGCCATCGCGCGAGCCATCTACAAGGACGCCCCGGTGTTGATCCTCGACGAGGCCACATCGGCGCTGGACAGCGAGAGCGAGCGCGCGGTGCAGGACGCGCTCGACGTGCTGATGAAAGGCCGCACGACGCTGGTGATCGCACACCGTCTGTCGACCATCGAACATGCCGACCGCGTGGTGGCGATGGATCAGGGCCGCATCGTTGAACAGGGCAGCCATGCCGAACTGCTGGCCCGCGGCGGACTGTATGCGCGCCTGCATGCGATGCAATTCAGGAATTGAATGTGGCCCACCCCCGAAGCGGCTTCGCCGCTCCCCCTCAAGGGTGCACGCCAGCGGACCGACAGAGTCGGATCCGCGGCATCTGCTTGGAAAGGCCTCAGTTCACGCGACTTGTTCAGGAGCCACTGACATGACTGAACCCATTTCCCGGTGGCCCGTGCCCGAGCTCGCCGACCTGCCGGATGATTTGCGCGCGCGCATCCTGGACGTGCAGGCCAAGGCCGGCTTCGTGCCCAACGTGTTCCTCGGTTTCTCGCACCGCCCTGATGAAGCCCGCGCCTTCTTTGCCTGGCACGATGCATTGCTGCTGAAGGAGAACAGCGGCCTGTCCAAGGCCGAGCGAGAGATGATCATCGTCACCACCTCAGGCGCCAACAGCTGCCTGTACTGCGTGGTCGCCCATGGCGCGATCCTGCGCGTCTATGCCAGGCAGCCGCAGGTCGCCGACCAACTGGCCACCAATTACCTCAAGGCCGACATCAGCGAGCGCCAGCGCGCGATGCTGGCCTTTGCGCTCAAGGTCAGCCACGACTCGGCGAACATCGGCGAGACCGACTTCGCGGCCCTGCGCGCGTACGGCTTCTCCGACGAAGACATCTGGGACATCGGCGCGATCACGGCCCTGTTCGGCTTGTCCAACCGCATGGCCAACCTGATCTCGCTGCGGCCGAACGATGAGTTCTATCTGCTCGGACGCCTGCCAAAAGAAAAACGCTGATCAGGGCGTGAAGTCGATCGTCATCGGCGAGGGGATCCGCCCGTCGGTGTCGCGCGGCAGGATCTCGGTGCGGTCCAGCGCGCGCAACACGGCCTCGTCCCACTCCTTGTTGCCGCTGGACTTGACGAGGCGGCGGCCGACGATCGTGCCATCCGGCGCGCTGCGAACCTCCACACTGGCGGTGGGCTTGCCGACGATGGTTTCGGTAAACACGATGTTCGGTTTGACGCGGGCAATGATGCGCCCGGCGTAGCCCGCCGACGGGCCCGCGTCGCGCGCTGCCGTGCCCGTGGCGGTTGGCGCGCCGGTGGCACCCGCCTGGCCCTGGATGCGCTTGAGGTTGTCTTCGCGCAGCTTCTCGATGCGCGCCTGCTCGGTTTTCTCGGCCTTTTCGGCAAGCAGCTTCTTGCGCTGGGCCTCCTGCTCTTCCAGCTTCTTGCGTTGCGCTTCCTGCTCGGCCAACAGGCGCTTCGTCTCGGCCTTGGCTTTGCGTTCGCGTTCGCGCTCGCGCTCCATGTCTCGCTCACGCTTGGCCTTCTCGATCGCGATCTCGGCGTCGCGCGAAGGCGCAGGCTCGACTTTGGGTTCGGGCTTGGGTGGCGGTGGCGCAGGGGGTGTTGGCTGCGGCACAGGTTGCGGCAGTGGCGCCACGGGGGCGGGCGCAGCGAACTCGGGCACTGTGGCCCACAACTCGGCTGTCGCACCGGTCGGCTCGCTCGAGCGCCAGTTCACGCCGATCGCCAGCGCCACCAGCAGACCGCCGTGGATCACCAGCGCGAGCAGCGCCCCACGGCCCAGACCTGCAGGCCGCTGCGGTCGCAGCGGGTCGGCGCCATCGCCGGCAGACGCCTTTGGAGTCACGAGCCCTGCTTGACCGACAGGCCGACCCGCTGCACGCCGGCCTTTTGCAAGGTGTCCATCACGCGCACCACGGCCTCGTACTTCACGTTGCGATCGGCCGATATCACCACCGGCGTGGCGGCGTTGCCGGCCTGCGTCTGTTTCACACGCGCCGCCAACTGCGGCAGCGTCAGCGACTGGGCATCGGGCTGGCCATTGGTCTTCAACCGCAACTTCTCGTCCGTGCCGACGATGACCTCGATCACGCTTTGGGGTCGGACCTTGGAAACGCCCACGCTGGGCAGTTCGACCACGCCCGTGGTGATCAGCGGCGCGGTGACCATGAAGATGATCAGCAGCACCAGCATGACGTCGATGAACGGCACCATGTTGATCTCGTTCATCGTGCGCCGGCGGTGCGTGCCGCCCCGGGCCATCAGTTGAGCCATCAGGCGTGGCCCGTATTGCGCTGCAGGATGTTGGAGAACTCTTCGATGAAGGTCTCGAGCTGGATCGCGATGCGGTCGATGTCGCGGGCGAAGCGGTTGTAGGCAATGACTGCGGGAATTGCGGCAAACAACCCGAGTGCAGTGGCCACCAGCGCCTCGGCGATCCCGGGCGCCACCGTGGCCAGCGTGACCTGCTGCAGATTGGCCAGGCCCACGAAGGCATGCATGATGCCCCACACGGTGCCGAACAGGCCCACGTACGGGCTGACCGAGCCGACCGAGCCGAGAAAGCTCAGGTGGCTTTCGATCACGTCGAGCTCGCGCTGGAAGCTGGCGCGCATCGCGCGGCGCGCGCCGTCGAGCTGCACGCCGGCGTCGAGCTTCTTCTCATGCAGCTTGAGGAACTCGCGCATGCCACTGGCAAAGATGCGCTCGATCGGTGCCGATGTCTTTTGCGCCGGCTTGCCGCTGCTGGCCTGGTACATCTCGGAGAGGTTGCGGCCGGACCAGAAGTCGCGCTCGAACTCGTCATTGCGCACCCTCACCTGCTTGAGGCCGAAGAGCTTGCCGAAGATCACTGTCCAGCTGATCAACGACACGACCAGCAGCAGGGCCATCACCACCTGCACCACGAAGCTGGCGTGCAGTACGAGCGAGAAGATCGAGAGGTCCTGGGTCATGGCGGTGGGCTATGCGACGCCAGCGCGTCGAGAAGGGTGTGGGGCAGGCGGCGCGGGCGGAACGTGGTGGCCTCGACGCAGGCCAGCGTGATGCGGCTGTCGGCCAGCAAGGTGCTGCCGCGCAGCGCCGATTGTGCGAGGCTGAGCGTCGCGCGCGCGGCGGCGGCCAGGGCCACGGTCACCTGCAGTTCATCGTCCAGTCGCGCCGGCTGGACATAGCGCACCTGGGTGTCTGTGACGACAAACACCAGCCCCCGCTGTTCACGCAGCTGCTGCTGGCCCAGGCCCAGTGCACGCAACCACTCGGTGCGCGCGCGCTCGAAGAACTTCAGGTAGTTGGCGTAGAACACCACGCCGCCGGCGTCGGTGTCTTCCCAATAAACGCGCACAGGATGCGAGAACGTGGCTGTCATGCTGCGTGGGATTATGTCGCCACGCCCCAGGCGCGGTCGCTACGGTGCGGCGGCCACGCGCTTGTAGACCGGGCCCCACAGCGGATGGCCGGCCTCGGCGCGGGTCAGCGCGAACTCGACATCGGCCGCCCGCGCGGCGCGGAAGGCGGCTTCGCAGGGCGCCACACGCTGGCTCGCGCAGTAGACGAAGGCCAGGTGCTTGTGGGCACTGGCGCGGTCCTTGGCACTCACCAGCCCCGTCGTCAGGGCCCGGGTCAGTTCACGTTCGGCGTCGACGTACTGGGCATCGTCATAGGCCCGCAGGCCGGCCAGCAAGGCGCGCTCGGCCGGGCGTTGCATGACTTCGGACAGGCCGCCCTGGGGCGCCACGGCGCAGCCGCCGAGCAACGCGCACAGCAGCACGAGTGCCGCAGAACGTCGGGGCAAGGCGATCGGGTTCACGAGCCGAAGCGGTGGCGCAGCGTGACGGGCTTGTCCTCGCTGATCGTCACGGTGACGGTGAGGGGCGGAAAGTCGTCGTTGCGGACGACGATCTGGTGCCGGCCCGGTGACAGACGCAGGCGCGACAGCGGCGGCGTGGTGCCCGCCGCAACGCCGTTCACTTCGACCTGGCCCCAGGGGCTGATGGCCAGTTGCACGGTGCCCGGCGCCAGCGCCAGCGCCACGGGTGGCGGGGCCACCACCCGCGCCGTGGCGGCGGCCTCGCGCGCCAAGCGGCGCTCTCGCGCCCGGGCCGACTCGAAGGCCTCGGCCTTGGCCGTCTTGGATTCGGTTGTCGGGCTGGCCGGCGCAGGCGCCACCGGGGCTTGCATTGCGGCAGCTGTCGGGGGCGAGGCCGCCTCTGGGGGGGGCGCGGCAGCCACCGCGGGCCGCACCTCCGTGCGCGCCTCGGGCTGCACTTGCGTGCCGATGTCGGTACCCAGCACCCAGAATGCCACTGCAGCTGCCAGTCCCAGCCCCGCAAACGTGGCCCAGGCCCAGTTCGATCGACCGAGCGGCGACGCGGCCTGCAATCCAGCCTCCTCTTCGAGCCAGCCGCGCAACGCACGCGCGAGTTGACGTGCCGAGCGGTAGCGGTGCGCCGGGTTGCGCGCCATTGCACGCGCGACGATGCCCGACAGCGCGACATTGACATTGCGGTTGACGGTGTGAACGGGCGGCACATCGGATTCGAGCACGGCGTGGCGGATGGCCTCGAGCGAGCGCCCGTCGAAGGCGCGTCGACCAGTCAGCAACTCGTAGAGTACGACGCCCACGCCATAGACATCGCAGCGCAGGTCGGGCGCCTCGCCGTACAACTGCTCTGGCGCCACGTAGTACGGCGAGCCCAGGTCGACGGGCGGGATGCTCATGCTCGACGGGATGTCGACCGCCGCCACCGCGGAGACTGCGGCTTCGGGCTGGCCCTGTTGCTGCGCCACCCGGGCAATGCCGAAGTCAAGCACCTTGGGCTGGGTGCGGCCGATCATGAAGATATTGGCCGGCTTGATGTCGCAATGGATCACGCCATGGCTGTGCGCATAGGCCAGTGCATCGGCGACGCGCTTGCCGATGCGCGCGGCTTGCGCCGGCGCGGGCCGCCAGCCATCGGCCAGCAAGTGGCGCAGGTCACGGCCCTGCAGACGCTCCATGGCGATGTAGACCCCCTGTTCCGACAGGCCGGCGTCGAATACGGTGACGATGTTCTGGTGGTTCAGGCCGGCGGCCGCGCGGGCTTCGGCCAGCAACAGCGACTCCAGCGTTTCGCGCTGTGCTGCCTCTGCATCCACATGCAGCGTCTTGACCGCGATCGGCCGCGACAGCAGCGGGTCGAGCGCGGCGTACACCGTGCCCAGGCCGCCGGCGCCGAGCTGGTACTTCAGCGCGTAGCGACCGACGTATCCGATCGTCGGCAGCGACTGCAGCGGCCGGTCGTCGACCGGGACGGCGCCTGGCAGCGCCTCGGGGTCGTCGCTATCGGCCAACTCGTCGGCGATGGTGACGGCAAAGGCGTCATCGGCGTCGTTGTCGACGCGATCGAATGGGGCGGTGGTCATGACAGTGCGAGCTTATCGGCGCTCCGCGCTATGCGCGCCGCGCAAGTGGTTCAAATTCGTGTCAAGCGTCGCGGGCTTAACGCTTTGTCACCATATCGCCGCAGCCCCGCTGCAACAGCTCACGGCGCCTTCGATCGCCAAGCGCGCCGCGCTCAAGCGCGCGCCGCGCGCGCCGCCTGCACCTCAAGCGGGCGCAGGTCGCCAGCGACCTTGTCGAGCACGCCGTTGACGTACTTGTGGCCGTCGGTGCCGCCAAAGCTCTTGGCCAGCTCGACCCCTTCATTGATCGCCACCTTGTACGGGATGTCGATGCAGTGCTTGAGTTCGTAGACGCCGATCATCAGCACGCCATGCTCGACCGGCGACAGCTCGGTGGTTTTGCGGTCCACATGGCGCGCCAGCACGGCGTCCAGGTCGGCTGCCTCGGCGATGCAGCCATGCAGCAGCGCCTCGAAGTGCAGGCCGTCGCATTTGTCGAAGCCGTCATGCTCGCGCATGTGCGCGTCGATGCTGGCGGCGTCGCCGCCCGATAGCAGCCACTCGTACAGGCCTTGCAACGCCAGTTCACGAGAGCGGCGGCGCTGCGACTTGGCCGGCGTACGGCGCGCGGTCTTTTTCCCCGCGGTCTCACTCATTCGTGCACCCCACGCGCTGCGCGCGATCCCGCCAAGCGGGAGCGTTCGCCCAGGGCCCGGCCCCTTCGTGGCCCATGGCGGCCCGCCGGGCTCACGACAACTCTTCCATCAAATTGGCCATTTCGACTGCCACGCGGGCCGCGTCGCGGCCCTTGTCTTCGGCCCGGGCCCAGGCCTGGGCTTCAGTGTCGACGCTCAGGATCGCATTGGCCACGGGCAGCTGGTGGTCGAGCCCGACGCGGGTCACGCCGGCGGCACTTTCGTTGGCCACCAGCTCGAAGTGGTAGGTCTCGCCGCGGATCACGCAGCCCAGTGCGACAAGCGCATCGTGCTCTTCGCTCTCGGCCAGGGCCTTGAGCGCGAGGGGGATCTCCAGCGCGCCGGGTACGCTGATCCGGCGTACATGCTTGTCGGCCACGCCAAGCCTGGCCAGTTCGGCAAGGCAGGCTTCTTCGATCTTGCGCGTGATGACGTCGTTGAAGCGGGCGCGCACGATGGCGATGCGCAGGCCCTCGCCGTCGAGGGGCACGTCAGCGCCGATGTCGGAACCTTGCATGGCAGGACTCGTTGACTCTAGTGAGGGGCGGCGATGAAGCCGGTGACTTCCAGGCCGTAGCCGGTCATGCTGGGCATGCGCCGCGGGTTGCCGAGCAGTTGCATGCGATGCACGCCCAGGTGGCGCAGAATTTGCGCGCCCACACCGTAGGTGCGCAAGTCCATCTGCGGCGCAGTCGGAGCCGCAGCGGGCACCGCGGGCGGCAGCACGCGGCCGAGCAGCGCGGCAGAGTCCGTGCCGGCGTTGAGCAGCACCGCGACGCCTCGGCCGGCCTTGTGCAACGCGGCCAGCGCGGTAGGCAGCGGCCAGGAGTGCGGGCCCGCACCGGTGTCGAGCAGGTCCATCAGCGACAAAGGCTCGTGCACGCGCACGAGCACCTCGTCGTTGGCCGACCATTGACCGACGGTGAGTGCCAGATGCAGTCCACCCGAGCTGCGATCGCGGAAGGCAGTGCACTGGAACGCGCCTTGCGCGGTGTGCAACTCGCGCGTCGCGAGCGGCTCGATCAGGGACTCGTTGTGGCTGCGGTGCTGGATCAGCGCGGCGATGGTGCCGATCTTCAGGCCATGCTCGCGGGCGAAGACCTGCAGGTCGGGCAGCCGCGCCATCGTGCCGTCGTCGTTCATGATTTCGCAGATCACGGCCGCCGGCGTCAGGCCGGCCATCCCGGCCAGGTCGCAACCGGCCTCGGTGTGACCGGCGCGCATCAGCACGCCGCCGTCCTGCGCCAGCAGCGGGAAAACGTGGCCCGGCTGGACCAGGTCGCCGGCCTGCGCGTCACGCGCCACCGCGGCCTGCACCGTGCGTGCGCGGTCGGCGGCCGAGATGCCGGTCGTGACCCCCGTGGCGGCTTCGATCGAGACCGTGAACGCGGTGCCATGCTTGGTGCCGTTGCTTCGCGCCATGGGCTGCAGCTGCAGGCGCTCGCAGCGTTCGCGGGTGAGGGTCAGGCAAATCAGCCCGCGGCCGTGCTTGGCCATGAAATTGATGGCCTCGGGCGAAACATGGTCGGCCGCCAGCACCAGGTCGCCTTCGTTCTCGCGGTCTTCCTCGTCGACGAGGATCACCATGCGGCCGGCGGCCAGGTCGGCCACCAGCTCGGGAACAGGGGAAATTGCCATGGCCGGGATTGTAGGTGGCGGGCTTGCGCCAGCACGGCTCGCGTCGCGCTAAGCCTGGCGCAATGACCGGCCGTCAGGTCACGTCCGCGAACCGCTCGGCGTCGATCGGCTTGACCTTCTTGAGTACCGCCTTCGCGCTCCTTTCGGCCGCCCAAAGATCGTAGTTCGACTGCATGCGCAACCACACGTCGGCACGCCCCCCATGGTCGGCGCCCAGCCAGCGCTCGAGACGCAGCGCCATCTCCGGCGAGATACCAGCGCGACCGTTGAGAACGCGCGAAAGCGCCGCGCGGGTCACGCCAAGCTCGCGCGCCGCGTTGGTGACGCTCAGTCCAAGCGCAGGCAGCATGTCTTCGCGCAGAGTTTCTCCGGGGTGTGGCGGGTTGTGCATTCGGCTCATGTCATGCCTCGCTTCAATGATAGTCACGGTAGTCCACTGAGACGGCATCCCCGTCGTCGAAGCGGAAGATCAGCCGCCAGTTCCCATTCACCCACACCGACCAGAAGCCAGCCAATTCACCCTTCAGCGAGTGGAAGCCCCAACCCGGAAGATTCATGTCCTTGGCACTTGCGGCCACGTCGAGTTGTGCGAGCTGCCGGCGCAGGCGGGACGCATGGGCCGGCTGAATGCCAGCCTTGCTGGCCGTCCGGAACAACGCTTCAAGCCCATTGTGTGCGAACAACTTGATCACGGACGTCGTGTATAGCGTATCTATACAGGTGGCAACCCAGAGCGGTACCCAGAGCGGTACCGACGGCCGCTCAATTCAAACAGGACGCTTGTTCGCTTCCGTCTGGCCCGCCTACCGGGCTTTCGAGCTCATGAGCAAATGTCACTTGGTTACTTTGCTCATCCCCCTCGGGGGGCGGACGACGTATGTCGTCGGCCTGGGGGCGCTCTCAAGAAAATGTGGCTCTGCCACTTTCCTTGACCCCCGCGGGGGGCGGGCTGGGCGCAGCCCGGCCCTCGGGGTGCTCAGAACACTGCACGCCCCGGTGGCCGCAGGCGCAGCCGCAGGTCTGCCCCAACACGCGCGACGTCGAGGAACTCGAAGTCCAGGCTCTCGGCCAGCGACGCCAGCGGGCCGATTGCGGCCATGCCCCGCCCCGGCCCGAACAGCCGCGGCGCCACGTAGACCAGCAACTCGTCGACCAGGCCCTCGCGCAGCAGCGAGCCGTTGAGCTTTTCACCGGCCTCGACATGCAGTTCGTTGACCTCGCGCCGCGCCAGATCGCGCAACATCGCCGCCAGGTCGGTCTTGCCCTGCGCATTGGCCGGCAGGCGCGCAACCTCAATGTGCGGCGCAGTCAGCGACGCGATGCGCGCTGCGTCGCTGCTGGCGGTGTAGATCAGCGCCTGCCCTGGCAGCTGCAACATGCGCGCCGTCGGCGCGACATCGAGCCTTGAGTCGACAACCACGCGCAGGGGTTGCCGTTCCGTGGGCACCAGTCGCACGTCGAGACGCGGGTCGTCTTCACGCACGGTGCCGATACCCGTGAGCACCGCGGCCGCGCGCTTGCGCCAGGCATGGCCGTCGGCGCGCGCCGCCTCGCCGGTAATCCACTGACTCTGCCCGTTGTCGAGCGCCGTGCGCCCATCGAGCGAGGCCGCAATCTTCAGCCGCACCCAGGGCCGGCCGCGGATCATGCGCGAGAAGAAGCCGATGTTCAGCTCACGCGAGGCAGCACCCCATTCACCGCCAGCCACCTCGACCTCGACGCCGGCCGCTCGCAAACGCGCAATGCCCTGGCCGGCGACCAACGGATTCGGGTCAACGATTGCCACCACCACCTTGGCGATGCCGGCTTCGATCAAGGCATCGCAACAAGGCGGCGTGCGGCCGTGGTGCGAGCAGGGTTCGAGGGTGACGTAGGCAGTGGCGCCGCGAACGTCATCACCGGCTTCGCGGGCGGCGCGCAGGGCCATGATTTCTGCGTGCGGGCCGCCGACCGCCTGCGTGTGACCTGCGAAAAACTGCGCGCCGTTGACGTGCGTTAGAACACACCCGACACGCGGGCTGGGGTCCGAGACCCCGATCGATGCGATGGCATGATCTTGCGAAGTTTTGAGTGCGCAGCGTTCCACCGCGTGCGCACTCTCAATCTGACTGTTATTGCCCACTAGGAATAGAGATCAATCCATCCTCAGGTCGGTCGCAAGGTTCGACGGCTCCAGAGGCGTCGGCAGCGGACCGCTGCAGCCACCGCTCGGGCATTGGAAGGACCGCACAGCCGTAGCGGGCTGGTGCTGTGCCGTCGTGTCGTCGGAATATCGAATGGCCTGGTTGCTGAATGGATCGGCAGGGCGCTCGGTCGGGCAACTTTGGCTTTGATTAATGACCAGATAGTTCTGACCGTCGAGCGCGCCAATCACTCCCCGATACCAGAGAGGATGCTCACTGTTGGCGATGGCGCCATTGCCGTTGTAGTCAGCCGAGAAACGGCAGACCTTGAAATTTCCGCTGGCGCTACCGATCGTCCACGTCGGACCGTTGGCCAAGTTCGAATTTTCGTTGAGCGTCACGCGACCCCACCAACGATTAGGGGTTGCGGCCTGGAGGTCATGATTGACCGGAATCACAACGCAAGCATAGGAGACGAACTTCGACTGCACAGTTGAATAACCACTGACCGACGCCCCCTCCTGGATCGTCAGGCGCTGCACCCGCACGGCCGTACCGCCTGTAGCGGTTGTCGACGTCGGCAATGGCGGCGGCAGCGTGTAGGTGAATGTGTCGACCGTCGGTACGTTGGCGACCACGAATGCGCCGATGAACGCGGGATTGCTGGTGCCGTTGATGGCCAAAGTCGTACCACCAGCAAAGCCATGCGCTGGCGCGGTAACCGTCACGGTGCTGCCACCCAGCGACACCCCCGTGATGTTGACCGGCGTCAGATTGTTCGTCGTCACCACCTGCTGGCGCTGCGAGTAGCAAGTCATCGTCGGCGTCCCGTTCGTCGTCGGCTGGTTCGATGTGTCGAACAAGAACGGTGTCGTCGCGTCCAGTGGCCGAGTGTCGTTAATGCTGCCCGGGTTGTTCGGCTCCTCTCCCGTCGGACCGTTCGAGGTATCAAAGCGCACATAGCCCGTCAGAAGGTACCCGGGAACAGTAAACGTGGTGCAAACAGCAGTCGACCCTCCAAGGTCTAGACCCTCAACCAACAACGTCGCATACAAGGTGGCCGTGCCTCCAGTGGCCGAGATCGCGTATAGAGGCGACGTCAAGGTGTAGTTAAAAGCGCCCGCCGTGACCGGATTGACTACAGGGAAGGTGCCATTGAAATCGGCGTCGCTCGTGCCTGCAATGGTCACCGAGTTGCCCGCGACGAATGTATGGCCAGACGAGTTCACAGTCACTGTCGCGCCCGTGCGTGTCAACGTCTGTATTGCCCGTGGCGTCGGAGACGTGGCGACCAAGCCAGTGCAACTCTGGACAATATTGCCGGAGGTGTTGTCGAACACGTAGGCCACGTTGCCGGGTGGCGGTATGAACGCACTCTGCGTGCCGCCGCTCAAAGTGACTGCGGGGTACGGGATGTTGATATTTCGGTTCTTCGGCCTGCGCACGTTCGACGTCCCCGAGCCGGTGGCCAGCGTACCGACGCTTTGCGGATCGAACTTGGAGATCACCGACAGCAACTGCACGGTTTGCGCTTGTCCAGCACGGTCGTTCCAGGCGACGACCACATTGATCCACCTTTCAGTATCAGCCGCGCTCGGCGTCACCGTCCATGTGCGGCTGAAGGTGGCGTTGCTCGACACGATCTCGGGCCCCGTGTATGGCAGTACTGTGCTGCTGACCACGTCATCGGTGTAGTTGAATCTGTGCGCTGGAGGGAGCGTGGGGTCTGTCGCTACCTGTCCGTAGGCCCGCAGTGTCTCCATCTTCTGCTGAGCCAACCGCATTGCCTCGGTGCGTTGCTTGGCGAGGTCAGCGCTGCGCGACAGTGTCGTCTGGAATCCTGCGATCGCGAGCATGCCAAAGCTCAGCACCAGCAAGGCAATCAGCGCTTCGAGAATCGTGAAGCCCCTCGCATTCGAACGGGGTCGGGGATACTGGGTCATGGCGCAATACTCCGTTGAATCGTGGGGCGTCAATACGCGGTGGCTTTGTCGCGCCAACTGCCGGGCACCGGAACGAGGAGTCCGGTCGGTGCCCCCCTGGCGCCAAACAGGTTGCCGTTGTAGGCGACAGTGAGATTGCCCGAGCCCTGCTTGCTGATGTCGCCACGCGAGATGAACGAGCCGACGATCGTCGGGTTGCCGTTGCCGAGCGTCGCGTCGGTAGTCACGGTAGCCGTCGCCGCGTAAAAAATTCCGTAGGCATTGACGTTGCTGCCAAATGACAGGTTGCCTGTCGTGACCACCGCGACCGGTCTACTGGCGGTTCCCAGCGTGTTGCCCGGGGTGGTGCTCGGCATCGTGCTGCTACCGAAGTCCACTGCGCCGTTGACCCAGAACTTGCCAACGCCGCGGTCGATCCAGTACGACACCGCACGGGCACAATCGCTTGCGCCACTGCAGGTTCCCGCAGCATAAGCAGCGTTGCTCCCGCCCGCGCCTGGCGAGAGGATCCTCGTGTCGAGGTCGTCCTGGTAGGCAGCGAATCCTTGGCCGAGAAAGCTGGAGAAGAACAATTCGCCGTTGGCGTCGGCGTTGGTCAGCCTCAACAGCGAGGGGTCGTTGTCGAGAATTGACTGTGCAGGCGCCGTGCCAGGCAGGCTCTGCACGGTGAAGCCGTTGGCATTGATCTCCACCGTGCTGCCGGTATTGATCGTGATGCCATTGCTCGCGGTGTCGGTGTTGATCACATTGACACTGCCGCCGACCAAGGTAGTCGAGCCGCTGATCATGCCGGCGCCCGGCACCGTCGGAAACGTCGCGCGAAGCTTGACCAATGTGCGCACGATCGACGAACTGTCGGATGACGTGGCGAGCTGGCTGGGGTCGCAGGGATCGCCGTTGGTGCAACCGCGTGAAATGATTTCCACCGCCTGCCAGTCCACGCTCGGATTGTTGGCAAGTGTGACGGGGATGAACCGGACGCGAAAGCGCGGCTGGGTCGTCGCAGCCAAGGTCGCCGCGCCGGCCGCTGGGCAGCCGCAACTCAACAATCCGGTTGCCGGGTCGATCTGGCAGCCCGGGTACGTGGTGGTATTCGGATTGAACCAGCCCGTCGAGTGTGTCGCATCCGCCGCCGTCGGCTGAACATAGCGATCACGAAACGACAGCAGCCCCGCACCACTGGCCGGTACACAACTGGCCGCCGTCAGCGTCAGTGGATCATTCAGACGCGCGATCGCCCACTCCATACCGGCTTCGGCCAGCTCGAACCCTTTCGTATAGCGGACTTGGTTGGCCGAGGTGCGCTGCTCGAAAATCATGGTGCGGTTGGCAAAGAACGCCACGACCGTCATGGCAAACAGTAGCACCATGGCCACGATCAGAGCGGCTGCGCCGCGCTGCTTGAATTGCGAACTGTTCATGTGCATATTCCGCCTTGTCAAGGGGGGCAGGTACCGGTCAGGCTCGCGTTGCGCACGCGGACCGTTTCATTCATGGTGCGCCGAATCGTCGGGTCGGCAACCGATTGGCCCGTCAGCACGATGTTGAAACCGGGGATCGTCAGCGTCGGTGGCGTGCCGGTGGCGGCGATCGAGGCGAGCGTGCAGGTCAACCGTGTCAGGCAGCCGCAGTAGGAGGACAGGTCATTGACCAGGGCTGGGCTGACCGCCGTCACGCTGAAGGTGGTGACGTTGACCGTGCCCGGGTCCGTCACCGCCTGCCAACTGCCTTGTCCATCCTGCACTTGCAGCACGTTGACGCCGTTGACCAGCGCCTGTCGGAAGCCGGCCTCTTCGCTTGGGTCGAGCCCATCGAGCTGTGCGGCGCCAGCGCGGGCATAGGAATAGCTGACGCTGGTCGCCGTTGACGAGACCGCACCGGCGCCCGTTCCGTGCGGGTTGGCAATAATGGCCGAGGCGCCGGTACCCCAAACACCGCCTGTGGCGCCATTCCAGTAGCCAGCGCGGCGCAAGTCACGGGCAACAATGTCGGCCGCAGCGCGAAGATCCTGATTGACGCGCGTTTCGAGCATCAGTCGCTTGTTGCTGACGACGTAATCGGCGAAGAGTTTCGCCGCGCCAACAACGACGAACAGGCCAATGGCGATGCCGACCATGAACTCAACGATGGACAGGCCACGTTGGCGGTGAGGGCTCAGTTGATGTTTCACGACAATCACCCTCAGGTGCAATCGGTCGCCAATGCGGTGACCGTGTTATTTGGGCTGCACAGCTTGGCGCGTCCGACCTTCGTCACGACAGCGCGGATCTGCCAATTGCCGGCACTGTTCGTGACCGTCACGCTGCCCGACAAGTCGGCCGTTCCGGATGCTGCATCGGTGGCCATGCCACGCACAGGATCGAACGCGATGAAGGCGCCCGAGACCACGGGCACAAAGGACAAGCTTGTTCCGCCAGTAATTTGAACGTCTTTCAAAGGAATGCCACCGGTACCGAGTGCAGCGCATGTCGTGGCGTTGGTCGTGCCGAGGACGTACACGGTGTAGCAGCTGGCACCGAAAACCACGCCCACCGCCGCATTTCGTTGCGCCGCTTCACTGCGGGCGTACTGAATGTCGGTCGAAAGCTCTGCTGCGACGCCTTCCATCCGCCGTTTCGTCAGTGTCGTGGTGAATGACGGCGTGGCGATGGCCAGAATGATGGCGACGAGGGCCATCACGATCAACAGTTCGATCAATGTGAAGCCGCGCTCAGCGGCCATGTTGCGCGCCTGCGTCATCGGTTCCAACACCGATTGTTGAGTGACGCCGCATTCCCGAACGCGTTTGTCGGCCCGGAGGTGAGGGCGATGTTTCCAACCGCCAACGTGGCGCGCATAAATACACAGTTGGTGTCCCTGATCTGAGAACCTGAGGCCTGAGCAACGGCTTCGTAACCTGACGCGACGTTGTTGGCAACGCTCAGCGTGTAGTAGCCACCGGTCACTGTTGCCGGGACCCCTGTCTGGGCAAGGGTTCCATAAGTGGCGTTATTCGCGCGCCACCACTCTTGCACTTGCTGTACCTGAGAGATTCGTGTGATGGCGTCAGCACGGCGGCTCTTACGGATCGAGTCGAAGTACGCCGGCACCGCCACCGCCGCAAGCAACGCAATGACCACCACCACGATCATCAACTCGATCAGCGTGAATCCGCTGATGCGGAGTCTCGCAAAGTGTTGTCGATCGAATGGCCACCTGTGATGCATGAGGCCGATTCTGGCGGCTGTCCCCTGTTGCAGTCACTCCCCAATCCGCCGGTCATCGCTTGCAACCGGCCTTCCATCTCCCAGCAGCGTGCACCCCCCTTATGCAGGGGGCTCAACAAGCCCTGTAGCCCTTCGCAGAACCGCCCGGCGAGCAGGAACGCACCCGCCCCATGATGTTCACCACATGGTGGACGGCCCGCCCGTCGGCGGTGGTCACTCGCACCGTGGCTGCCGGCGTGACAGTGCCGTTGGTTTGGTCAAAGCGCATCGACGCCACGTTGGCCTGCACGGTGACGCCGCTGCTGGCGGGATGGAACACCGTCTTCAGCGCCGTGGCGCCGTTGACGCACTGGGCCACGCCGCTGCTGTCGCAGGGGCAATCCGCGGCGGCGCCGGTGTGGATCACGGTGCAGCTGCCGCCGACAGTGTTCTGAAAACCGACGCGAACACCCTCGTTGCGCGACACAGCCTCGGATCGGACGTAGTGCAGGTCGACCGCAAGTTCTGCCGCCGCACCGTCCAGTCGCCGGCTTTTCAGCAGGCCGTCGAAGGACGGCGCCGCCGTGCCCACCAGGATGCTGGCAATCGCCAACGTGGCGCAGCATTCGATCAGGCTCAGGCCGCGCTGGGGGGTCAGAGAGCTGTTGCGGTGCATGTCGATCTCCTGGGGTTGATGGAGATGACTGTAGGCAGCGCGCCATCGAAAAATCTCCCCCTTAAGGGGGTCACCCCCATCGGAGGGCATCGCACAAAACTGGTGCAGCGCAGATCAGATGTCGCGGATCAGCTGGCGAAACTCGTCGACGTCTTCGAAGCTGCGGTACACCGAGGCGAAGCGCACGTAGGCCACCTTGTCGATGCGTTTCAATTCGCGCATGACCAGCTCGCCCAGTCGGGTCGAGGCGACCTCACGGGCGCCGCTGGTCAGCAGCTTGTCTTCGATGCGCTCGACCGCCGCATCGATCTGCTCGACGCTCACCGGCCGCTTGCGCAAGGCCAGCATCATGGAGGCGCGCACCTTGGCGCGGTCGAACTCGGCGCGGCCGCCGTCCTTCTTCACCACCGTGGGCATCGCGATCTCGGGCCGCTCATAGGTGGTGAAGCGCTTCTCGCACTTCAGACAGCGGCGGCGACGGCGGATGACGTCGCCTTCATCGGAATCCCGGGTCTCGACGACCTGGGTTTCTTCATGGCTGCAGAAGGGGCAGCGCATCTAGCGACCCGGCGCAGCTGCCGGCTTGGCGGCGGTCATTTGTAGACCGGGAAATCGCGCGTGAGCAGCGCCACCTTGGCGCGCACCGCGGCCAGGTTGGCAGCGTCATGCGGTTTGTCGAGCACGTCGGCGATCAGGTGCGCCGTCTGCCGCGCCTCAGGCTCCTTGAAGCCGCGGGTCGTGAACGCCGGCGAGCCCAGGCGGATGCCGCTGGTGACCATCGGCTTTTGCGGGTCGTTCGGGATGCCGTTCTTGTTGCAGGTCATGTGCGCCTGGCCGAGGACGGCTTCGGCCTCCTTGCCGGTCAGGCCCTTGGGCCGCAGGTCGACCAGCATCAGATGGCTCTCGGTGCGGCCGCTGACAATCCGCAGCCCGCGCTCGGTGAGCGTATCGGCCAGCACCCGGGCGTTGGCCACCACCTGCTGCTGGTAAGCCTTGAAGGCCGGTTCGAGCGCCTCCTTGAAGGCCACCGCCTTGCCGGCAATCACATGCATCAAGGGGCCGCCCTGGATGCCAGGGAAGATCGCGCTGTTGATCTTCTTGGCGATCGCCGCGTCGTTCATCACCACGATGCCGCCGCGCGGGCCGCGCAGGCTCTTGTGGGTGGTCGAGGTCACGACGTCGGCGTGCGGCACCGGGTTCGGGTAGACGCCCGCGGCGATCAGGCCGGCGTAATGCGCCATGTCGACCATGAAGATCGCGCCGACGGCCTTGGCCACCTTGGCAAAGCGCTCGAAGTCGATGTGCAGGCTGTAGGCCGAGGCGCCGGCGATGATCAGCTTGGGCTTGGCTTCATGCGCCAGGCGCTCCATGGCGTCGTAGTCAATCACCTCGTTGGCGTCGAGGCCGTAGCTCACCACCTTGAACCACTTGCCGCTCATGTTCAGCGCCATGCCATGGGTCAGGTGGCCGCCTTCGGCCAGGCTCATGCCCATGATCGTGTCGCCGGGCTGCAGCAGGCCGAAGAACACCGCCTGGTTGGCCTGCGAGCCCGAGTTGGGCTGCACGTTGGCGAAGTTGGCACCGAACAGTGCCTTCAACCGGTCGATGGCCAGTTGCTCGACCACGTCGACGTACTCGCAACCACCGTAGTAGCGCTTGCCGGGGTAGCCCTCGGCGTACTTGTTGGTCAACTGCGAGCCTTGCGCAGCCATCACTGCAGGCGAGGTGTAGTTCTCGCTGGCAATCAACTCGATGTGCTCTTCCTGGCGCCGGTTCTCAGCCTGGATCGCGGCCCAGATGTCAGGGTCGACATGGGCAAGCGTGTGCTGGGTGCGGTTGAACATGGTCCTGGCAGTGCTTCTTCAGGGTAAAGGGCCATCGCGGCGACCCGCTGTTGCCGGTCGAACGGAGGGCTGCCCAGGCGCACGGCTGACGTGGCCCGCGCTGCGCATGCCTGTGCGCACAAACCACCTGCGCTTCCCGGTGTTAGGCCACCTCGGGCGGCATGGGCCACCCTATCGCCAGTTGCGCAGAACCGCAGTGTAGTGGCTGGTCAGGCCAGCGCGACGTTGCTCGCTCGCGCAGGCAGCGCGAGCAAAGTCCAGACAGAGGGGTGATCTCAGGCGGGTCGGCGCGCCATGGCCAGCTGCTCGCTGATCGCTGCGGGTGTCGATCGCTCAACCTTCGCGGGCGCAGTGCCGGCTTCCGGAACCGAGGTCGTCGCCCGCACCGGCAGGACCGCGCCAGACTGAGGCACGTTCAAGGCCACGTTGTTGCCGGCTGCCACCAGGCGCAGATGCGCCCGCTCGCTCAGTACCTTGATGGCGTAGCCACCGTCGTCAGCCAAGTTGGCTGCGCCGACGTAGTAGCGAAGCCCGTCCTCGACACTGCCGGCGCGCGCAATGCACTCCTTGAGCACCTGCACACCCACGCGCAGGTTGGTCAGCGGGTCGAACGCGGCATGGTTGCCGCCGAAGGCCTCGTACTTGTCGTCGTGCACGCGCGTCATTACCTGCATCAGGCCCTGCGCACCCATGGCACTTTGGGCAAAGGGGTTGAAGCTCGATTCGACAGCCATGATGGCCAGGATCAGCGTCGGTTCGATCTGGGCTCGTTGGCCAATGGTCCAGGCCTCCTGCACCAGGCGGCTGACCGGCTCGGGCGCCACTTTGTATCGCCGCGACAGCCACTGCGCCACCGCCGCCTGCTGGCGATTGAGCGCGCGGGGGTCGGAAGCCGTCGCCCGACTCACTGCGCCGGGCTCGGCCATCGCCAGCAGCATATTGCCGTCGAGCTCGGCACGGGCTTCATGGCGCTGCTGCAGCCAGGCACGTGCGTAGCTCTCGGCACCATTGCGCAGATCGGCCTGGCCGGCGACAAACACCACCACGGTCAGGACCACCAAGCCGACAAAGGCCAGGCCGTTGTGGCTGACCTCAAGCAGGCCGTTGCCGACATCGCGCGCAAAAACTGTGCAGGCGGTGCGGGCCGAGCGAAACATTCGTATTGCCGTCACGTCATTCCCCTTCGTGCTGCCGCCTCGACATGCGCTGCCCCTGAACACCAGGGGCGGTACGCAATGGGCGACAGTGATAATCGTCTTCGAAAGTCAGGCACTGCATCTTGGTCCCGCTTCGCTTGGCCAGTGCTTGCAGTGCGCTCCTTTGTACTCCAGCGACATCTGCGCCGGAAAGTACTGGTTAACCCCTAATCATTGAGGGCGGGCGGATTCTAGGAAGTCGCGTAATAACCGGTCAAGTATTTAGAAGTCAAAAATAATTCAAGTTTTGCATATGAAATATCGTGATCTGCGCGACTTCATCGGCCAGCTTGAGGCTGTCGGCGAATTGCGCCGTATCACGCAGCCCGTATCGGCGCGGCTCGAAATGACAGCGCTCGCTGACCGCGTGCTTCGGGCTGGGGGCCCTGCGATGCTGGTTGAACATCCAGTGGGTTACAAAATTCCGGCGCTTATCAACCTGTTTGGTACACCGAAACGAGTGGCCCTGGGGATGGGCGCCGAGAGCCTCGAAGGCCTGCGCGACGTGGGCCAGGTGCTGGCCAACCTGAAAGAACCCGAGCCGCCGCGCGGCCTGAAAGACGCCGGCCGCCTATTGCAGATGGTCAAGGCGCTGTGGGACATGAAGCCGGCCACGGTTCGCAGCGCACCGTGCCAGCAAGTCATATTGGAAGGGAACGACGTCGACCTCGCCCGCCTGCCTGTGCAGACTTGCTGGCCGGACGACGCCGGCCCGCTGATCACCTGGGGTCTGACCATTACGCGGGGCCCGCAGTCAGTGCCGGCGCCGCGCCTGCGCCAGAACCTGGGCATCTACCGCCAGCAGGTGATCGGCCGGCGCGAGGTGATCATGCGCTGGCTCGCCCACCGCGGCGGCGCGCTCGACTTCCGCGACTTTGCCCGCGCCAACCCGGGTCAGCCCTTCCCGATCGTCGTCGCGCTGGGCGCTGATCCGGCCACCATCCTCGGCGCGGTCACGCCGGTGCCCGACGCGCTGTCGGAATACCAGTTCGCCGGCTTGCTGCGCGGCAGCCGCACCGAGGTCGCCGACAGCGGCGTCGGCGAAGGCAAGCTCAAGCTGCAAGCCCCCGCCAGCGCCGAGTTCGTGCTCGAAGGCCACATCCCCACCGCGGCGGCCGGCTTCAGCGGCGAGAGCGAACACGGCGTGCAACTGGCCGAGCGCGGCGGCTACCTGCATGCGCTCGAAGGCCCCTTCGGCGACCACACGGGCTACTACAACGAGCAGGATTGGTTCCCGGTGTTTCGCATCGACCGCATCACCCACCGCACTGACCCGATCTACCACTCGACCTACACCGGCAAGCCGCCCGATGAGCCCGCTGTCCTGGGCGTGGCGCTGAACGAAGTCTTCGTACCGATCCTGCAGAAGCAGTTTCCCGAGATTGCCGACTTCTATCTACCACCCGAGGGCTGCAGCTACCGAATGGCGGTGATCTCGATCAAGAAGGCCTACCCAGGCCACGCCAAGCGCGTGATGTTCGGCCTGTGGAGCTTCCTGCGGCAGTTCATGTACACCAAGTTCATCATCGTCACCGACGCCGACGTGAACATCCGCGACTGGAAGGAAGTGGTGTGGGCCATCACGACAAGGGTCGATCCGGTGCGCGACACCACCCTGGTCGAGAACACGCCCATTGACTACCTTGACTTCGCCTCGCCCGTGAGCGGGCTGGGCGGCAAGATGGGGCTCGACGCGACCCACAAATGGCCAGGCGAGACCACACGCGAGTGGGGCCGCACGATCGCCATGCCGGCCGAGGTGACACAGGCCGTGTCGGCCCTGTTCGACTTGGTGATGGCACCGCCGCCACGATAAGGCGTCGCCCGCCAATGTCAAAGTGGCGTTGGCAATGGTTGGCCACGCCGCGATTGCCGCACTTGGCTTGCCCGCGCACAAGGGTTGCCTTACCGTGGCTCTGCCTGCGCAAGCCGGCAAATCCAGCGGTGCAGTCTCTGCGCCCAAGGAGCCCGGGATCCCTATCCTCCCGAGCCCCGAACGGTGGCGTCAGCCACCCGCCCCTCCCGCCTCGGCGTGGAGGGGTTTCGCATTTTTGGGGCGCCAACGCGACAACCTGCGGGCCGTGGGATCAGGCGCCCAGCCACCAACCGATCTTTTCACGCAGCACCGCACGCACGAGAAGGAAGCCCTCGGAGGAAGGCACCCAGCGCAGCGTTGGCCGCTCGACGCGCGGCGACAGGCCCATCGGTGCCGGCACCAGCTGCCAGCTGGCACCACCGCGCCTTGCCGCCGCCTCGAAGGCGCGCAGCGCCCGCGGCATGTGCCAACCGTGGGTGACAACGACCACATGGTCAATCTTGTGCTCATGCAGCAAGGCGACCGCGAACTGTGCGTTCTCGCGCGTATCGCGTGAACGCGATTCGACCCAGCGCAACGAGCGGCCAAACTCGCGCGTCGCGATCTGCTGCGCCACCTCGGCCTCTGACGCCCCCGACTCGGCGGCGTGACCCAGGCCGCCGCTGAACATCAGCGGTGCGCCGGTCTGCCGGCCGAGCCAGATGCCGAATCGCAGCCGCTCCAGTGCCAGCGGGCTGAGGCTGGCAACGCCGTACTCCGGCGCGGTTGATTCTCGACCCCCGCCGAGCACGACGATGGCCACGGCGGGTCGTGCCCCCATGACCTGCCTGAGTGCGCTGATGCGCTCCGCGCTCAACGCGGGCGGCGGCGCGAGCAGCGAGCGCTGCAGCCATTCGCCCACCGCGCTGCACGCGCCCAGCCAGATCCCGGCCGTGGCAGCCAACACCACCAGCCAGCCCCAGCCGCGACGCCACAGGATCATGCGCGCGCCGACCAGCGTCAGCAACAGCAGGGGCACCGGCGGCAGCAACAGGCTGCTGAGCACCGGCTTCCAGGATTCGATGCCCAGTCTCAGGAACAAGTCATTCACGGCGTAGGAGGCCACTTCGGAGAGGCGCGCGATTGTGCCCCAGCAGCCAAGGCACCACGGCTGCGGCGCCAGCGGCAGCGCAAGGCGCGATGCCCGGGGGGCGCGCCAGCCGCGAACTGTGCGGCTTTTGCGCGCCTGTTCCGCCCATTGCGCGCAGCCAGGCAATCCTAGACTGGCCGCAACTGTGCCCCTCGCTTGCGGGAAACCCCATGTCGCTCCGCTCTCTGCTTGCATCGACCCTGCGGCCCGCCGATGCGCCGGGCTGCCTCGGCGTCCTGGCCGACGCCGGACGGGCCAGCGCCGCCGTGGTCAGCCGCCGCCAGGGCGCCAAGCCGCGCCTGACCGCCGTGCACACCGCCAGCGGTGCCTCCGCACTGGCGACATTGGCACGCTGGCAACGGCGCCAGGGTCAGCACCGTTCACGCGTCAACTTGCTGCTTGACGGCGGCGACTACCAGATCCTGCCGCTGGACGTGCCCGAGGTCCAGCCCGAGGAGGTCGCCAACGCCATGCGCTGGCGCGTCAAGGACATGATCGACTTCGCGCCCGAAGAGGCCAGCATCGGCTGCCTGCTTGTGCCCAACGCTTCGGACAGCTCGCGCACGCAGCAGGCGCTGGTCGTGGTGTCGCGCCGCGAAACGATCGCCCGCTGGATCAGGCGTTCGCGAGATGCCAAGCTGGACGTGCAGAGCATCGATGTGCCCGAACTCGCCTTGCGCAATTTGGCCCTTCTGGCCGCCGGCGAGGGCACCTGCGCGCTGCTGCATGTGGGTCTGCAACGCAGCACCTTGGTCATCGTGTGGCGTGGCGAGTTGTGCAGCCTGCGCCGCTTCGACTTGCGCGCAAGCCAGTATCTCGACGCCAGCCCCGAAGGCCGGGACACCCTGGTTGAACGCCTGGGGCATGACGTGCAGCGCAGCAGCGATGCCTTCGACCGCCAGTTCTATGCCGCCGCGCTGGGCCGCCTGTGGGTGACGCAGGAGCAGGCCGGTCTGGCCCTGGCAGCGCCACTGGCCGGCCACATCACCCTGCAGGTCCGGCCCCTGGTCCTGCGCGAGTGGATCGAGATCGATTCTGATACCCCGCTGATGGATGCCGCAATCGGCCTGGACTTGATCCCGGCGATTGGCGCGGCCCTGCGCGAGGCGCCTGCCCCATGACGCAACAGATCAATCTGTTTGATCCGGACCTGGTGCCACTGCGCGACTGGTGCAGTGGCAAGTTCGTGCTCGGACTGACGCTTGCCTTGATCCTGGGCACGGCCGGCCACCTGGCCTACGAAAGACAGGCCCTGAAGGCGCTGCTGGCCAGCGCATCGGCCGCGACTGATGACACCGCGATTACCGCAGCCGACCCGCACGACGCGTCGCTGGCCGAACTCAAGGCCCGGGTGTCGGCCAACGAACATCTGCTGCAGGCCGTCGGCAGCTTCACCGATCTGCCGCAGGACAACGCCGCGCGCCTGCGCTCACTCATCGCCGCCATGCCCGAAGCGCTGTGGCTGCAGGAGATCGAATTCAGCGTCGAACGCGGCGTGCGAATCGCCGGCAGCGCACTGGACGCCAAGGCACTGGCTGGCTTTTCCGGCCGCCTGGGCGCGCAGTCTGCGTTCCGCGGCCTGCCGCTGCATGTCTTTGCGCTGCAACCCGCCGACGGAAGCGACGTCGCTGCAGGCGCGGTCGGTGGGGCGCGCGCCGCAGCGCCAGAGCACTACAGCTTCCTGCTGTCGAGCATCGATGGCGGCCGCAGCGTGGGGGGCGCACGATGAGCGCGCGCCTGCTCGCCGCGGTTGCGCGCATCGACGCGCTGCCGCGGCGCGAGCGGTTCACGCTGCTGGGCGGGCTGCTCGCCCTGGCGATCGGCGTGCAAGCCCTTTGGGTTGCGCCGGCGCGCGACAAGCGCCTGGCCATCGCGCAGTCATCGGTGGAGGCCGATCTCAGCCGCGGCGACGCGCTCTCGTCTGCTGCGGCGCAATCGTCCGCGGCGTTCCAAGACCTGCAGCGCCGCCATCGCGAACTCGAGGCCAAGCTCGCCGGTGTCGGCCTCAAGGCCACCCAACGCGAAGCCGTCAGTGGCTTCGTCACCCGATCCCTGATCGGCGAGGGCGTGCGCCTGGCCGCACTGACTGCGCTGCCCGTCGAGGAACTGATCATTGCCGAGTCGGCCGCCGCGGCCGGCGCAGCGGCGGAGTCGGCCGATCCCGCGAAGCCCGCCGCGACGCGGCCGGCCTTGTTTCGCCACCGTGCCGAGCTGCGACTCGAAGGTCCCGTCAAGGGCGTGGTCCAGGCCATCGAGCAGGTCGAACGCGGGCTGGCGCCGCTGCGGATTGAGCGCATTCGCATCACGCCGATCGGCAGCGCGGGCGCGGTGCAGGCCAGCCTGGTCCTGACCACCATCAGCGAGGAACGCACATGGCTCGCCTTGTGAAGCGGATCGTCGCCGCCTGCGTCGTCGTGCTGCCGCTTGGCGCCGCTGCCATGGGCCCGCACGCACCCTTTACGCCGCCCGCACCCAGGGCCGCCGCGTCCAGCGCGTCCGGGACGGCGGCGGCCGAATCGGCCGCCGGCTTGCGCGGTGTGCGCCTGGGCAGTGCGCCCGCAGCACTCATCGACGGCACCTGGATCACTCCCGGACAGCCGGTGCGCGGTGCGCGCCTGGCGACGGTTCGAATCGACGGCGCACTCCTGCGCCACCCCGGCGGGCGCACCGAACGGCTGGCGCTGTTCCCCACGCCAGCTGCCACCTCGACGGCGGATGAGCGCAGCGCATCGACCTCAACCGACTCCGTGCAAGGCCCACCATGACATCGCGCACCCTCAAAGTCACCGGGGCGGCCATGCTGGCTGCGCTGCTCGCGGCCTGCCAGAGCGGCCCGCCGCCACGCGCCACCCGCAACAGCATTGACAACGAGCTGAAGGCCGCACTCGCACCACGGCCGGTGCCCAAGCTGCCCGAGCGCATCGGCTTGGCGCTGTTGCCGCCGCTGGCGCAGGACCTGCCGCGTCCGGCGGCCCTGCCCGAACCGCGCTTCGACCTGGCGGTCAACAGCGCCAGCGTGCAGCAGGTCTTCCATGCGATGGCCTCGGGGTCGCGCTACAGCATCCTGGTGCCGCCCGGCCTGACCGGCAGCGTGACTTTGAACCTGAAGGACGTGAGCGTTCGCGAGGCGCTCGACGTGCTGCGCGAGATGCATGGCTTCGAGTACCGGATCGAAGGCAATCGTGTCTTCATCCAGACTCCGGCCCTGCAGACCCGCATGTTCCAGGTCGCCTACACCAGCGCCAAGCGCAGCGGTCGCAGCGACACCCGCGTCATCGTCGGCTCGATCACCTCGAGCGCCGGCGGCGCGACCGGCGCCAGCGGCGGCCTGACCAGCACCGCGAGCGAAGGCAGCCATGTATCGACGACGACCGATGCCGACTTCTGGAAGGAACTCGACGCCTCGCTCAAGGCCCTGATCGGCGCCGAGGGCGGACGCCAGATCGTGATCTCGCAGCACACCGGCACCATCGTCGTCAAGGCCTACCCCAAGGAGCAGCGCGAGGTCGAGAACTTTCTGCGCGCGGCCCGGCTCTCGATCGAGCGCCAGGTCATGCTCGAAGCCAAGATCGTCGAAGTCAGCCTCAAGGAAGGCTTCGAGTCGGGCATCAACTGGGCCGCCCTCACGCAAGGCAATCACCGCTTCTCGATCGGCGCCGACGCCGGACGCATCAACGTCCCCGGCAGCATCGGCTCGGCCCTGGGCGTGCCAGCGGGTTCGCTGGTCACCGGCATCGATGCCAGCACCACGCCGCCCAGCGTCACGCCCACGACGCTGGCGCAGCTGATCGCCAGTCCGTTCGCGACCGGCGGCTCGGGCATGCTCGGTTTGGCCTTCACGACCAACAGCTTCAACGGATTGCTGGCGTTCCTCGAAACGCAGGGCACGGTGCATGTGCTGTCCTCACCGCGGGTGGCCGCGCTGAACAACCAGAAGGCCCTGCTGCGCGTGGGCACCGACGATTTCTACATCACCAACATCTCGACCACCACCACCGCCAGCGCCTCGGGCAGCGTGACCACGCCGACGATCACGGTCCAGCCGTTCTTTTCGGGCATTGCGCTGGACGTCACGCCACAGATTGACGAGGACGGCATGGTGACGATGCATGTGCGCCCGTCGGTCAGCGAGGTCTCCGAGCGCAGCCGCGTCGTCAACCTGGGCAACCTGGGCAACTTCACGTTGCCGCTGGCGTCGAGCAATGTCAACGAGACCGACACCGTTGTGCGCGTGCAGGACGGCTTCATCGTCGCGATCGGCGGCTTGATGAAGCAGCGCCAAGTCGACGACAAGGCCCAACTGCCCGGCGCGGGCGACCTGCCCCTGGCAGGCCACCTCTTCAAACGCACCAATCGCGCGCTCGAGAAGCGCGAACTGGTGTTCTTGATCAAGCCCACGGTGATCAAGGGCGAGACGCAGTGGCGCGAGGACCTGGCAGCGACCGACGCGCGACTGCGCAGTCTCGAGGCCCCGCGCACCGCGTCGGCCGAGCGTGCCGCCGTCGGAAAGTAGAAGCGATGTACCTCGAGCACTTCGGCCTGCGCGAACTGCCGTTCGCGATCACGCCCGATACCGAATACGCGTATCGCGCCCGCGAGCACCAGTCGGCATTGAACATGCTGCGCCTGGCGCTGGACTCGGGCGAAGGTTTCGTCAAGGTCACCGGTGAAGTCGGCACCGGCAAGACCCTGCTCTGCCGCACGCTGCTGGCCTCGCTGCCCGCTGATGTGGTCAGCGCCTACATCCTCAACCCGCGCCTGAGTGCCTGCGGCCTGTTGCGTGCACTGGGAGACGAGCTCGGCCTGCCGCGCCGACGCGGGCTGGACGAACATTCGCTCTACGGTGTCGTCGAAGCCGAGCTGCTACGTCTGGTCGCGCAAAGCAAACGCGTGCTGCTCTGCGTTGACGAGGCGCAGGCGCTGAGCCTCGAATGCCTCGAAGCATTGCGCCTGCTCACCAATCTCGAAACCGGCAAGCGCAAGCTGCTGCAGATCGTGTTGTTCGGTCAACCCGAACTCGATGCCCGACTCGCGGCCCGGCCGATCCGCTCGCTCGCCAGCCGTATCGGCTTCGCGGCGCGGCTGGACGGGCTGGCTCGCGACGACTTCGAACGTTATCTGCGCCATCGACTGCGAGTGGCCGGTTGGCGCGGCCCGAAAGTCTTCAGTCGCACTGCGTGCTGGTTGCTCTGGCATGCCAGCCGTGGCGTGCCGCGGCGCGCCAACATGCTCGCCCACAAGACCCTGATGCTGGCCTATGGCGAAGGCCGCCACACGGTGGGCTGGCGCCAGGCCTGGAGCGCGATTCGCGACGAGGCACAGCACCGGCCGACCCCGGCATCAATGCTGCATCGAGCCATGTCCGGCGCACGTCTGCGCGAACAACTCGAAGGAGCTCGGCGATGAGCGTGATCAACGACATGCTGACCGCACTCGACGCGCGTCGCGCCACCGTACCCGCCGGCACGGCCACGGTGTCGACCGCACCCGGTTCGATCAAGTCGCATCGACTGCAGATCATGGCCGTGATTGGGGCCGCCGCGGTCACCGCCACCGCCTTTGCGGACTGGCCGGTCCTGCTTTCGAGTAGCGCCAAATCGCCGCAGCCGGTAACGATGACCGAGACGGCAGCGCCGCTGGCGCCGGCACCGGACGTGCCAAGCGAAACAGCCAGTCGGGCAGTCGATGTGGCCATGGCCGCACCCACGGCGACGACACCCGTGGCTCGCGCGCGGCGCGCAGTCGCTTCCGCACCATCGGATTCGATCGCGGCTCCGGCCACGGCGGCGCCGCTCACCGCCACTGCGGCACTCACGCCGTCGACCACGCGCACACCCGTTGCCACTGCACACGTGGCGCCGACCGCGCCTGCCCTCAGCGGCACCGCCGAGAAAAGTCCGATCCCACTGAGCGCCTCGCAGCGCGCGGCGCTGGCCTATCGCCAGGCCATCGACCTGGGCAACAGCGGCCACAGCAGCGCGGCCATCGACCGCGCGCTCGAAGCGATCCGCTCCGATCCCGATCACGCCGGGGCGCGTCAACTCGCCGCGGTGCTGATGTTCGAGGCACAGCGGCTCGACGAGGCCGGCGCGCTGCTGCGCGCAGGGCTCGACCGCACGCCGCAACAGCCGCGCCTGGCCTTCTTGCTGGCCCGCCTCAAAGCCGAGACCGGCGATTCCGCAGGCGCGCTTGCCTTGTTGCCCGCGGGCGCTGCACTGGCGGGCGAAGCGCACGGCCTGCGTGCGGCAATCCTGGCGCGTCAGGGCCACTACGCCGACGCGCTTTCGGCTTACGAGGCGGCACTGCGCCAGGACCCCAGCAATGCGTCGTGGTGGCTGGGCCTGGGCATTGCACTTGAGGCCAGCAACCAGCTCGATCTGGCCAAGCAGGCACTGCGGCGCGCCCACGCCCTGGGCACCTTGCGTCCCGACGTGCAGACCTACATCGAGCAAAAGCTCGCCTCGCTGGGCTGAGGCGTCGCGCCACAATAGGAAACGCACGTGAGCGCACCGCAGAAGTTCCGTCTCGGCGACGTGTTGATCGTCGAAGGCCTGATCACCCAGGAGCAGCTGGGCGAAGCGCTGGCCGAACAGAAGAAGAGCGGGCGCAAGCTCGGGCGCGTGCTCTCGGACCTGGGCTTCGTCGGCGAGGACAAGATCAGCGAAGTCGTGGCGCAGCAGATGAAGATCCCCTTCATTGACCTGCGCAAACGCGAAGTCGACGCCGATCTGGTGCGCCGCCTGCCCGAAGCGCAGGCTCGGCGCTTCCGCGCCATCGTGCTCGATGAACGCGACGGCGTCCTGCTGGTCGGCTTCTCGGACCCCACCGACATCTTCGCGCAAGACGAAGTGACGCGCCTGCTTCGCGTCGCAGTGAAGCCCGTGGCGGTGACCGAGCGGCTGCTGCTGGCCGCGATCGACCGCATCTACCAGCGCCGCGAGGAAATGGCCGAGCTGGCGATCGAAGTCGCAGCCGACATCGCCCAGGCGGCACCCTTGCGTGCCACGCTGGACTTCGGCAGCAGCAGCGACGACGCGCCGATCGTGCGCCTGCTGAATTCGATCTTCGAGACAGCAATTGCCCAGTCGGTATCCGACGTGCACATCGAGCCGCAGGAAAAAAACGTCGCCATCCGCCTGCGCATCGACGGCGTGATGACGGTGCAGAACACCTATGAGCCCAAGATCGCCGCGGCCATGGTGCAGCGCCTGAAACTGATGTCCTCACTGGACATCTCCGAAAAGCGAATGCCGCAGGACGGTCGTTTCCAGATGACGGTCGGCAGTGCCGTGGTCGACGTGCGCATCTCGACGCTGCCCACGCAGTACGGTGAAGCGGTCGTGATGCGCCTGCTGGCGCAGAACGCCGATCGGCTGCAACTCGACGCGATCGGCCTGCCCGCCGCGATCCTCGCGCGGCTGCGCGTCGCCCTGAAGGCGACCAACGGACTGATCCTCGTCACCGGCCCGACCGGCAGCGGCAAGACGACCACGCTGTACGCGGCGCTGTCGGAGCTGAACAAGCCCGAGACCAAGATCATAACCGTCGAGGACCCGGTCGAGTATCGGCTGCCGGGGCTGAACCAGGTCCAGGTGCACGAGAAGATCGACCTCAGCTTCGCGCGCGTGTTGCGCAGCTGCCTGCGCCAGGACCCCGATGTGCTGCTGGTGGGCGAGATGCGCGACCAGGAAACCGCCGAGATCGGCCTGCGCGCCGCGCTGACCGGCCACTTGGTGCTCTCCACGCTGCACACCAACGATGCCGCCAGCGCCGCGCTGCGCCTGGCCGACATGGGCATTCCCCCGTACATGATCGCGCTCAGCCTGCGCCTGGTGATCGCGCAGCGCCTGCTGCGCACGATCTGTGAACACTGCTCGACCGCGCATGAGCTCGCGCCGCACGAAACCGAGTGGCTGCACCTGGAGCTCGGCGATGCCATCGACAGCCGCGACTACCGCCATGGCACCGGCTGCGACACCTGCCGCGGCACCGGCTACCGCGGCCGCGCCGGCGTTTACGAAATGCTCGAGATGACACCCGAACTGGTGCACGCCGCGGGCCAGGGCGACCCGGCCGAATTCACGCGCATCGCACGCGAGCAATTCGCCAGCTTCAGCCTGCGTGCCGACGCCGTGCGCCTGGCCAAGGCGGGGCGCACCACGGTGGCCGAAGCGATGCGCGTGGCGAACCAGTCATGACCAGTTTTTCATGGTCCGGCCGCAACCCCGAGAACCGGGTCGTCTCCGGCACCCTCGACGCGTTGACCCCCGGCCATGTGGCCGACTGGCTGCTGGGCACCGGCGTCACGCCGCTGATCATCGAGCCGGTGCGCCACGTCAACGAGGCCGGCGACGTGCTGGCCCGCTGGTTTGGCGGCAATCGCCTCGGGCCGGTGGCGCTGATGATGTTCTCGCGCCAGATGTACACGCTGATGCGCACCGGCATCCCGATCATGCGAGCGCTGCGCGCGCTCGAGGAATCGGCGGCGCAACCCGCGCTGGCGCGCCTGATGCGCGACCTCAACGAGTCGCTCGACGCTGGTTTGGACCTGTCGCAGGCGCTGGCCAAGCGCGGCGACGTGTTCGACTCTTTCTACGTCTCTATGGTCAAGGTCGGCGAGACCACCGGCCGGCTGGAGGAGATCTTCCTCAGCCTGTTCCACCACCTCGAGTTCCAGAAGTTCATGCGCGATCAGGTGAAGACCGCCCTTCGCTACCCGAGCTTCGTCGTGATCGCGATGGTCGCGGCCGTCGTCGTGATCAACCTGTTCGTGATCCCGGCCTTTGCAAAAGTGTTTGCCAACATGCAGGCCGAGTTGCCGCTGATGACGCGAATCCTGCTTGGCAGCTCGCGCTTCATGCTCGACTGGTGGCCGGCGCTGCTCGGTGGCGCGGTCGTTTGCATGCTGGCCGCGCGCTCGTTCCTCGCCACCGTGCCCGGCCGCCTGGCCTGGGACCGCCTCAAGCTGCGCCTGCCCATCGCCGGCACCCTCGTGCGCAAGGGCGTGTTGTCGCAGGCCGCACGCAGCCTGGCGTTGGTCTTCAAGAGCGGTGTGCCGATCGTGAACGGTCTCACGCTCAGCGCCCAGGTGGTCGAGAACGCCCATGTCGCCAACGCCTTGCACGAGATGCGCAGCGGCGTCGAGCGCGGCGAGAGCCTGCTGTCGACCAGCCAGCGCACCGGCATCTTCACGCCGGTGGTGCTGCAGATGATCATGGTCGGCGAGGAGTCAGGCTCACTCGGCGAGATGCTCGACGAGATCGGCCGCATGTACCAGAGCGAAGTCGAGTACGAGCTCAAGACCCTGTCCTCGAAGATCGAGCCGATCCTGATCGTCATGCTCGGCGGCATGGTCCTGGTGCTTGCGCTGGGCGTCTTCATGCCGATGTGGGAAATGGGCAGCCATGTCAGCAAGTGAGCCCCTCAAGCCGGCGCCGCGAGCGCCGATAAGCAGTCAGACCCTGGTCTGCTTCAACACGCACGGCGCCTGGCGTCGACCCGGAATTTCAGGAGAAACCATCATGCAAATCAGATCCCAACGCGGCTTCACCATGATCGAGCTGATCGTCGTGATCGTCATCCTCGGCGTGCTCGCAGCGGTGGCGCTGCCGCGCTTCACCAACCTGCAGCGCGACGCGCGCATCGCCAAGCTGAACGCCGTGCGCGGGGCCGTCGCCGCAGCCTCAGCCATGGTCCACGGCACGGCCATGGCCCGCCAGGGCCAGGTCCAACCCGCCTGCCCGACCGGTGGCGGCGTGCCGAATATCAACGCGGCTGGCAATGGCAACATCTGCACCGAGAACGGCCTGGTCACGGTGACCCTGCTGTACCCTGCCTCGACGCTCGCCGGCGTCGTGGCCAGCGCCGGCGTCGTGCAGGTCAGTGGCACGCCGACGGCGGCGCAACTCGCAGCCGACGGCTACCAGACGGCAGCCGTCGCCGGCGGCATCCAGCTGCAGGTGACCGGCGGCACCGCTGCGGCCACCTGTTCGTTCAACTACCTCGCGCCCGCCGCCCTCGGTCAGGCGCCGACCATCGCCGCCATCAACACGGCGGGTTGCTGAGGGCCTGGATGCGACCGCCCTCACGCGGCTTCACCATGGTCGAGTTGGTCGTGGTGATGCTCGTGATGGCGGTGCTCGCCGCGCTGGCCCTGCCGCGCCTGAGCGACCGGCGGGCACTGCAGGAGCGCGGTTTTCTCGATCAGCTGCGCGCCCTGCTGCAGTACAGCCGCAAGGTCGCGCTGACGCAGCGCCGCGAAGTTTGCGTGCTGCTGGCGCCGACGCAGGCCCAAGTCGTCTACGCCAATGGCGCCGCCTGCAACCTGGCCGCGCCGGTGGCGACGCCGGGCAGCAGTGAAGCCTTCGTGATCCCCGTCCCTGCCGGCGTCGTTCTCGGCGGCGTGGCGCTGGTGCGCTTCAATGTCGCGGGTCAGCCGGCGCCCAACGCCGACCACCTGATCAGCGTCGGCGCCAACAGCTTCACGGTCAGCCGCGAGACCGGCATCGTCTTCTAGCGCCATGCTGGCCCGCGACACGGCTGCGGCCCCGGCGCCGCGACATCGCTCGCAGCCGCGTCGCGCCCGCGGCTTCACGCTGCTCGATGTCTTGCTGGTGATCGTCCTGCTGGGCATCGTTGCCGCGGCGCTCACGACCCTCTCGGCGCGCCAGTCGGCGCAGACCGCAGAGACGCTGAAGATGCGCCAGGCGCTGGCGTTTGCGCAGGGCCTGCTCGAGGAAGTGCGGCACATGCCCTTCAGCTACTGCGATCCGAACGACGCCCGCGCCCGGCTGGCCACCGGTGCCTTCCTCGGCGGCACCGGGTGTGCGTCGATGGTCGACGGCCTCGGCCCCGAACCCGGCGAGTCGCGCTACAACACCGCCAACCGTTTCGACAGCGTCAGCGACTACCAGGGCTTCAGCATGCCCGGCCCGGGCTGCGCCGGCGGTCTGTGCGACCGGAGCGGCGTGGTCCTGAACGCCAGCGGCCCCCTCGTCGGTTGCAGCCTGCGCGTGACCCTGGCCGCGCAGGCCCTGCCTGGCATCGTCGCGCTCGACGCCAACGGCCGGCCGCAGGCGCTGCGCATCGTTGTCGCGCTCACCTGCCCCGGCACCCCGGCGGTCTATGCCGAAGGCCTGCGAGTGCGCCATGCGCCGAACTTCCTCTGATCCGACGGCGCGGCGCGAGCGCGGCTTCACGCTGGTCGAGATGGTGGTCGCGATCACCCTGCTGGGCATCCTGTCGATGGTCATGGTGCCGCTGTTGCAGCTGCCGCTGGCGGCACACCTGAGTGCCACGCGGCGTGCCGAACTCGCCAGCGAACTCGACGTGACCGTCGCACGGCTGCGCGCCGATCTGGCCCAGGCGCTGCCCAACAGCGTGCGCGTGCGCCAGGTCGGGGCGCGGCACTTCATCGAGTACCTGGAAGTGCGGGCCTCGGGCCGCTACCGCGCCGCTTCCGCGCCCGGACCGCAAAGTTGTCCGGCCACCTGCGCGGCGCCGGGCGCCAACGACGTGATGGAGTTCGCCTGCGCTGAAAGCTGCTTCACGACGCTGGGGCCGCTGGAGGGCGGTGCTCCGGTTGCCGGCAGCGACTGGGTCGTGATCAACCCGCTCGGGCCGGGTGTTGCCAATGGCGACCCGTACTTCGGTGGCAGTGCCATGCCCGTGGGCGGCATCAAGAGCCGGCTGCAGAGCATCGCGGCGGTCGGCGGCGGCCAACGGCTGACGCTGACGCCGCACAGCTTTGCACTGGCACCGGCAAACCGTCGCTTTCACATCGTCGCCACGCCCGTCAGCTACGAGTGCAACCCAGCGACGCAGCGCCTGACGCGCTACTCGGGCTATCCGGTTGCGGCAGCGCAGCCGGCGGCCTTTGGCGCCGCCAGCTCGGCGCCGCTGGCCACCCGCATCAGTGCCTGCCGCTTCGCCTACACCGCCACCGGCGGCGTCGGCGGCGGCGGCCTGTTGACCGTCTGGCTGCGCACCAGCCAGCCGATCGGCAACCTGGGCGCCGGCCACACCGAGTCGGCCGAGTCGGTGTCGGAGTTCAGCGTGCGGGATGCGTCATGAACACCCCCAAGGCCGCCGCCTTGCGGCGTCCGCCCCCCAGGGGCCACGAAGGGGCCCTTCGTGGCCCCTGGGGAGCCAGGAAACTTCGGGCGGCCGTGCGTTTCCTTGGGAAACGCCACCAGCAAGGCCTGTCGGTGGTGCTGATGCTGGCCCTGATCGTGCTGCTCGGCGGCATGCTGGTCTACACCGTGTCGGTGAGCAGCTCGATGCACGCCGGTGCCGCGCGCGAGATCGGCGCGACACGCGCCGCGCAGGCTGCGCAGGCGGGGCTGGAGTGGGGGCGCTTTCGCATCCGCATGGGCGCCGCCGCGAACTGCGCGGTCTTGACCAACCTGAATCTGCCACTGGCCTCGGGGGCGCATCCGGTGACGGTGCGCTGCACGCTGACCGGCGCCCACACGGAAGGTGCGACCACGGTCCGCACCTACCAGCTCAGTGCGACGGCGTGTCGACCGGCTGCGGCCGGCGCCTGTCCGAACGCGGCGACCACCAGCGACTACGTCGAGGCCGTCGCCAGCGGCGCCTCGGAGCGCTGACTTGGGCCGTCCGCCTCAGCCCCCTTCGACAAGCTCAGGACGGGCGGAGCTTCGACGGCTCAGCCGCCGCCACGCTGCGTGTAGAGATCGAAGTAGCGCATGAAGTCCTGGCGCGCAGCCTCGCCGACGCCGACGAACTCAAAGCGGATTGCCAGACGCGGCAGGCAGACCAACGCGATCTGACGCGCCGGCAAGGTTTGCCAGCGCAGCACCAGCCGGCCCGCATCGATGAGCACCTCGGCAGCGCCGGTCGACAGCGCGAACGCTCGTCCGCGCACGGCACCGGGCAGCCATTGCAGCAACTCGGCTTCGGTGCAGCCCATCTCGCGATCGAACTGTGCGGCGTACCCGGCCTGCACTGGTTTCAGCCTCCGCCGATCGGCGGCCAGATTGCCAGCACGTCGCCCGGCTTGGGCACGAAACTCAGGCGCTGCTCGGGCGGCACATAGACGCCGTTGACGAGCACCAGATGGACCAGTTTTTCCGGCAGGCCGAAGGGCTCGATGATTTTCGAGATCGGGTCGCCCTCGGCGATGTCGAGCAGGATCTGATTGCTGCGCCGCGCGTCGGCCGGGAGGTACTGGGTCAGGCTGGCGTAGAGCTTGAACGTGATGCGCATCAGCGGTCATGCCTTCACCAGCGCTTTGTGCTCCTGCGCCTGCGCGCTCGCCAGGTAGGCGGCCATCAGCAGTGTCGGATCCTCGAGCAGGCGCTGCTTCCAGGGGCCCAGCCTCACCTGGCCTTCGACCAGGCCGCGCATCACGCCGACATGCTCGGTCCAGCCGATGCTGTTGCAGCCGACCAGGCAATCAGCGTCGAACTGCAGGCTCAGGTGCCGGCCCGCGGGGCGGTCGGTGAGTTCGACGTGCTCGCCGCCGGCCACACCTTGCCAATTGCCGAAACTGGTCGAGATCAGCCCCAAGGTGTCGAGCACGTTGATCTGGGTCACGCCGCGCAACTCGGTCGGGCGGCCGACCATGTTCAGCGCGGCCACGCGGGCCTGCTCGGCGGCATTGGGCTGGATCGCGCTGACGATCGTCTTGCCGCTGACCTTGTCGAAGGCCTCGGCACAATCGCCCGCGGCGTAGACGCCGGCCACGCTGGTCTGCAGATGCTCGTCGGTCAGCACGCCGACCAGGCACTTGATGCCCGAGTCTTCGAGAAAGCCGATGTTCGGATTGACGCCGGTGGCACTGATCACCAGATCGCATTCGATGCTCTTGTCGTTGGACAGTCGAACCCGCAACGGCGCGTGGGCTTCGATGGCCTCGACTTTGGTGCCGGTGAAGACACGCACGCCCTTGGCCTCGCACCAGTCCTTGATCATGCCGCCGGCGGTCGGGCCCATCATGCGCGGCACCATGCGGTCGCCCATCTCGACCACGGTCAACTCGACACCGCGCGCGGCCAGCGACTCCATGATGATGCAGCCGATGAAACCTGCACCCATCTGCAGCACGCGCGCGCCCTGGGTTGCCAGCTCGGCGATGGCGCGTGCATCCGCGAGCGTCCAGCAGGGGTGCACGCGAGGGTTGTCGATGCCGGGAATCGGCGGGCTCGCCGGGCTTGCGCCGGTGGCGATCAGCAGGCGGTCATAGCGCAGCGCCCGTCCGTCATCGAGCGCAACGCTGCGTGCGACGGTGTCGACCGCGGTGGCTCGCCGGCCGCGTTTGACGACGATGCCCAAAGACTCGTAGTGGTCCTTGCCATGACGCAGATGCGTGCCCTCCGAGCCGATGTTGCCCATCAGCAGGTAGGGAATGGCCATGCGTGAATACGGCGCCTCGGGCTCGTCACCGACGATCACGATGTCATCGCCGGGCGCGTGCTTGCGAATCGTTTCGGCGGCGATGACACCGGCCGGTCCGGCGCCGAGGATGACGTGTTTCATGCTGCGTGTCCCTGCAAAAAAGCAAGAAGGCGGTTCAATGCGAACCGCCTTCGCCGTGCACCGCGAGCGCGGCCCTACAAACCGAGTCGCGTGCGCGTGGCCGCGGTCAGCGTGCCGTCGGCGTTCCAGCCGCGCGCCTTGTAGTACAGAGGCAGCATCTCGGGCAGCATGCTTTTCAATCCCTTGGCCGGACCGGTCTTGACGGCCTCGTTGAGCAGACGCGGCGGCAGGCTGTCGTCCTTGTTCGTGAAGCCGGCCTTGTTGTTGAAATCGCGCTCCATGTTCCAGATGCGCTCGCCGATCAGGCTCAGGTTTTCCAGCGTGAATTCCGGTCCGCAGGCCGCGGCGACCTGCGGCGCCACATCGGCCAGGCCCCAGGCAAAACTGGTGAAGATGCAGATGCCCGCCGAGTCGAACACTGACGTCGCGTCCTGGAAGGCCTTGACCAGTTCGGGCTTGCCCTCGGCCACCAAAGGATCGGTCTTGATCGGGATGCCGAAGACCTCGGAGGCCACGGTGTAGCCGCGCAGGTGGCAGGCGCCGCGGTTTGCGGTGGCGTAGGCCAGGCCCATGCCCTGGATGCCGCGCGCGTCGTAGGCCGGGAACTCTTGCCCCTTGACGCTCATGCTCAGCTCGGGATGGCCGTACTTGGCGGTCAGGCGCTTGCTGCCCTGGCCAATTTCCTTGCCAAAACCCACGCCATTGGCCGTCATGTCGGCCAGTTCGCAAAGCGCCTTGGCCGAGCCGAACGGCGACGCGATGCCGATCTGCGCCTGGGTCAGCACGCCCATCTCGTACAGCTCCATCACCGCGCCGATGGTGGCTCCGAAGGTGATCGGGTCCATGCCCTGCTCGTTGCAGATGGTCTGGGCGTATTGCAGAGCCTCCAGGTCGTCGATGCCATTGGCCGCGCCGAGCGCCCACGCCGCCTCGTATTCGAGGCCGCCGGTCGCGCCCCAGTACTGGGGTTTGTTTTCAACCGAGAAATGCGTCGGGTCGATCTTGCTGATGCGCCCGCAGGCAATCGTGCAGCCAAAGCAGGCCTGGTTGGTCACCAGCTGCGCCTTCCCGTCGCTCTTGCGTGGCGCGGCCATGGCTTCGGCGCCGATGTCCTTGGCGCCCTCGAACTGGCTGTCGCGGTGGTTGCGCGTGGGCAGCGCCCCCATCTCGTTGATCACGTTCATCAGCACCTGGGTGCCATAGGTCGGCAGGCCCTGGCCCGTGACCGCGTTGTCGGCCAGGATTTTCTTTTTCTCGTAGGTGACGCGCATGAACTCCTTGGGGTCGGCGATGTTGCCGACGCCCTTGGTGCCGCGCACTGCGATGGCCTTGAGGTTCTTGCTGCCCATCACGGCGCCGACGCCCGAGCGGCCCGCCGCGCGGTGCAGGTCGTTGACCACCGCGGCGAACAGCACCTGGTTCTCGCCTGCCAGTCCGATCGACGAGACCCGGATCAGCGGATCCTGGTGCTGCTTCTTGATCGTCTCTTCCGTCTTCCAGACGCTCTGGCCCCACAGGTGCGCGGCATCGCGCAACTCGGCCACGTCGTCCTCGATGAACAGATAGACCGGCTTGGCCGACTTGCCCTCGAAGATGACCATGTCCCAGCCGGCCATCTTCAACTCGGCGCCCCAGTAGCCCCCGGAGTTGGAACAGGCGATAGCGCCGGTGAGCGGGCCCTTGGTGACCACCGTGTAGCGCCCGCCGGTGGAGGCCATGGTGCCGGTCAGCGGACCGGTGGCCCAGATCAGCTTGTTCTGCGGCGACAGCGGATCGACTTTGGG
>JANMSS010000063.1:0-14569 GCA_031389585.1 Burkholderiales bacterium | reverse complement strand
GGCCTCGTACACCTGTCCGACCTGTCCTGGCACGAGCCGGGCGAGACAGCGGTGCGCAACTACAAGAAGGGCCAGGAAGTCGAAGCCCTGGTGCTGGCGGTGGACGTCGAACGCGAGCGCATCAGCCTGGGCATCAAGCAGCTCGACGGCGATCCGTTTGCCACCTACACCACGCTCAACGACCGTGGCGCGTTGGTCACTGGCAAGGTCAAGACGGTGGATGCGCGCGGCGCTGAGATTCAGCTCACCGATGACGTCACCGGCTACCTGCGTGCTTCGGAAATCACCCGCGATCGCGTCGAAGACGCGCGCAGCGTGTTGAAGGAAGGCGACGAAGTCGAAGCCATGATCATCAACGTCGATCGCAAGGTGCGTTCGATCCAGTTGTCGATCAAGGCCAAGGACAACGTCGACCAGCAAGAAGCGATGCAGCGCCTGTCAGCCACCAGCGAGCGCGAGAACGCCGGCACCACCAGCCTGGGCGCCCTGCTGCGCGCCAAGATGGACACGAAGGACAACGGCTGATTCTTCGCGAGCCCCGGCATGACTCGATCCGACCTGGTCGCTGCGCTGGCTGCGCGTTTCAGTCAGCTCACAAGCCGCGACACCGAGTTCGCGGTCAAGACCATGCTCGATGCGATGTCCGACGCGCTTGCGCGCGGGCACCGCATCGAGATCCGGGGCTTCGGCAGCTTCTCGATCAACCGGCGGCCGCCGCGCGTGGGCCGCAACCCGCGCAGCGGCGAGCAGGTGACCGTTCCCGAAAAGTTGGTGCCGCACTTCAAGCCGGGCAAGGCCCTGCGCGAGGCGGTTGATGCCAACGTGCCGGTGGTCGACGTACCGCTGCCTGCACCGGCAAGTCGCCACGGCTGATCGCTTCCACGCGCCACTTCCGGGCGCGTTTTTCCTACTGCACGCGAACACGCCCCGTAGAATCGCCCGCCGATGCGTGCACTCAATTGGCTCATTCGGGCCCTCATCTTCTTTGTCCTCTTCACCTTCGCGCTGAACAACCAGCAGGAGGTGGCCGTGCACTGGTTCTTCGGCTTTGAGTGGCGGGCGCCGATGGTCATCGTCATCCTGGCCGCGTTCGCGGCGGGCTGTGCGATCGGCGTGTTGGCCATGATGCCGAGTTGGTGGCGCCAGCGCCGGGTGGCTCAGCTTGCGACTCCCGAGACGACAGTGCAAACATCCGGCGCAACATCGACCCAGGTGCCCTCGACCTTTGGCGCCGAAGCCGGCGTGCCGCCGCGCGAAGGCCTGTGATGGACTTCGACCTGCAATGGCTCTTGCTCGCGCTGCCGATCGCCTTCGCGCTGGGCTGGATTGGCTCGCGCATCGACCTGGGGCAGTGGAAGCGTGAGCAAAAGAGTTCGCCCAAAGCCTTCTACAAGGGTTTGAACCTGCTGCTCAACGAGCAGCAGGACAAGGCGATCGACGCCTTCATCGAGGCCGTGCAGAGCGATGCCGACACCACGGAGCTGCACTTCGCCCTGGGCAGCCTGTTCCGCCGCCGCGGCGAGTTCGAGCGCGCGGTGCGCGTGCACCAGCATCTGATGCAGCGCGCCGACCTGTCGGCCGCTGACCGTGATCGCGCGCGTTTCGCGCTGGCACAGGATTTTCTGAAGGCCGGCCTGTTCGACCGCGCCGAGGAGGCCTACCGCGCGCTCGAAGGCTCGCCATTTGACACCGAAGCCCGGCTCGCGCTGCTGCAACTGCACGAACGGTCGCGCGACTGGCACGCCGCAGCCGACGATGCGGCACGGCTCGAGGAATCCGGCACCGCATCATTCGCCTCACGCATCGCCCATCACTGGTGCGAACTGGCGCACGAAGCCGAGGAGCGCGGTGACGAGGCCGAGGCCAACGCCGCCTTGTTGCGCGCGCGCGAAGTCGCCCGCGGCTCGCCGCGGTCCTGGGTTCAGGCGGGCCAACGCCAGGCACGCGCAGGTCAACATGCCCAGGCACTGGCCAGCTGGGACGAGTTGCGCCAGCAGCATCCCGCGGTATTCACGTTGGTGGCGCAAGACTATGCCCGCAGCGCCGAGGCGGCGGGACAGACCGGCAACGCGCTGGCTGCGCTACAGAGCCTGTACGTGCAACAGCCCTCGATCGACCTGCTGCGCGCGATCGACACGCTCGAGGCCGATCCGGTACACGCGCGGCAGCGGCATGCGGCCCACCTGGCGCAGCAACCCAGCTTGTCGGCCGCTGTCGCCGTGCTCCAGGACATGCAAGCCAGCGACACACATGCCGGCGTGATCGCCGCCATCGAGCACGCTGCCAAGCCCTTGCAACGCTACCGCTGCGCGGCCTGCGCTTTCGAGGCCCAGCAGTACTTCTGGCAATGCCCCGGCTGCCTGAGCTGGGACAGCTACCCGCCGCAGCGGGTGGAGGAGATGTGACTTCCGCCAGGGTCATCCTGTGCATGAAGTGGGGCACCAAGTACGGCCCCGAGTATGTCAACCGCCTGTACGCCATGGTGCGCCGGCATCTGCGCGGCGACTTCCGCTTCGTCTGCCTGACCGACCGCAGCGAGGGCATCCGACCTGAAGTGCAATGCCTGCCGATCCCCGACCTGGCGCTGCCCCAGGGCATACCCGAGCGCGGCTGGAAGAAGCTCACGACCTTCGAGGCCGACCTGCATGGCTTGCGCGGCACTGCGCTGTTCCTCGATGTCGACGTGGTCATCGTCGGCGACATCACGCCCTTCTTCGAGCAACTCGGCGAGTTCCTGATCATCCACGACTGGAAGCGGCCATGGCGCATCACCGGCAACTCTTCCGTCTACCGCTTCGAGCTCGGTGCCCATGCCGATGTGCTCGCCCATTTTCGTGGTCATGTCGAACGGGTTCGCGCCGACTTCCGCCACGAACAGGCCTACCTGTCGGACTTCATTCATGGCCAGGGCAAGCTGGCGTACTGGCCTGCCGACTGGTGCCGCAGCTACAAGTACCACTGCGTACCGCGCTGGCCCATCAACCACTGGCGCGCACCGGCCATTCCCGCTGGCGCACGCATCCTGATTTTCCACGGCGTGGTCAACCCGCCGGATGCGCTGGTCGGCGAGCGCAATCGCAATTGGCGCCGCATGCTGCCCGCACCCTGGATCGCCGAGCACTGGGTCGAATGAACCACGACGCCGCAGCACCCCGCGTTTGTCCACTGGCCGAGCGCGCGACCCCGACCGACTTGATCGAAGGCCTGGCGCCGGCGCCCTGGATCGTGCGCCGTTGCCGTGAAACCGGCTTTGTGTTCCTTGAGAACCCGCCCGACTACGAGAGCCTGAAGCAAGACCTGGCGTGGCAAGTCACGTCCCAGCGCGAATCGCAACAGCGTGCCCGCACAGAGCCGCTGCGCTACGCCACAAGCCGCTGGGTCAAGCACCTGCGCCGCAACGTAATCAAGCGCCACAAGGTGGCCGACATGGCCCTGGCACTGGCCGCCCGCGCAGCCGCCGAGCGCCACGACACGACCGCCGTGCACCTGGTCGATGTCGGCTGCGGCTGGGGCGAACTGCTGGGCCTGGTGATGGAGCGCATGCCGCCAGCGCTGCGCCGCCGCTGCGTGCCGCATGGCATCGAGTTGTCGACCGAGCTGTCGCGTCTGTCCGATGCGGCCTTGCGGCCCTACGGTGGCCACTGCGAACACGCCAGCGCTGTCGACGGCATGGCACGCTTTGCAGCCGCCAGCCTCGACGTGATCGTGCTGTCGTCCTTCCTCGAACACGAGATCGCCCCGCTGCCGCTGCTGCGCCATTGCCACGACGCGCTGCGCCAGGGCGGCGTCGTGCTCGTCAAGGTGCCCAACCACGCCAGCTGGAATCGCTCTCTGCGCGGCGCGCGCTGGTGCGGCTACCGTTGGCCCGACCACGTCAACTACTTCACCCCGGACACTTTGCGCGCGATGGCCACCAGGGCGGGACTCGACGTCGAGCGACTGTCGTGGCGCGATCGCTTCCCGCTCAGCGACAGCCTGTACGCCGTACTGCGCCGAAAGGCGGCACCGTGACCGGCGCGAATCGCGACGCCGAGGACGGAACGCAGCGCTGCCGGGTTTGCGGCCAACCGACAGTGCCGTTGTTCGACGGCCCGCTGCTGAACCATCAAGTGGCCTACTTCGAATGCAATGACTGCGCCTACGTGCAGACCGAGATGCCGTACTGGCTGGAACAGGCCTACACCCAGGCCATCAACGGCACCGACACTGGTCTGATGCGGCGCAATGCGCGCAATGCCACGATGGTGATCCGCGTGCTGATGCTGCTCGGCCGCCTGCACGGGCGCGTCATCGACTGCGCCGGCGGCTACGGCATCCTGGTGCGCCTGTTGCGCGACCGCGGTGTCGACGCACTGTGGCACGACCCCTACTGCCAGAACCTGCTGGCGCGCGGCTTCGAGGCCAGCGCGGGCGAGCGCGCCGACCTGATCACGGCCTTCGAAGCCATGGAACACTTCGTCGACCCGCTGGCCGAGCTGACACGTCTGCTGCAGCGCGCCGACAGTGTCCTGGTCTCCACCGACCTGATCGCCACTCCCGCCCCCGCGCCCGAGGCCTGGTGGTATTACGGCGGCGAGCATGGCCAGCACATCGGATTCTTCCGCCGCCGCACGCTCGACGCGCTGGCCCGGCAGCTGGGCTGCCACGTGCACAGCGACGGCCACGCGTTCCACCTGTTCACGCGCCGGGCGATCGCACCCTGGCGTTGGTCATGGGCGCGCCACACGCGCAAGCTCGCACCACTGGTGGCCCGCCTGCGGCTCAAGTCAAAGGTCTGGTCCGACCACGCCGTGGCACGCCAGCTGGCACTCGAGCAGGCCCGTGCCTACACACCGAAAGCCACGCCATGAGCCGCCGGGCCGCTCCCAAGGCGAATACCGCAGCGCGCAGCGCGAAGGTTGCCTGATGACCCGTGAAGACCCGGCCACGCTGGATGTGGTGATCTGCGGTGTGGCGCGCAATTGCGCGCGCTCGATCGAACGCGACATCGCGACGCTGCAACGTGCGGCCACGCTGTTCGCCCGCGTGCAGATGCTGGTGGTCGAGAGCGACTCGAGCGACGACACGCTGGCCATCCTGCAACGCATCGGCCAGCGCGACGCCAGCGTGCGCAGCCTCAGTCTGGGTGCGTTGCGTGAGCGTCATCCCAAGCGCACCGAACGCATCGCGATGGCGCGCAACGCCTGCCTCGATGAATTGGCCAGCAATCCGGTCTATGCAACGACCAGCCACATGATCATGGTCGATCTGGACGGCATGTGCCGCCACCTGACGCGCGAAGCGCTGGCGAGCTGCTGGGCCACCGACACACCGCCGTGGGATGTCTGCGGCGCCAACCAGGGCGACTACTACTACGACGTGTGGACGATCCGCCATCCGCAGTGGTGCCCTGGCGACTGCTGGCGCGAACACGAAGCGCTGGTGCCGCTGCTGGGAACGACGGCGGCCGACGAGGTGGCGCTGTTTTCGCGCATGGTGCACATCGCTCCGACACGGCCGTGGATCGAAGTCGATTCGGCCTTCGGCGGCCTGGCCATCTACCGCCGCGCGGCCATCGGCGGGGCACGTTACCTGGGGCTGGACGACCAGGGCCGCGAGGTTTGCGACCATGTCGGCCTGAATTTGGCAATGCGGGCTGCGGGCCGGCGCATTTTCATCAACCCGGCCCTGATCAACGCCCGCAGCACCAAGCATGCCGGGCGCAAGAAGTTTTTCCGCACTTTGCGGCGCAAGTTGTGGAATGCCCTGCGTGGCCGTGACTGAGCCGGGCGCGGCCATGCGCTACGCCAACATCGTCGTTCAGCGCGAGCGCGGCAACCGCATCTTCCAAGCAGGCGCCGGGCCCAACGGCGGCGACTTCTTCCTGCCCTGGCGCCAGCTGCGCGAAGGCTTCGCGCGCGAAGGCATCGAGCTGAACACGCCCGACCTCAACGCAGGTCGCGCGCTGGCCTTCGAGTTCCACTTGAACGCCCAGCGCCGGCTGCCGACGCACACCCGCTGCTACACCTTCCTCTACGAAGACCCGCTGGTGCGGCCCCTGAACGCCGATCGCGCGCAACTGGCACGCTATCGCAAGGTGTTTGCCTGGAACGAAGACCTGATCGACGAGGCGCATGTGCTGCGCCTTGACTATCCCAACGACTTGCACGTGCGCGAGCTGCCCGGCTGGCATGCGCGGCCCCTGTTCTGCGTGCTGATCGCGTCGAACAAGGCCCTGCGCTACGCCGATGCGCGGGCCCTGCACGGCCAGCGGGTCGAGGTCATTCGCCACTTCGAGGCCCATGCGCCCGAGCTGTTCACGCTCTACGGCCATGGCTGGGACATTCCCCCTGTGCAGCCCGGCGCCTGGGGCCGCATCGCCAAGCGCCTGCACGAGTGGCGCCGGCGCTGGCGGCCCGCAGACATGCCGTTCCCGAGCTACCGCGGCAAGGTCGGCAAGAAGGCCGACGTGCTGGAGCGTGCGCGTTTTTGCATCTGCTACGAGAACTCGCGCGGCAGCCCAGGCTATTTGAGCGAGAAGATCTTCGACTGCTTCACCAGCGGCTGTGTGCCGGTGTACATCGGCTCGCCACATGCCGAGCCGGCGCTGCCGCCGGCTTGTTTCATCGACGGGGATCGATTTTCGTCAGCGGCTGAATTGCTGGCATGCCTGCGCTCGATCAGCGAGGCCCAGTTCTCGGGCTACCAGCAGGCGATGCGAGCATTCCTCGAGTCTCCCGCCAGCGCGCGCTTCGGCAATCGGCATTTCTGCGAACGCATCGTCAGCACCGTCATTGCTGACTTGACCGCGCCCTGAGCTACTACAACGGCGCCAGATCCGTCGGGCAGTCCAGGCCGCCGGCATCAGTCGGCCAGGCATCGCGCTCCTCGCGCGGCACGGTCTTGCTCGGCCAGTCGAAGAAGGCAATCACTTCGTCGCGCCGCGCCAGGGTGTCGGCGGCGCCCAGCTCGATCAGCTCGCGCGTGTACGGCGCCTCGAAGAGCAGGTAGCTTGCCAGCGCAGCGCCGCCACGCGCCTGCTGGTCATCACCGCCGACGCCCACACCCCGCAGCATGGTTCGCACCGGCGTGGGCAAGCAATGCAGGTGGCGCGCCGCGATGTCGTCCAGGCGCTTGCTCGGCGCGATCACCAGCACATCCAGCGGCTTGAGTGGCGTGTGTGCGCGCGACTTCGGGTCGAGCAAGGCCAAAGTACGGTTGATGCGCCGCGCGCGCTCGACGTCGACCGCCAGCGCGTCGAGAAAGATGTTCGACAGCGCGTGGCCGGCAATTTGCGCCAGGCTCGGGTATTCATCGTTGACGACATGGCGCCCGGCCGGCTCGTTCATGCGCCCCGCGCCGACCACCAGGATGCGGCTCGCGCCCAGGTGCACGGCCGGAGAAATCGGCGCCGACTGGCGCATCGAGCCATCGCCAAACCACTCGAGGCGCCGGGCCAACTCCAACTGCACTGCAGGAAACACGAACGGGATCGCCGACGACGCCATCAAGTGAGGCAGTCCGATCGTGCACGGCACCGCAATGCGTTGCGAGCGCAACCAGGGCTGGAACGGTCGGGCGGTCTGACAGAAAGTGACATGGTCGCCACTGCTGTAGGACGAGCCAGTGATCGCCAGCGCCTGCAGATGTCCGGACTTGAACATTTCGGGCAGGCGATCGAAGTGCACCACACGCCCGAGCAACTCGGCCAGCGGGTCGTTGTCGAGCAGCGAGCGGGGACGCGCGCGGCGCCAGCGGGCAATGGCCCAGCCGATGGTCAGCATCGTCAACCAGCGCGCTCCAGTACGCACCACCCCGAAGGCGTCAGCACGGTAAACCTGGTCGGCGCTGAAGTGGCGCCAGATACTGACCAGGCCAGCCACCGAGAGGTCAAAGCGATCAACATGGCAGGCGATGGCCGCGGCATTGATCGCACCAGCCGAGGTGCCGGTGATCACCCCGAAGGGGTTGTGGCGCGGCGCGCCGACTTCACGGCGGATGCGCGCAATGGCTTTGAGCACGCCGACCTGGTAGGCCGCACGCGCCCCGCCCCCGGTGAGCACAAGCCCGATGCTGGCGTTGCTGCGTGGCGCGTCCATAGACGCAGAGTCTAGGCATTCAATGCTTCGAGATCGAGCGATGAGCGCGGCCAAAGGGCGCCAGTTCGTGACTGGCGCAACAGCCGCGCGTTACTCGTAGACGACCGCAGCCCGCCCCTCATGGGCCAGCGTGCGCCAGCGGGCCAGCGCTTCGTCGCTGGGCCAGAAGCGGGCTGCATCGCCGAGATCGAGCTCGGCCTGCACGGCCTGGCGCTCGAGCTGCAAGCGAATCGCAAGGCCGTGTTGGGTCTCGCCCTGGTCGGTGGCGATCTTCCTCGCCGGCCAGGTGCGGATCACGTCGGCCACGGGCGGCGCCTTGCCATTCACTGCGACTGCGAGGTACTTGCCGAAGCGTGCGCGGGCGGCGGGCAGATCCCACACTTGACTGACGTTCAGGCGCAGGCCGCCGGAAAACCGGTCCGGCTGCACCTTGCCCTGCACGATCACCAGTTCGTCCTCGCGCAGGCGCTCGCGGTTGGCTTCGAGCAGGTCTTCGTTGAGCGTCGACTCCACATACTCGCTGCCATCGTCGAGCCTGAAGATTGCCACCTTGCCACGCTGGCCATTGACCACGCGCAGGTCGCTGACGATGCCGGCCAGCAACTGCAGCTCGCGGCTGTCGACCAGATCCGCAATGCGCCGCTTGACGAACTGGCGCACTTCGCTCGCACATTGTTCGAACAGGTGGCCCGACAAGTAATAGCCCAGCGCCGACTTCTCCAGCGTCAGCCGCTCCTTGATGCTCCATGGCTCGGCCGCCACCAGGCCCGGCTCCTGCGTGCTGGCCGCGTGCGAATCGGCGAAATCAAACAAGCCGCCCTGGTCGGCATGCGCGGCCTGCGTCTCGGCCCAGTCGAAGGCCAGCGACACGCTGGCCAGCAGAGCAGCGCGCCCCCCGGCGCCTGCGGCGCTGCCCCCTGGGCCCGGTAGGGGCCCCTTCGTGTCCCTTGGGGCGTCGCCGGCTTGGGACGGCCCGGCGCCGGCAGCGCGGTCCGCGTGCAGCGCGTCGAACGCGCCGGCCTTGACCAAGGCTTCGACCGCACGCTTGTTGACACGCTGGCGATCGATGCGGGCGGCGAAGTCAAACAGGCTGCGGAACGGCCCGCCACCCTCGCCTTCGCGCTCGCCCGTGCCATCGCGCGCCGCAACGAGGGCTTCGATGGCGCCCTGGCCGGTGCCCTTGATGGCGCCCAGGCCGTAACGCAGCGTCTTGTCACCGTCTTTGCCCATCAGCGGCTCGAACCGGTACACGCCGCGATTGATATCGGGCGGCTCGAAACTGATGCCGAATTGCTTGGCATCCACCAGCAGGGCCTTGAGCTTGTCGGTGTCGCCCAACTCGACCGTCATGTTGGCAGCGTAGAACTCGGCCGTGCAATGCACCTTCAGCCAGGCCGTGTGGTACGCCAGCAGGGCGTAGGCGGCGGCGTGGCTCTTGTTGAAGCCGTAGCCGGCGAACTTCTCCATCAGGTTGAAGACTTCGTCGGCCTTGGCCTGCGCGATGCTCTGGCGGGCCGCGCCGTCGCGGAAGATCTGGCGCTGCTTGGCCATCTCCTCGGCCTTCTTCTTGCCCATCGCCTTGCGCAGGATGTCGGCGCCACCCAGCGAATAGCCGGCCAGCACCTGCGCGGCGAGCATCACCTGCTCCTGGTAGACGAAGACGCCGTAGGTCTCTCTCAGCACCGGCTCGAGCAGCGGGTGCGGGTTCTCGATCGCTTCGCGGCCATGCTTGCGCGCGCAGAACATCGGGATGTTTTCCATCGGCCCGGGCCGGAACAACGCGTTCAGCGCCATCAGGTCTTCGAAGCGGCTCGGCTTGGCGTCGCGCAGCATGCCCTTCATGCCGCGACTCTCGAACTGGAACACGGCCTCGGTCTGCGCGTTGGCAAACAGCTGGTAGACCGCCGGGTCGTTGAGCGCCAACTGGTCGTAGTCGAAGTGCTCGCGCCCCGGGCGGCGCGCACGCACCAAGTGCTTGGCCTGCTCGAGGATGGTCAGCGTGGCCAGGCCCAGGAAGTCGAACTTCACCAGGCCGATCGCCTCGACGTCGTCCTTGTCGAACTGGCTCACCGCCGAATCGCTGCCGGGCTGCTGGTAGAGCGGGCAGAAGTCGGTGATCTTGCCCGGCGCGATCAACACGCCGCCGGCATGCATGCCGACGTTGCGCACAATGCCCTCGACGCGGGTGGCCAGGGCCAGCAATTCGGCGACCTCTTCCTCGGCAGCCTCGCGGCGATCGATCTCGGGTTCTTCCTTGCGTGCGTAAACCAGGGCCGGGTCGGGGTTCTCCGGCACCCGCGCCAGCGTCACGATCTTCCCCGGCGGGGCCACGATCAGCTTGGCGATGCTGTCGACATGGCCGTAGCCCATGCCCAGCACGCGGCCGACATCGCGCAGCGCCGCTTTTGCAGCCATGGTGCCGAAGGTGACGATCTGGCTCACCGCATCGCGGCCGTACTTGGCCTTGACGTAGTCGATCACGCGCTCGCGATTGGCCTGGCAGAAATCGATGTCGAAGTCGGGCATCGACACCCGCTCGGGATTGAGGAAGCGCTCGAACAGCAGGTTGTAGGCCAGCGGGTCGAGGTCGGTGATCGACAGCGAATAGGCCACCAGCGAGCCGGCACCCGAACCGCGCCCCGGGCCCACTGGGCAACCGTTGGCCTTGGCCCAGTTGATGAAGTCGGCGACGATCAGGAAGTAGCCCGGAAAGCCCATCTTGACGATGGTCACGATCTCGAACTCGAGCCGCTCGGCGTAGCGCGGGCGTTGGCGGTCGCGCTCGGATGCGTCCGGGTACAGCCGGGCCAGGCGCTGCTCGAGGCCAGCGGTCGAGGCCTCGCGGAAATGCGCTTCGATCGGCACCGCCACACCATCGACCAGCGGGGTCGGAAAGTCCGGCAGCCGCGGCTTGCCCAGCGTGAGTTGCAGATTGCAGCGCTGCGCCACCGCCAGCGTGTTGGCCAGCGCCTGCGGCAAGTCGGCGAACAGCGCCGCCATCTGCGCCTGCGTCTTGAAATACTGCTCGCGCGAGAAGCGCTTGACGCGCTTGGGGTTGGCCAGCGTCTCGCCTTCGGCGACGCAGACGCGGGCCTCATGGGCTTCGTAATCATCAGGCTCAGTGAACTGCACCGGGTGCGTCGCGACCACCGGCAGGCCCAGTCGTGCCGCCAGCGGCACCGCGCCACGCACATGCGCCTCGTTGCCGGCCAGCCCGGCGCGCTGCACCTCGATGAAGAAGCGCTGCGGAAAGGCCTGCGCCAGACGTTGCGCGAGTTGCTCCGCGCGCGCCGTATCGCCCGTCAGCAGGGCCTGCCCGACCGCGCCGCCATCGGCGCCCGACAGCGCCAGCAAGCCGCCGCCCAGTTCCTCAAGCCAGTCCCACTTCACCAAAGCCTGCGCACGCTGCGTGTTGCTGGTCCACGCGCGCGACAGCAGCTCGCACAGGTGCAGGTAGCCGGCATCGTTCTGCACCAGCACCAGCAACCGGCTGCCCTGTTTTTCGCCGCCCTCGGGTTCGAGCCAGAGGTCGCAGCCGATGATCGGCTTGACACCCTCGGCGCGGCAGGCGCCGTAGAACTTGACGACGCCGAACAGATTGGACAGGTCGGTGATCGCGCAGGCGGCTTGCCCATCGGCGCGTGCTGCGGCCACCGCGTCGTCGATGCGCAGGGTGCCATCGACCACCGAGAACTCGGTGTGGGTGCGCAGGTGAACAAAAGGCATGGGGCATTGTAGAGAGCGGTGCCCGCAGGTCGTCGCCGGCGGCCCTTCTAAAATCGCCTCGTGACCGGCCCGTTCCTGAACCTCAGCGCCTACGCCTTCGTCGCGCTTGACAAGCTACGCGCACGTCGCGACGCGCTGCACCGGCAGGCCCTGAGCCACGGCCTCAAGGGCACCGTGCTGCTCGCCGAGGAAGGCATCAACCTGTTTGTGGCCGGGCCCGAACGCGGCGTGCGCGATTGGCTGGCGCAGCTGCGCCAGGACCCGCGCCTGGCCGCGATCGACGCCAAGGAAAGCTGGAGCGACGCACGGCCCTTTCGCTATCTGCGGGTCAAGGTCAAGCCCGAGATCATCCGCATGAACCAGCCGCAGGTGCAGCCTGGCCGCGGCCGCGCGCCTGCGATCGATGCCGCCACGCTAGCGCGCTGGCTCGACGCCGGCCAGGATGACAGCGGCCGCGAGTTGCTGCTGCTCGACACGCGCAACGGCTTCGAGGTCGACGCCGGTGCGTTTGCCGACGCCATCGACTGGCGACTGAAGAAATTCAGCGACTTCCCGGCCGCGCTGGCCGCCCACCGCGATCAACTCGCAGGCCGCACTGTCGTGAGTTACTGCACCGGCGGTATCCGCTGCGAGAAAGCGGCGCTGGCGATGCGCGACGCCGGGCTGGACAACGTCTACCAGCTCGACGGCGGTGTGCTGCGCTACTTCGAGCGCCTGCCCGCGGCGCCGCATTGGCAAGGCCGCTGCTTCGTCTTCGACGGCCGCGACACTCTCGGCGCTGACTTGGCGCCGGCCGAGGCCTGCTGAGCATGGCAGCCCACCTGCTGCGCCTGCTGGGCGTGCTGCTGATACTCAGCGCGGTGGCTGTGGCGCTCAGCCGCGCACCCGATCGGACTGCGCAGACCCTGGTTGCGCGCTGGGCGCTGCCGCCATCGGAATTTATCGACGTCAAGGGCCAGTGGGTGCACGTGCGCGACGAAGGCCCGCGCGACGACCCGGCGCCGCTGCTGCTGCTGCATGGCACCGGCGCCAGCCTGCACACCTGGGACGGCTGGGCGGCGGCACTCACGCCGCGCAAACGCGTGATCCGCATCGACCTGCCGGGCTTCGGCCTGACGGGGCCCTTCAGCGGCGAGTACACACCCGACGACTACCGCGGAGATACCTACGCCCGCTTCGTGCTCGATCTGCTCGATGTGCTGCGCGTGCCGCGGGCGGTCATCGGCGGCAATTCGCTCGGCGGCGAAGTCGCCTGGCGGGCGGTGAGCCTGGCGCCGCAGCGATTCGACAAGCTGATCCTGGTCGATGCCACCGGCTACGCCTTCACGCCCGACGAGATTCCCCTCGGCCTTCAGATCGCGCGCATCCCGCTGCTCAATCGGCTGGGCGAGCATCTGTTGCCGCGCGCGGTGGTGACGGCCAGTGTGCGCAGCGTCTATGGCGACCCGGCACGCATCAGCGAGGAATTGGCCGAGCGCTACTTTGAGCTGACGCTGCGCGAAGGCAACCGCCGCGCTATGCGCCTGCGGCTGCAGCAGCGCGAGATGGGTGAGCACGCCGATCGCATCAAGGCTCTGGCGCTGCCGACCCTGGTGCTGTGGGGCGGCCGCGACCGCCTCGTGCCCCCCGACAGTGCCCAGCGATTCATCAGCGACATCCCCGGCGCTCGCCTGGTCATGTTCGACACTCTGGGCCATGTGCCGCACGAGGAAGACCCGGCGCGCACCGCTGCGGCCGTCGCCCAGTTCCTGGAGAAGAAACCATGAGCCACGCCAAGCATGAGTACGGCGCCGAAGTCCTGTGGCAACGCGCCGCACACGAAGCCTTCACCGACAGCCGCTACAGCCGCCGGCACCGGTTGCGCTTCGACGGCGGCGCCGAAGTGCCCGGCTCGTCGTCGCCGCTGTCGGTGCCGCTGCCGATGTCCGACGCCAGCGCGGTCGACCCCGAAGAAGCCTTCGTCGCCTCGATCTGCGCCTGCCACATGCTCTGGTTTCTGGCGCTCGCGGCCCAACAGGGCCACGTGGTCGACAGTTATCGCGACGCGGCCACCGGCGTGATGAGCAAGAACGCAAACGGCAAGCTGTGGCTGTCAACGGTGACGCTGCGGCCCGAGGTGGCCTTCGGCGGCGCCCGTCCGCCGAGCAACGAGGTGCTGCAGCAACTGCACCACCGTGCCCACGAAGAGTGCTTCATCGCCAACTCGGTCAAGTCCGAGGTGCGCTGCGAGCCGGTGCTGGCGCCGGACTGAAGCCAGTGTGTCAGCAGCCCAAACTTCAGGAGACACCACAAGTGCACAACCCCATCACCGCCGAGTCCGTGGTCGAGTTCCTGAGCCTGTTCGAGGCCATCGCCGCCAAGGAAGACTTCAACCTGATCCGGGACATGATCGACGAGCAGGCGGTCTTTCGCTTCAACGATGGCGACTTTGTCGGTCGGCAGGCGATCCAGGCGGTGTTCGAGAAGACCTGGCGCGGCGACCCCAGCGTCAAGAAGGTTCGCTTCTATCTGTCGGACGTCGTCGTGCTCACCACCGATCACTCGACCGCCAGCGCGACTTATACCTACCACTGGGAGGGCGCGCAGGCCGGGCGCGAGTTCAAGATCCGCGGCCGCGGCACGCGGGTGCTGCAGCGTGAGAACGGCCAGTTCCGCATCGTCCACGAGCACCTGAGCCGATTCCCGAGCCCGCAGTAGCCCCGCGCCCGCCCGCGCCGACGCGGGCGCGCAAAGAACGACAAGGCGCGTCACTTGCAATGCGCTTT
>JANMSS010000022.1:0-13105 GCA_031389585.1 Burkholderiales bacterium | reverse complement strand
TGAAGAACATGAACCCGGGGCCGATGCTGTTCGTCGAGAACCCGCAGAACATCTACGCCGTGTTCATCGTCTTCATGCTGGCGCAGATCCTGATGCTGCCGCTGGGCTGGGGCGCGATCAAGGTCGCCAAGCGCATCCTGCGCATCCCGGCCACGGTGCTGATGCCGCTGATCCTGCTGTTCTGCATGGTCGGCAGCTTCGCCATCAACAACAGCCTGTTCGGCGTGATCGTCATGCTGGTGGCCGGCGTGCTGGCGTTCTTCATGGAGCGCTGGGGCTTCCCGATCGCACCGACCATCCTCGGCGTCGTGCTCGGCACCATGCTCGAAGAACACTTTTTCAGCAGCCTGATCAAGGCCGACGGCAACTTCCTCGTCTTTTTCGAGCGCCCGATCGCCGGCACGCTGGGCGCGTTGACGCTGCTCATTTGGTTCTGGCCGCTGTTGATGCGCATGCTGCGCACGACGTTCGGTTCGAAGGCCGCCGCATGAGCTTTGCGAAGGATGCGTTCGCGGGACGCCACGTGCTTGTGATTGGCGGGACCAGCGGCATTGGTGCAGGCATTGCGCGCGCCTTTGCCGAACATGGTGCAGTCGTGCAGGTGACTGGCGCGACTGCAGCCGAGGCGGCGCAGGCGACCGGCCTGGATGCGACCGTGCTCGACGTGCGTGACAACTCAGCCGTCAGGACCCTGATCAATGGCCTCGACCAGCTCGACGTATTGGTCAACTGCGCCGGTGTGATCCGTCGCGGGCGCGAGCACGAGCCCGATGTGTTTGCCGACGTCATCAACATCAACCTCAACGGCACCCAACGCTGCTGCGCTGCGGCGCGCGCGTTGCTGGCGGCCCGTGGCGGCTGCATCGTCAACACCGCCTCGATGCTGAGCTTTTTTGGCGGCGGGCTGGCGCCGGGTTATTCAGCGAGCAAGGGCGGTGTCGCGCAGCTGACCAAGTCATTGGCGATTGCGTACGCGGCCGAAGGCATACGCGTCAATGCGCTCGCGCCGGGCTGGATCGCCACGCCACTCACGCTGCCGCTGCAGCAGGACGCGGCCCGCAGCGACGCGATCCTGGCGCGCACTCCGCTGGCGCGCTGGGGCACGCCGGCCGACGTCGCAGGCGCGGCCCTGTTCCTGGCCAGCCCGGCTGCGGCCTTCGTCACCGGCGTCGTGCTCCCGGTCGACGGCGGCTACCTGATCACCTGAAAGGCGTTTCGATGATCGTGCAGCACGCAGGCATCCAACCCGAGATCGCCGTCCAGGCGATTCCCGACGACGAGCGCGTGTGGGTGCCGCAGGCGCCGGGCGTCTGGTTTCGTCCGCTGCTGCTCAACACCGTCACCGGCAGCTGGTGCAACCTGCTGCGCGTGCGCAAGTCAGGCGTGTTGAGCCGCCACATTCACCCCTCGTGGGTCACGGGCTACGTGATCAAGGGCGCGTGGCGCTACCTCGAGCACGAGTGGGTCGCCCGCGCCGGCACCTTCGTCTACGAGCCGCCAGGCGAGATTCACACCCTGGTGGTCGACGAAGTGGTCGGCGTCGACGAGATGATCACGCTGTTCAATATCCATGGCGCAATGATCTACCTCGACGAACAAGGCGCCCACGCCGGCTACGAAGACGTGTTCACCAAGCTCGAGATGTGCCGCAAGCATTACGCTGCCTGCGGCCTCGGCGCCGACTACGTGACGCAGTTTGTGCGCTGAGCACGGCCGCTAGCGACGCGGTCAGCGGCTCTGCACTGGGCGCGCGCGGTTGACTTCGCTGCAACTTATTTGAACCGATCACTCGCCCTCTGCAACCCAGTCGCGCCACCCCAACCGACTGCAGGAGAGCACCATGAGCATCAAGTTGTACCGCACGCCGCCGCTGATCCGGGGTTTGTGCGCCGCCGCCGCGCTGGCGGTCACGTTGTCGATCGGCCTGGGCCTGGATGCCATTGCCGACTACAAGTCCGCGGGCACGATGGCCAGCGCTGCGAGCGCGCCCGTTCTTTTGGCCAAACGCTGAACGTGTCGAGCGTGCGGGTCAACCGACTCGCGCGCCGGCAAAGCGGATTGCCAGACATGCCGAGGGCCGGCGCTCTTGCGGGCGCCGGCCCTTGGCGTTTACTGGGGTCGACCTATAACAAGTGCTTCACGCCGTCCTGCTCTTCGAGCAGTTCGGCCAGGGTCTTGTCGATGCACTCCTGCGAGAAGGCGTCGATCTCGAGGCCCTCGATGCGCTGGTACTCGCCGTTGGCGCAGGTCACGGGCACGCCGAAGATCACGTCCTTGGGGATGCCGTACTCGCCGTTGCTGGCCACGCCCATCGTGACCCACTTGCCATGGGTGCCCAGGGCCCAGTCGTGCATGTGGTCGATGGCCGCATTGGCCGCCGACGCGGCCGACGACAGGCCGCGCGCGGCAATGATCGCCGCGCCGCGCTTGCCCACGGTGGGCAGGAAGACATCGCGGTTCCAGGCGTGGTCGTTGATCATGTCCTTGACCGACTTGCCACCGACCGTGGCGAAGCGGTAATCGGCGTACATCGTCGGCGAGTGGTTGCCCCAAACGGCGAGCTTTTCGATGTCGGCCACCGCCGTGCCGGTCTTGGCGGCGAGCTGGCTCAGTGCGCGGTTGTGGTCCAGGCGCAGCATCGCGGTGAAGTTCTGGCGCGGCAGATCGGGCGCCGACTTCATCGCGATATAGGCGTTGGTGTTGGCCGGGTTGCCGACCACCAGCACGCGCACGTTGCGCGAGGCCGAGGCGTTGAGCGCCTTGCCTTGGGCGGTGAAGATCTGCGCGTTGGCTGAGAGCAGGTCCTTGCGCTCCATGCCCGGGCCGCGCGGACGCGCGCCGACCAAGAGCGCGTAGTCGGTGGCCTTGAAGGCAGTGACGGGGTCGCTGTGTGGCTGCATGCCTGCCAGCAGCGGGAAGGCGCAGTCTTCCAACTCCATCATCACGCCCTTGAGCGCGTTCTGCGCCTTCTCGTCGGGAATCTCGAGCAGTTGCAGGATGACGGGTTGGTCACTGCCGAGCATCGCACCTGAGGCGATGCGGAACAGCAGGGCGTATCCGATCTGGCCGGCAGCACCGGTGACGGCGACGCGGACGGGCTTCTTGCTCATGGGGCAATCTCCAGGGTGTGACAAAGACGGTCGCTGACCCAAAGTGTAGGCCACCAGCGGCGCGAAAACTCGGTCTTCTATAAGACAGCGGACTGTGTTGCAATCGCTTTATGTCCGCCGTTCCCGACACGCCGCTTTTCTCGCCGCTGTACCGCCAGATCGCCGACCTGATCACGCGCAGCCTGCAGGCCGGAGAATGGAAGCCAGGCGAAGCCATTCCGAGTGAGGTCGAGTTGGCGGCGCGCTACAAGGTCAGCCAGGGCACCGTGCGCAAGGCCGTGGACGACCTGGCGGCCAGCAACCTGCTGGTGCGGCGCCAGGGCAAGGGCACGTTTGTCGCCACCCATGCCGAAGAGAAGACTCAGTTTCGTTTTCTGCGCCTGACGGCGGATGGCCAGACGGGCGGGCGTGAACCGCTGTCTCGGCGGTTTCTGGACTGCCGGCGCCAGCGCGCACCAGCCAACGTCGCGCGCGCGCTGGGCCTCTCCGGCGGCGAGGCCACGTTGCAAGTGCGGCGGCTGCTCTATTTTCGCGGCCAGCCGGTCGTGCTCGATGACATCTGGCTGCCGGCGGCGCTGTTCAAGGGCCTGACGTCGCAGCGGCTGTCGGCCTACCAGGGCCCGATGTACGGCCTGTTCGAATCCGAGTTCGGTGTGCGCATGATCCGCGCCGAAGAGCAGCTCCGGGCTGTGGCCGCTGACGCGACGACTGCGGCGTTGCTCGAGGTGGCGCTCGCCGCGCCACTGTTGTCGGTCGAGCGCGTCTCTTACACCTATGGTGACCGCGCGGTCGAGCTGCGTCGCGGCCTCTACGACACGCGCAGCCACCACTACCGCAACCAGCTGGGCTGAGCCCTGGTGATCGCGGGCGAACGCAGTTCGTCGCCGCATTCCTGCGCTTTGTCGCATCATTGTCGGCCGTGCGAATCCGCGCTCCTACACTGTGCCCGCTTCACGAGAGCAGGGATCGAAAGGACTACACATGCGCAAAGCTTGGTGGATTGGGGGGACGGTGGTCCTGGCGTTGGCCGGGGTCGCCACGGCAGTGGCGATGGTTGCCAAGCCCGGCGCTGCAGGCAAGAAGGACAAGGATGGCAAGCCCGAGGTGACGCTGGAATTCGCGCCGCGCGAGGTCGTGGCGCCGATGTGGGTCGCGATGCCCTCGGTGATCGAGTTCTCCGGGCCGCTGGTGGCGCCGCGAACGGCGGTCGTGCGGGCCAAGACCGACGGCACGCTGCTGACCCTGGTCGTCGCTGAAGGCAGCCGGGTGCGCGCCGGCCAGTTGCTGGGCACGCAGGACGGGGCCAACCTGGCCAGCCGCCTGGCAGAGCGCAACGCCCTTCTCGAATCCGCACGTGCCGGCGTGGCACAGGCCGAGCGCACGCATGCCAGCAATCAGCGTCTGGCCGACCAGCAGTTCATCTCGCCAATCGCCCTGGACCAGTCGAAGTCGGCTTTGGACGCCGCCCGCGCGCAGGCGCGTGCCGCGGCGGCCCAGCTCGACACCATGCGCCTGGCCGCGCGCGACACCCAAATCGTCGCGCCGATTGCCGGTGTGGTGGCCAAGCGGCATGTGGTCGCTGGCGAGAAGCTGAGCCTCGAGCAGCAGGTGCTGACCCTCGTCGATCTGGGCCGGCTCGAACTGGCCGGCAGCGTCGGCACGCATGAGGTGTCGCAGCTGTCAGCGGGCATGCCGGTCAAGGTGTCGGTCGAAGGGGTGCTCGAACCGCTGGCCGGCAAGTTGGCCCGGATTGCGCCCGCAGCCGAACCGGGCACCCGCTCGATCGGCGTCACCATTGAGCTGGCCAATCCGAAGGAGATGCTTCGCGCAGGCCAGTATGCATTGGCGTCAGTGCAACTTGCCGATACCACGCAGCGGATGACGCTGCCCGCCACCGCAGTGGGCAGCACCGCCGGTCAGGACCATGTCTGGGTGATCGAAGCCGGGGCACTCGCCCGCCGGGCAGTGACCCTGGGCCGCCGTGATCCGCGCGAAGGCCGGATCGAGGTGCTGCGAGGGGTGGAGCCCGCCAGCCAGGTGCTGGCCGCGCGCTTCGAGAACCTGCGCGAGGGTGCCAAGGCAGTGGTGGCGCCGCCCAAGTCGGCGGCGGTGGCTTCGGCGGCCGCATCGACGCCCAACCTCAAGTAAGACCGGAGGCCAGTCATGTGGATCACCCGCGTCTCGATCCAGAACCCGGTTTTCGCCGTCATGGTGATGGTGGCGCTTTGCGTTCTGGGCCTGTTTTCCTATTCCAAGCTCGGTGTCGAGCAAATGCCCGACATCAGCTTCCCCGGCGCCTGGATGGAGGTCCACTACCCGGGCGCTTCACCCGAGGCGGTCGAGCGCGAGGTCATGAAGCCGATCGAGGAGGCGCTCAACAGCATCGCCGGTGTCAAGCGGATCATGTCGCGCTCGCAGGAGGGCCGCGGCACGCTGAGCGTGGAGTTCGGTCTGGACGCCGACATGTTCCGCGCGATGCAGGAGGTGCGTGACCGTGTTGCTGCGGTGCAGGCGGGATTTCCGCGCGAGGTGCGCGCACCCAACATCTCGCGCTTCAACAACGACAACAGCGAGCCGGTGGTCAATGTGGCGTTGCTGTCCAAGACACGCAGCGCGCGCGAGTTGTCGATCCTGGGCGAACTCAATGTCGGCAAGCGGCTGCAGCGCGTCGAAGGCGTGGCCCGGGTGGATATCAGCGGCCTGGTGACGCGTGAGGTGCGCATCGACTTGGACCCGGTGCGCCTTCGCACCTACGGCGTGACGCCGGCCGAGATTGCCACGGCGCTGCGCGAGGCCAATGCCGACCAGCCGGTCGGGCTGCTCAATGACCGCACGCAGGACACTCTGCTGCGAGTCGAGGGCCGCGTGCGCGACCCCAAGCAGTTCGAGCGCATGGTGGTGGCGCGGCGCAATGGCCTGGCGCTGACGCTGGGCGACCTGGGCGAACTGGTCGAGCGTGAGAAGGAGGCTGACTCGACCGCCCGCATCAACGGTCAGCCGGCGATCAACTTCAACATCTTCAAGCAGCAGGATGCGAACATCGTCGTCACCGGCGACGCGGTGAAGAAGGCTCTCGACGAGATCAGGAAGACGCTGCCGCCGGACGTCGAGCTGACTGTCATCTACGCCGCCAGCGACTGGGTCAAGGGTTCACTCAACGGACTGAAGCACACCCTGATCGAGGGCGCGCTGCTGACGGTGGCCATCGTCTTCCTGTTCCTGCACTCCTGGCGCAGCACGATCATTACCGGACTGACACTGCCGATCGCCGTGATCTCGAGCTTCATCGCGGTCTACATGCTCGGCTTCACGCTGAACTTCATGACCATGATGGCGCTCTCGCTGTGCATCGGCCTGCTGATCGACGATGCGATCGTGGTCCGCGAAAACATCGTGCGCCATATCGCGCTGGGCAAAGACCACTACACCGCGTCGCGCGAGGGCACCGACGAGATCGGCTTGGCCGTCATGGCCACCACCTTCGCCTTGTGTGCGGTGTTCGTTCCGGTGGCCTTCATGGGCGGCATCATCGGCAAATTCTTCTACCCCTTTGGCATCACCGTGGTGGTGGCAGTGCTGGTCGGCCTGTTCGTCAGCTTCACGCTCGACCCGATGCTGTCCTCGGTGTGGCACGACCCGCCGGCCGAGCGGATGAAGAAGCTGCCAGTGCTCGGGGCCCTGCTGCGCGCCACCGACCGCGTGATGGACGTGCTGCATGCCGTCTATGAGCGGGTGATCCGCTGGGCCTTTTCGGGCCGGCGCTACCGGATGTTCTACCCGCCGCTGCTGGCCTACGGCCACGGCTTTGCCGGCGACGGCACGCGCGACAAGGCCAGCCGTCGCCGCCTGCGCTGGGCCACGATCACGCCCCGCGGTGTGGTCATGGCGGTGGGGGTGGCGAGTTTCGTCGGCGCCTTGGGGCTGGCCCCGTTGGTCGGCAGCGAGTTCGTGCCGGAGACTGATCAGGGCTTCACGCGGCTGGCGCTGCGCATGCCGGTCGGCTCGAGCCTGGAGCGCACTGACGCCAAGGTACGGCAGATCGAGGAGATCGTGCTCGCATTTCCAGAGGTCAGAGCGGTGTCGACCTTCGTCGGCGGCGCCGGCCAGCGCAATCAGGCGTCGCTGAACATTGCGCTCAAGGACAAGAAGGAGCGCTCGCGCTCGCAAAAACAGGTCGAAGACGCGATGCGCGAGGCCATCGCCAAGATTCCCGGCACCGACGCCTCGGTCGGCTTCAATCGACCGGTCTACGTGGCCATTCTCGGCAACGACCCGGAAGGGCTGGCGCGGGTGGCTACCGACTTCGCCGAAAAGGTCAAGAAGATCAAGGGGATCGTCGACGTCGAGCTCTCGGTCAAGCCCGGGCTGCCGGCCTACGCCGTGCGCTTGAAGCCCGATGCGGTGCGCGAGTTGGGCCTGACCGCGCCGCAACTGGCGTCGAGCTTGCGTGCCTATGTCAACGGTGACACCGCCACCTACTGGACTACGCCCGACGGTACGCAAGTCGACGTCGTGCTGCGCCTGAACGAATCGCAGCGCGAACGCATCGAGCAGTTGCGCGGACTGCCGGTGGCCTTTGCCAAGGACGGTACGCCGATCTCGCTGGACAGCGTGGCGACGATCGAATCGGTATTCAACCCGGAGGTGATCCGGCGCCAGAACCTGCAGCGCCGCGAGGCGGTGTTTGCCGGCGTCAAGGACCGTTCGGTCGGCGAAGTTGGCGACGATGTGCAGAAGCTGATCAAGGAAACCGTGCTGCCGCCCGGCTACAGCTTCGATGTCGGCGGCCAGTTGCAGCAGCAGGCCGAGGCCTTCAGCGGCCTGCTGGCTGCGATGGCGCTGGCGGTGATCTTTATCTATATCGTGCTGGCCAGCCAGTTCGGCAGCTTCGTTCAACCGATCGCGATCATGGCCTCGCTGCCGCTGGCGTTGATCGGCGTCATGCTGGCGCTGCTGTTCTGGCGCTCGACGCTGAACGTGTTTTCGATGATCGGCCTGGTCATGCTGATGGGCCTGGTAACCAAGAACGCGATCCTGTTGGTCGACTTCGCCAACCAGGCGCGCAAGGCCGGTGCCACGGTCGCGGAGGCGCTGCTGCAGGCCGGGATGATCCGCATGCGGCCGATCGTCATGACCACGATGGCGATGGTCTTCGGCATGCTGCCATTGGCGCTGGCGTTCAATGACGGCGGCGAGATCCAGGCCCCGATGGGCCGCGCCATCATCGGCGGCGTGATCACCTCGACGATCCTGACCCTGGTCGTCGTGCCGGTGCTGTACAGCTACCTGGTGCGCGACAGGAAGCCCAAGCCCGCGGCGCAGAAGTCAGTCGCAGGCGGCGGTGCGATCCCGGTCGCGATGCCCGCCGACCGCGACTGACACGATGGTCGTCGGGGCCTGTCCTGGGGTGTGCAGGACAGGCGGGGAGGCGGGCGGGTTCAGCACGTCGTACACGACCTGCCCGGCGCCGCCGGCATCCTGACCGCCAGTGGTCGGCTAAACGGCGGCCAGTCCGGCGACGGGAACGAGCCTCGCGCACCGTGCAGTTCGAGTTCGTGCGCCACGACCTGCGCGCACATATTGCACTGCAATAGAATGAACTTGTTTCAGCGCGGGAACATCTGCTTGGATCGCCATGGCCGACACGACGCAAACACAAAAACGCCCCGTCTACCGCAACATCCACATCACCCAGATCGTCGGCTACCGGCTGCCGCCGGCGGGCATCGTGTCGATACTGCACCGGGTCAGCGGCGTGTTGATGTTCCTGCTCCTGCCCTTCGTGATCTGGCTGTTTGACGTCAGCCTGAGCTCGGAGATTTCCTACGAACGCTTCACCAGCACCTTCGTTGCCGGCCTGGGCTGGTTGCCTGGCTGGTTCATGAAGCTCGTCGCGCTGGCCCTGATCTGGGCCTACCTGTTCCACTTCATCGCCGGTGTGCGCCACCTGTGGATGGACGTGACGCACAGCGTCAGCCTGGAGCAGGGCCGCATCTCGGCCTGGGTCACGCTGGCGTCGAGCGGGGTGCTGACGCTGGCACTGGCCGTCAAGCTGTTCTTCTGAGGACGCCATGACCGAACAGAATTACGGTTCCAAGCGCCTGGTGGTCGGCGCGCACTATGGTTTCCGCGACTGGCTCGCGCAGCGGGTGACCGCAGTGCTGATGGCGTTGTTCACGGTCGTGCTGGTCGGGCAGTTGCTGTTTGGCCCCAAGCTGGGCTACGAACGCTGGTCGGCGATCTTCTCGAGCCAGTGGATGAAGGTGCTGACCTTCGTCGTCATCGTTTCGCTGCTGGTCCACGCCTGGATCGGCATGCGCGACGTGTGGATGGACTACGTCAAACCGGTGGGCGTGAAGCTCGCGCTGCAAGTGTTCACGCTGTCTTGGCTGGTCGGCTGCGCCGGCTGGGCAGTGCAAGTGCTGTGGAGGCTGTGACAACGATGGCGACGCTGGCCAAACGCAAGTTCGACGTGGTGATCGTGGGTGCCGGCGGCTCCGGCATGCAGGCCTCGCTGCGCCTGGCCCAGGCGGGTTTGAACGTCGCCGTCGTGTCCAAGGTGTTCCCGACGCGTTCGCACACGGTGGCAGCGCAGGGCGGCATCGGCGCCGCACTGGGCAACATGAGCGAGGACAACTGGCACTACCACTTCTTCGACACGGTCAAGGGCAGCGATTGGTTGGGCGACCAGGATGCCATCGAGTACATGTGCCGCGAAGCGCCCAAGGTGGTCTACGAGCTCGAGCACATGGGCATGCCCTTCGACCGCAACCCCGACGGCACGATCTACCAGCGCCCCTTCGGCGGCCACACCGCCAACTACGGCGAGAAGCCGGTGCAGCGCGCCTGCGCCGCCGCCGACCGCACCGGCCACGCGATGCTGCACACCCTGTACCAGCAAAACGTCAAGGCGCGCACGACCTTCTTCGTCGAGTGGATGGTGCTCGACCTGATCCGAGATGCCGAGGGCGACGTGCTTGGCGTCACCGCGCTGGAAATGGAAACCGGCGAGGTGCACATCCTCGAGGCCAAGGTCACGCTGTTTGCCACCGGCGGGGCAGGGCGCATCTATGCGGCCAGCACCAACGCCTTCATCAACACCGGCGACGGCCTGGGCATGGCCGCGCGCGCCGGCGTGCCGCTGGAAGACATGGAGTTCTGGCAGTTCCACCCGACGGGCGTGCACAACGCCGGCGTGCTGCTCACGGAAGGCTGCCGCGGCGAAGGCGCCATCCTGCGCAACGCCGCGGGCGAGCGCTTCATGGAGCGCTATGCGCCGACCATGAAGGACCTGGCGCCGCGCGACTTCGTGTCGCGATGCATGGACCAGGAGATCAAGGAAGGTCGCGGCTGCGGTCCGAACAAGGATTACATCAATCTGGATTTGACGCATCTGGGCGGTGACACGATCATGAAGCGCCTGCCCAGCGTGTTCGAGATCGGCCTCAACTTCGCCAACGTCGACATCACCAAGGAGCCGATTCCGGTGGTGCCGACGATTCACTACCAGATGGGCGGCATCCCGACCAACATCCACGGCCAGGTGGTGGCGCCCAAGGACGGCAATCCGAACGCGGTGGTCAACGGTTTCTATGCAGTCGGCGAATGCGCCTGCGTCAGCGTGCATGGCGCGAACCGCCTCGGTACCAATTCCCTGCTCGACCTGCTGGTGTTCGGGCGCGCGGCGGCCATGCACATCATCGACGCGGGTCTGAAGGCCCAAACGCACAAGCCGCTGCCGGCTGACGCCGCAGAGCCGTCGCTGGCTCGTCTCGCGCGGCTGGACAACAGCGTGTCGGGCGAATACGCGCAGGACGTCGCCGACGACATTCGCAAAGCGATGCAGCAGCATGCCGCTGTCTTTCGCACCCAGGCCAGCCTCGATGAAGGCGTGGTCAAGATCGCCGCGCTGGCCGAGCGGGTGAAGGGCATCACTCTCAAGGACAAGAGCCAGATCTTCAATACAGCGCGTGTCGAAGCGCTCGAGGTCGAGAACCTGATCGAGGCGGCCCGGGCCACCATCGTCTCGGCCGCCGCACGCCGCGAGAGCCGCGGCGCGCACAGCGTCAACGACTACGCCGACACGCCCGAGTTCCCGAACGGCCGCAACGACGAGAAGTGGATGAAGCACACCTTGTGGTACAGCCAGGGCGACCGGCTCGACTACAAGCCGGTGCAGTTGAAGCCGCTGACGGCCGAGTCGATTCCACCCAAAGTGCGCACGTTCTGAAGGCCGTATCCCAATGACCAAAAGCACCTTCCAGATCTACCGCTACGACCCCGACACCGACGCCAAGCCGCGGATGCAGACGATCGATGTCGAGCTCGACGGCAGCGAACGAATGTTGCTCGACGCGCTGATGAAGCTGAAGGCGGTCGATCCGTCGCTGTCGTTCCGCCGCTCGTGCCGCGAGGGTGTTTGCGGATCGGACGCAATGAACATCAACGGCAAGAACGGCCTGGCCTGCCTGACCAACATGCGCACGCTGCCCGGCAGCGTGGTCTTGAAGCCGCTGCCCGGCCTGCCCGTGATCCGCGACCTGATCGTCGACATGACGCAGTTCTTCAAGCAGTACCACTCGATCAAACCGTACCTGGTCAATGACACGCCGCCGCCCGAGAAGGAGCGCCTGCAGTCGCCCGAAGAGCGCGATGAGCTCAACGGCCTGTACGAGTGCATCCTGTGCGCAAGCTGCTCGACCAGTTGCCCAAGCTTCTGGTGGAACCCGGACAAGTTCGTCGGCCCGGCCGGCCTGCTGCAGGCCTACCGCTTCATCGCCGACAGCCGCGACGAAGCCACCGGCGCGCGCCTGGACAACCTGGAAGACCCGTACCGGCTGTTCCGCTGCCACACCATCATGAATTGCGTCGATGTGTGTCCGAAGCATCTGAATCCGACCCGGGCGATCGGGAAAATCAAGGAATTGATGGTGCGCCGCGCCGTCTGATCCAACATGGCCCCGACGCTCGATGCCGATCCCGATGCGCTGGTCGATGCGCGCGCGCTCAGCAAGCTCAAGTGGCGCTGCCGCCGGGGCTTGCTGGAGAACGACCTGTTCATTGCCCGGTTCTTCGAGCGGCACGAATCTCGCTTGACCGTCGGCCAGGCGCGGGCGATGGAGACGCTGATGGACCTGCCGGACAACGATTTGCTCGATTTGTTGCTGGCGCGCAAGGATGTCGAAAGCGAAATGGCCCCCAATGAGGCCTTGCGCGCGCTGCTCGCCCTGATGCGCACCGACGGCGCCCAACGTCTTTCTTCCTCACCCGCATTTCCAACCTCCTCCTGAAAGAAGTCGTCCATGAAAGCCTCCGACAACAAGGCCACCCTGTCGTTCAGCAATGGCGGCGCCCCGATCGAAATGCCGATCTACCAGGGCACCGTCGGCCCCGACGTGATCGACATCCGCAAGCTTTACGCGCAAACGGGCATGTTCACCTATGACCCGGGCTTCATGTCGACGGCGTCGTGCCAGTCGGCCATCACGTACATCGATGGCGACAAAGGCGTGTTGCTTTACCGCGGCTACCCGATCGAGCAATTGGCGGTGAACTGCGACTTCCTGGAAACCTGCCACCTGCTGCTGTACGGCGAACTGCCGAACGCCGAGCAGAAGACCGACTTCACCAAGCTCGTGACCAATCACACGATGGTCAACGAGCAGATGCAGTTCTTCCTGCGGGGCTTTCGTCGCGACGCGCACCCGATGGCGGTCATGACCGGCCTGGTCGGCGCGCTGTCGGCCTTCTATCACGACAGCACGGACATCAACAATCCGAAGCACCGCGAGATTGCCGCGATCCGCCTGATCGCCAAGATGCCGACGCTGGTTGCCATGGCTTACAAGTACACCGTCGGCCAGCCGTACATGTACCCGAAGAACGATCTGAGCTATGCGGGCAACTTCCTGCACATGATGTTCGCGACGCCGTGCGAGGAATACAAGGTGAGCCCGGTGCTCGAGCGCGCGCTCGACCGCATCTTCATCCTGCAC
>JANMSS010000016.1:0-7252 GCA_031389585.1 Burkholderiales bacterium | reverse complement strand
CCCACGCCGCCCTTGCCGCTGGTGATCGCGGTGATCCGTGCCCGCGGGGCGCGTGTTGCGTTGGCGTCAGTCATGGGTGGGCGTCTCTCGGTTCGTCCAGGTCGGATAGCGCACCGAATTGCGAATGACTGAACAACAGTCCTTTTTCCTCCGCGCTGACCAGCGACACCACGGCGGGCTCGAAGGCGGCACGGTTGCGGCCGCCCGCCTTGGCGTTGTAGAGCTGCAGGTCGGCGCGCTCGAGCCACAGGTTCATCGAAGAGCGCACCCATTGCGGCGCAAACGCGCCGCCCAGGCTCACCGTCACCGAGATCTGTTGTGACAGCCCGATCGTCACGTTGCGGCGCTCGATGCGCGTGCGCATGCGCTCGGCCACGGTCGGGCCAAATGCGGGCGGGCAGTTCGGCAGGGCAATGGCGAACTCCTCGCCGCCGATGCGCGCCACGGTGTCCATTGGCCGCACGCACTCCAGCAAGGCCTCGGCGACAGCCTTCAAGACCAGGTCGCCGGCAGCATGACCGTGGGAGTCGTTGACACGCTTGAAGTGGTCGATGTCGAGCAACAGCAGCAGCGCCGGCTCGCCGGCGCGCGCCACGCGATCGATTTCTCTGGCCAGCACCATCTCGAAGTGGCGGCGGTTGGCCAGCCCCGTCAGCGCGTCACGGCTGGAGAGTTCGCACAAGGCGTCGATCAAGCCCTGCATCCAGGCCGGGCTGCCGGCCTCGCCGGTTGGTGGCTCACGCCCCGATTGGCGCAATAGCGACAGCGCGGCGTCAAGGTTGAACGGCGCCGCCGCCAGCGCGGCCGGCGCCGTCGATTCAGCTGGAGAGGTCGACTCGCTCAAGGTGGAAACCAGTCTAGCAGCGGCACTGCGCGACATTGCCGAGGAATTGCACCGCGAAGGTGTGCCACTTCCGCGCCTTGCGACACGCCTGCGCAGCCAGGCTTGCAACGCGACGGACAGCCTGCGGCGGCAACGCCCATGCGCCCGTCGCAACCGAGTCTGTCGCCGCTGTGCCCCCACTACGAAGATGAGCCTTGCCCTGGCGGCCCCGCCGTTGCGCATCTGGTGCAACGCGGCCTCGACGGGCGAGGAGCCATACTCGATTGCAATCACCGTTGCCGAAACGCTGGGTGCCGACGCACCGGTCACTGTGCTGGCTACCGACATCGACACCCTGGTGCTGGCGACTGCCCAGCGCGGCACCTGCGACGCCGGCGCTCGAGGCCTTACCGCACCGCGCTTGAAGCGCCACTTCCTGCGCGGGACCGACGCCAACGCCGGCGCCATTCGGGTCAAGGCCGAGCTTGCAGGCATGATCGCGTTTGAGGCGTTCAATCTGATGAGCCCGCAATGGTCGCTCGGTGAACCCTTTGATCTCGTGTTCTGCCGCAACGTGATGATCTATTTCGATGCGGCGACACAGCGCCCGGTCCTCGATCGCATGCACGGCGCGATGCGCGCCGGCGGCCTGCTCTACGTCGGCCACTCGGAGAACTTCGCCGATTCGCGCGACCTCTTCCGACTGCGCGGCAAGACGATCTACCAGCGCACATGAGGTCGACCTTGACCGAGGCCACCGATGCACGCCTCGCGCAGATGAAGGCCGCGCCGCGGCCTGTGGGACCGCGAGCGCCGCGCCAGGCGCACGGCCCTGGAAGCCAAGGTCTTCGGCGGTGGTGCAGTGACGGACAGCATGAAGTGGCTCAAGGTCGGAGAGCGCAACACGAGGTTCGTCCTCGACTACTTGAATAACGAGCGCATTGCCGTCATTGGCAAGGACTGACTCGGCGTGTTCCCGCGCAAGGTCTGCTTCTTCCCCGCCAGCGGCAAGGCCATGGTCAAGACCCGTGTGGTAGTCGTAGACGATTCAGCGCTGATCCGCAGCCTGCTGAAGGAAATCATCGATCGCCAGCCCGACATGCAGTGTGTGGGCGTTGCCGCCGACCCCTTTGCAGCGCGCGAAACGATCCCCAACACCGATCCCGATGTCATCACGCCGGATATCGAGATGCCGCGCATGGACGGGATCGACTTCCTGGCCAAGCTGATGCGGCTGCGACCGACCCCGGTCGTGATGGTGTCGACGCTGACCGACCGCGGCGCCGCGGTGACCTTGCGCGCGCTCGAACTCGGTGCCGTTGACTTCGTGGCCAAACCCAAGATCGGCGTGGCTGACGGCATGCGCCTATTGGCCGAGGACATCACCGACAAGATTCGATGCGCCGCGCAGGTGCGCATCCGGGTTGCCGAAGCGGTCGTCGGCGAGCGCCTGCTGCCCGGCCACGCCTACCTGGCCCCGGGCGGCTTTCACCTCTCAGTCGAGCGCTCGGGCGCCGACGGTGCCAAGGCGATGCGCGCGATGCGCGATGCCGGCGCCTACAACCTGTGCCAGGACGAGGCCAGCTGCATCGTCTTCGGCATGCCACGCGAGGCGATCGCGCAGGGTGCTGCGCACGAAGTGCTGGGCTTGCCGAAGATCACGCCGCACCTGCTCGAGCGCTTGCGCGCGACTGCCGGCGCCTCAACCAACCGCCTCTGAGGCGGCCGCGCTGAGGCAGCGCTCAAAGAAACAGGGCCTGCAGGTCGCTCAGAAAGTCAAAGCCGCGCGCCGTCGGGCGCCACCGTGCGCCCTCGCGCTCGATCAGGCCCCGCTCGAGTGCCTGCTGCAACGCGGCGTCGACGACGGCGATCGACTGCCCCGTGCGCTCGGCAAAGCGTGTGGGCTCGAAGCCTTCGGCCAGGCGCAGCGCATTGAGCATGTACTCGAAGGGCAACTGCGACGGCGTGACCGGCGTCTCGTTGGACACCGCCTGGCCGGCCAGCGCACGTTCCATGTACATCGCCGGCTCGCGCCAGCGCACCTGGCGCACGATCCGGTCGGCAAAGCTCAGTTTGCCGTGGGCGCCCGCGCCGATGCCGAGGTAGTCGCCGAATCGCCAGTAGTTGAGGTTGTGTGCGCAGCGGTGGCCCGGTTGCGCAAAGGCCGAGACCTCGTAGCGAGCCAGGCCGAACGCCTGTGTACGCGCCGCAATCAAGTCGAGCATGTCGCTGGCCGCGTCGTCGTCGGGCAGTACCGGGGGGGCGTTGGCGAACGCGGTGTTCGGCTCTACCGTCAGGTGGTAGATCGAGAGGTGCGGCGGCGCAAAGCTCAGCGCCACATCGAGGTCAGCGCTCAACTGCGCCAGGCTCTGACCGGGCAATGCGTACATCAGATCCAGGTTGAAGGTGTCGAAGGCCGCGCGCGCCTCGGCCAGCGCAGCGCGGGCCTGGGCCCCATCGTGCACGCGGCCGATGCGCGACAGCAGCTCGTCGTCAAAGCTCTGCACGCCCACCGAAAGGCGCGTCACGCCCGCCGCGCGGTAGGCGCGAAAACGCTCACGCTCAAAGGTGCCGGGGTTGGCCTCGAGCGTGATCTCGCAACCGGGTTCGAGCGGCAGACGGGCGCGGATGTCCGCCAGCAGGCGATCGATGCTGTCGGGAGAAAACAGGCTCGGTGTGCCCCCGCCAATGAACACACTGACCACATGCCGGCCCCAGACCTGCGGCAGCGCAGCGTCCAGATCGGCCATCAGCGCGTCAAGGTAACGTGCCTCGGGCAGCGTGCCGGGCTTGGCGCTCAGCTCATGCGAATTGAAGTCGCAGTAGGGGCATTTCTTCAGGCACCAGGGCAGGTGAACGTATAGCGCCAAGGGTGGCAAGGTGCTCAGGCTCAGGCTCGCGTCGCCCGCGACCGTCCTGCGGTGGATGCGGATCGGGCTTTCGCTCACGTCAGGCGAGCGGCCAGGCCGTGCGCAGCAGCGTGCTCAACTGCGCCGCGGCCAGGGCGCGATGGCTGGCGGCGTTCTTCTGAGCGCGGCTGAGTTCGCCGACGCTGGCGCCCAGCGATTCGATCCACACCAGCGGGTCGTAGCCAAAGCCGCCGGTGCCGCGCGGTGCGTCAAGCAGCGTGGCCTCCCAGCGGCCGTGCGCAATCAATGGCTCGGGGTCCTCCGCATGCCGCAGCGCCACCAGGATGCTGACGAAGCGTGCACGGCGGTCAGCTATTCCGGTCATATCGCGCAGCAACCGGTTGTTGTTGGCAGCGTCCTTTGCGCGCCGCCGGGCCTCACGGTCGCCAGTGGCGACAACCGCGCCGGCGTAGTCTGCGGAGTGCACGCCCGGCGCACCGCCCAGGGCCGTGACGCACAACCCCGAGTCGTCGGCCATCGCAGGCAGGCCGCTGGCCCGCGCGGCATGGCGTGCCTTGGCCAGTGCGTTCTCGATGAAGGTGTCGTGCGGCTCCTCGGTTTCGGCAATGCCGAGCGAGCCCTGGGTCACGAGTTCCATGCCTGAGCCCGAGAACAAGGCTTGCAACTCGGCGAGCTTGTTGGCGTTGTTGGACGCCAGCACGAGCTTCATGACGCCAATGCCAGCCTTTGCGCCGTGACCAGGTCGGCGATGCCGCGCTCGGCGAGCATCAGCAGGGTATCCATCTGTGCGCGTGTGAATGCGGCGCCCTCGGCCGTGCCCTGGACTTCAATATAGGTGCCGCCGCCGGTCATGACCACGTTCATGTCGGTATCGCAGGTCGAGTCTTCGCTGTACTCGAGATCAAGCAGCGGCAAGCCATCCAGCAAGCCGACCGAGATCGCTGCCACGTGGTCGCGGATTGGGTTGACGCCGATGCGGCCCTGCGCCAGCAGCCACTGCACGGCATCGTGCGCAGCCACGAAGGCACCGGTGATGGCCGCAGTGCGCGTGCCACCGTCGGCCTGCAGCACATCGCAGTCGAGCGTGATCGATCGCTCGCCCAGTGCCGACAGATCGAAAACCGCCCGCAGCGAGCGGCCAATCAGGCGCTGGATCTCCTGCGTGCGGCCGCTTTGCTTGCCGCGTGCGGCCTCGCGATCGCCGCGGGTATGGGTTGCGCGCGGCAGCATGCCGTACTCGGCAGTGACCCAGCCCTGGCCGCTTCCGCGCTTGTGCGGCGGCACCTTCTCCTCGACCGAGGCCGTGCACAACACCTGGGTGGCACCGAAGGCAATCAGCACCGAGCCTTCAGCATGTTGGGTATAGCTGCGCTCGATGCGCAATGGGCGAAGCTGATTGGCAGCGCGGCCGCCGCTTCGAACAAAATCGGTCATCAGGATTTCTTTTCGTTGGAACGGCGGATCGCGTCGTTGATCTCTTTGATCGAGCGCTCGATCTCCGCCTCATCGAGTTCGTCGCTGGCCAGCTCTCCGACCAGATTGGCCTGGATCGTGGAAGCAAAGACCTCGTCACCCAGGGTCTCGGTGGAAATGCCACCGGCACCCTCATTGTCTTCAGCCGACTCCCATTCGACCGAGATCACGGTCACGTTGTCGCACTTGGGTCCACCGTTGCGCAGCGCCTGCTCCACCAGCTCGGGCACGGCATCCGGGATCGAGCGTCGCGCCAGTTGTTCGACGATGACGCTGTCGGTGACGGAACCCCACAGCCCATCGGAACACAGCAGCAGGCGATCACCCGCGTGAAGCAGCAGCGGGCCTGCCGTGTCGACAACCGGCTTGCCCGGACTGCCCAGGCAGGTGAAGAGTACGTTGCGGTTGAACTTCTCGCCCATCGGCACCACGTGAGACAGTGTTTCCTGCAATTCGGTGTAGGAATGGTCGCGCGTGCGGGCGATGAGTTTGTCGCCCCGCACCATGTACAGACGCGAGTCGCCGCAATGCGCCCAGAAGGCCGCGTTGCCCTGCATCACGCAGGCCACGAGGGTCGTGCGCGGCGTGTCGATGAGCGCCTTTTCGGTGGCGTAGCGCAGCAACTGGTGGTGTGCGGCGATGATCGCGTCATGCAAGAAGCGCAGCGGGTCGGCCAGCGTCGGCTTGGCGTCGCGCTGATACAGCGCGGCCAGCGTTTGCAGTGCCAGCTGCGAGGCGACTTCGCCCTCGGGGTGCCCGCCCATGCCATCGGCCAGCGCAAACAGTCCCGAGTCCCGCGTGTAGCAATAGCCCATGCGGTCTTCGTTCTTCTCGCGGCCGCCCTTGCGGCTGAGTTGATAGACGGAGAAGCGCATGTCAGAGCCCGCCGGGCCGCCCCAAGGGCCTGACCGCCCCCTGGGGGGGCAGCGAACGCAGTGAGCCTGGGGGCCGCCTCATTCCCTAGGCTTTCGCGCCGGTTTTCAGGTTCTCGAGCTGCAACTTGAGCCGCTCACTGAAACTCAGCTTGGTGTAACGGCGCTCGGTTTCCCGGGCCAGCTCTTTCTGCAAGGCGAACACGCTCTGCGGCCGCGACAACGGGTCGAGTGACATGCACCACTCGGTGACTTCGATCAGGTTGTCGGAGTAGACGTTGCGCAGCCTGGACAGCGACAGCGCGAGGCGGTCCTTCTCGATGCGCTGCGGCGAGTCGTTGGGGGGATAGCCCTGCATGCAGGCGTAGATGCAACCGCCGATGGCGTAAATGTCGGTCCACGGGCCCAGACTGCCGTCGCGGCGGTACATCTCGGGCGCCGCAAAACCAGGCGTGTACATCGGCCGGATGAAGTTGCCTTCCTTGCTCAGCACCTCGCGCGCGGCGCCGAAGTCCAGCAGCACGGCCTTGTTCTCGTTGGTGACGAAGATGTTGGCCGGCTTGATGTCCAGGTGCAGCATCTTGTGCTGGTGCACGATGCGCAGGCCTCGCAGGATCTCGTCGAACAGGCTGCGAATCGTCGACTCGCGAAAGACCTTGTCGCGCTTCAGATCGCGCGCCGTAACGATGAAGTCCTGCAGGGTGTCACCCTGCAGGTAGTTCATCACCATGTAGACGGTTTCATTCTCGCGGAAGAAGTTCAGCACCGAGACCACGCTCGGGTGCGAAATCTGGGCCAGCGAACGGCCTTCCTCGAAGAAGCTCTTCAGGCCCAGCCGGTACAGCGGTAGCTTGTCGGGCTTGACGCGCGGGGTCAGTTCGCCGGGCGAGCGCTCGGCCAGCGAGGCCGGCAGGTATTCCTTCAGCGCGATCAGGTGGCGCTGCTCGTCTTCAGCGAGATAAACCACGCCAAAACCGCCAGCCGCCAGCTTCTTGATGATCTGATAGCCGCCAACCACAGTACCCGCGGGCAGCGGGGCGGGTTTGGGCTTTGACATAATCGGTGTTGGCTTTGGGGCTCGAAGATTCAATGTCAGTTTACAGCATGACCGGATACGCCAGCGCCAGTGTTGGCGCGGCTCGGCAGGGCGAGAGTGGTGCTGCAACCGCGGCCGGCACGGGTGCTTTGGTGAGTGCCGAACTGCGCTCGGTCAA
>JANMSS010000014.1:0-26577 GCA_031389585.1 Burkholderiales bacterium | reverse complement strand
CTCACGCTGCTGATCTCCGACGTGCCCGGCGACACGCCCGAGGTCATCGCCAGCGGCCCGACGCTGCCCGACCCGAGCACCTGCGCCGATGCGCTGGCGATCATCGACCGCTACCGCATCGCACTGCCGGCCGCCGCGCGTGCCGGCCTGGAGAGCGGCGCCTATGAAACGCCCAAGCCCGGCGATCTGCGCTTTGTCGGCCACGCCCTGCGCATGATCGCCACCCCGCAGCAAAGCCTCGAAGCCGCCGCCGCGAGGGCGCGCAGCGCCGGCATCGACGCGCACATCCTGTCCGATGAAATCGAAGGCGAATCGCGCGAGGTCGGCAAAGTCCATGCTGCCTTGGCGCGCGCCGTTGCACGCCGCGGCGCGCCCTTCGCCAAGCCCTGCGTGATCCTGTCGGGCGGCGAGACCACGGTCACGCTGAAGAGCAAGGGCGGCGATTCAGGATCGCCCGCGGGCCTTGGCGGGCGAGGCGGCCGTGCCAGCGAGTTTTTGCTCGGCTGCGCGATCGCCTTGCAAGGCCAGCCCGGCGTGCATGTGCTGGCGGCCGACACCGACGGCATCGACGGCATCGAAGACAACGCCGGCGCCATCCTCAGCCCCGACACGCTGGCCCGCGCCGCGGCCCTGGGCCTCAAGCCGGCCGAGTTTCTCGACCGCAACGACGCCTACAGCTTCTTCCACGCGCTCGGCGACCTGGTCGTCACCGGGCCGACCTTTACCAATGTCAACGACTTTCGGGCGCTGCTGATTCTTTAGCGCTGCGGCGCCGACGGCGCCTGGCGCCAGCCGCATTACGTGCGTTCGTCCGCCAGGCCGTCGGCGACGGGCAGGTCGAGTGCCAGTTCGAGCACGCCGCTGCGGTTCCAGGCCTGGGCCTCTTGCTGCAACAGATAGACCGTGCGCAAGCGGCTCGCGGCCCATTCGGGCCTGAAGTGCAGGCGCACGCCGCGCGGGCTGCGCTCAAGCTTCAAGGCGCCGCTGTCCACAGGGCCGCGGGCATGGCACTTGATGACGGCCAGGCGCAGCGCCAACACCTGCAAGGCGAAGGCGCGCTGCGTCAGCGCGGTTTCGATCTTGCGCAAGCCGCCGCGCTGGCCGAGCACCATGGCGGCGAGTTGCCGCTGTTGGCTTTGCGAGAAGCCGGCGGCATCGGCATGGCCGAGCAAGTAGGCGCTGTGGCGGTGGTGGTCGTGGTGCGAGACCATCATGCCCATCTCGTGCAGGTCGCAGGCCCAGCCGAGTTCGCGGTCGCTCTCGCTGTGGCTGCTGGCGTCGGCGCCGTCGTTGATGGCCAGGTTGGCGTACAGCGCCAGGGCCACCCGGCGCACGCGCGTGGCCTGGGCCGTATCGACAGCAAAGCGGCGCTGCAGGCTGCGCACCGAGGCGTCGCGGATGTCGCCGCCGGGTGCGCCTGCGGATGGCGCACGGCCCGGTGTGCGCAAGGCACTGTGGCGTTCGTGCAGGTCGATGATCACGCCCTGGCGCAGTGCGCCGCGGGCCGGCTGCAAGGCCTCGATGCCGAACTGCGCCACCAGGGTGTAGAGCAGGGCCAGGCCACCCGCAAACACGGCCCGGCGGTCGTCCTTCAGGCCCGGCAACTCGAGGCGGTCGATGTGGCCGGCGCGCACGCTGCGCTCGATCAGCCAGCGCAGCCCATCGGGCGTGATGAGGCCCTTGTCGATGGCATTGGCGGCCAGCACTTGCGAGACCGCGCCGACGGTGCCCGAAGAACCCAGCGCCTCGCGCCAGTGCTGCGGCGCAAAGGGCTCGAGCGCTTCTTCGAGTTCGGCGCCGGCGGCGACCTGGGCGGCGCGGAACGCGGCGGCGGTCAGGCGGCCCTCGGGGAAGTGCTGCAGCGTCAGGCTGACGCAGCCGACGGCAAACGATTCGGCCTGCAGTGGCACGGCACCGAGGCCGAGGATCATTTCGGTCGAGCGCCCGCCGATATCGATGACCAGCCGCGGCACGGGGCTGGGCTGCAGATGAGCGACGCCCGCATAGATCAGTCGCGCCTCTTCGCGTCCTGAAATGACTTCGATCGGTTGACCCAGCGCGGCCTGCGCGCGCAACAGAAAGTCGTCGCGGTTGCGCGCTTCGCGCAAGGTCTGCGTAGCTACCGCGCGCACCTGCGCCGCTGGCAGTCCTTGCAGCCGTTGTGCAAACCGCAGCAGGCAGGCCAGTCCACGTTCACTCGCCTCGTCAGTCAGAAGGCCGTGGCCATCGAGACCGGCACCCAGGCGCACGGTTTCTTTCAGGTAGTCGATGCGCCGGTAATGGCCGCCCAGCATCTGCCCGACTTCGAGCCGGAAACTGTTCGAACCAATGTCGATGGCGGCGAGCGGCGCGTCGGCGGGTGGTGAGGAAGTCGGCATGAGTCACATTGTGCGGTTGCCGCGGGCCGCGCCAATAGCTGCCAAAATCCGCCGCTCACTGGCCAGGCCCTTCAAACACCATGCTCGAAACGAAGACCGATCCCGTCGCGCCCTTGCACGACCCAGGTCGGCGCGACTTTGTGCGCGCCACGCCGGGCAGCGGCTTCGCCGCCGCAGTGCTGCCGGTGGCGGCGCAGACACAGGTCAAGACCGATTCAACGGGCCTCAGCGTCGGCGAGGTCAGCATCAGCGTCGGCGACTTCAAGATGCCGGCCTACCGGGCCGCGCCCATTGGCAAGACGAATCTGCCGGTGGTGCTGGTGGTGAGCGAGATCTTCGGCGTCCATGAACACATCGCCGACGTCGCGCGGCGCTTTGCGCGTCAGGGTTATCTGGCCGTCGCGCCAGAGCTGTTCGTGCGCCAGGGCGACGCAGGCAGCTACGGCGAGGTCGGCAAGCTGATCGCGGAAGTCGTCAACCAGGCCAGGGACGCGCAGGTGATGGCCGACCTGGATGCCTGCGTGGCCTGGGCCAAGGCGCAGGGCGGCGACACCTCACGGCTGGGCATCACCGGTTTTTGTTGGGGCGGCCGCATTGTCTGGATGTATGCCGCGCACAACCCGGCGTTGACGGCCGGCGTGGCCTGGTACGGGCCTGTGGCCAGGGCCTACGCGGCCGGTGACGCCACGGCAGTCGCAGTGGCATCCCGCATCAAGGCGCCGATGCTGGGCCTGTATGGCGGCGACGACGCCGGCATCCCAAACGACACGGTGGAGCAAATGCGCGCGGCCCTGAAGGCCAGCGGCAACGGCCGCTCGGAGATCGTGCTCTACCCCGATACGCCGCACGCCTTTCATGCCGATTACCGGCTGAGCTATCGCAAGGCTGCGGCTGACGACGGCTGGCACCGCTGCCTGGCCTGGTTCAAGAGCCACGGCGTGGCATGACGCTGGCCTATATCGTCATCGCCACGCTGGTCGGCGGCCTGCTGTCGGTGCTGATCGCCGCGGCGCTGACGGTGCATGTGCTCGGCCGCGTGGTCAAGAGCCTGGTCAGCCTGTCGGCCGGTTTGCTGCTGGGCACCGCGTTGCTGCTGGTGCTGCCCGAAGCCTTCGAGAGCAGCGCCGGGCCGCAGGCACTGTTCATCACGCTGCTACTGGGTCTGATGTTCTTCTTTCTGCTGGAGAAAGCCGAGCTTTATCGGCACGGACATCACCACGAAGGCGATGACCCGCACCATGACCACCACCACGGCTTCGATGCCGAGCAGGCCGGCCGCGGCGGCTGGAGCGTGCTCGTCGGCGACGGCATCCACAACTTCTGCGACGGCGTGATCATCGCGGCGGCGTTCCTTACCGATGTGCGACTCGGGGTCGTGACCGCAATGGCCGTCATTGCCCACGAGATTCCTCAGGAAGTCGGTGACTACGTGGTGCTGCTCAACGCGGGTTTCTCACGCGCCAAGGCGCTGGCGTTCAACGCCCTGTCGGGACTGGCCGCGGTGGTTGGCGGGATCCTGGGCTACTACATCGTCGGCCCGTGGGAAGCGCTGTTCCCGTACCTGCTGGTGGTGGCGGCGAGCAGCTTCATCTACGTCGCCGTCGCCGACCTGCTGCCACAGTTGCAGCGCCGGCTGCCGATGCGCCAGACGCTGGCACAGATCGCCTGGATCGGCGCGGGTCTGGGGTTGGCGTTTGCGATGCAGGTGATGCATAGGAACTGAGGGTGGTTCTTCTCCTGCCGAGTCGGCGCCGGGTCCCGCCCCGGCGGGCGGCATACTTTCTTTCTGTTGGCCCAGAAAGAAGGTAAGCAAAGAAAGAGGGCCCAACACGAATCTTCGCATCTGACTACGCGAGCGGTTTCCTGTTCGCGCGCTGAAGTCTGCTTGATCCGGTAAGGCCTGCGATTGCACTGACCCAAATGCGCTTTCCCAACCGTTGTCGTGACCCAAGCGCGGTGCGCTGCGGTGCAATCGAAACTCGTGCCCGTACCGGGTCAGGCTTCTGAGCAATGCGCTGGCATCAAACGCAACCGCAGGCGCGAATGATCACGTGTTCAGGCGCTCTTTCTTTGGTTACTTTCTTTCTGAGCCACCAGAAAGAAAGTGACTGCCCGCCGGGGCACTCCCGGCGCCGACTCGGCAGCAGAAGAACCTGTCGGACACACACCCGGCGCCGACTCGGCAAGAGAAGAAAGACCTACTTGACGACCAAAACCGGAATGTCGCTGTGCGTCAACACGCGCGCAGTTTCACTGCCGAGCAGCAAGGCCGTGATTCCGCGCCGGCCATGCGAGGCCATCACGATCAGATCGCATTGCTGCGCTTTCGCATGGTCGATGATCGCCTCCCAGGCGTGCAGGGCTTCGACCGTGTGGCCGCTGCAGGTCACGCCGGCCTTGCCGGCTGCGTCGACCACCGCCTTCACGCGGGCTGCGGCAATGCGCTCCTGGGCGTCGTAGAACTCCTGCGGAGGCACCGGCTGCATCTCGGAGATGGCGCTGTAGGGGAATGGTTCCTTCACGCTGAACGCGAACAGCTGCGCGCCCTGCTGATTGGCCAGCGAGAGGGCGGTCTGCACCGCCTTGGCGGTGATGTCGGAACCGTCGGTTGGAACGAGGATGCGCTTGAACATGGTGCGAGACCTCCTGGGTTGAGTATCACTGTGCTCGCGCAAGCCTACGCGCGGCTTGCGTTAAGTCAAGCGGCGTGGCGCTCGATCACCCTTTGGCCTGCGGTCGCGCCGGGTCGGCCGACCACTCGCTCCACGAACCCGGGTAGAGCACGCTGTCGCCCAGCCCGGCATGCGCCAGGGCCAGCAGGTTGTGGCAGGCGGTGACGCCCGAGCCGCATTGCTGCACCACCTGACCGGCATCGTGGCCGGCCAGCAGCGGCGTCCACTCGGCGCGCAAGACGGCCGCGCTTTTGAAGCGGCCATCGGGCGCGAGGTTGTCCTTGAACGGACGGTTGCGGGCGCCCGGGATATGGCCGGCGGCGCGGTCGAGCGGTTCGACCTCGCCGCGAAAACGATCGCCGCCGCGGGCGTCGATCAATTGCACTCGGCCCAGGCGTGCCAGCAGGGCGTCAGCGTCGATCGTCGGCAAGGCGGGGGCGCTCGTCGGATAGGGTGCCGCAGGTTGCACGGGCGTGGTTTCGCTGGTGACCGACCCGCCCGCATCGCGCCACGCGGCCAGGCCGCCGTCGAGCACGGCCACGTCGGCATGGCCCATCCAGCGCAGCAGCCACCAGGCGCGCGCCGCATAGGGCCCGCCCTGGGCGTCGTAGCAAACGACGCTCGAAGTCGGCGTGATGCCGAGTTCGCCGAGCCGCTGCGCGAATGCGGCGCGCTCGGGCAGCGGGTGGCGGCCGCGAAAGTGGCCTGCCGCGTCCTGCCGGGCGCCGGCCATGTCACGGTCGAGGTGCAGGTATTGCGCGCCGGGCAGGTGGCCGGCGCGCCAGGCACGCTCGCCGGCATCGGGGGCCGAGAGTTCGAAGCCGCAATCCAGTAGCGTCGGCGCGGGGCTTTCGCGCAGGCGGGCCGATAGCTTGGTGGTGCTGATCAAGGTGTTCATCTCAGGCCTCATTCGGGGGTGAGCGGGTGTCGAGCGCGTCATGCTGCTGGCGCGCGCGCAACAGGGTCGCGGTCAGTCCGGCGGCGATGATCAGCGCCATCCCGGCCAGCGCCATCCAGGTCACCGGATCATCGAACAACAGCACCCCGAAGACAAACGAAAACACGATGCCCAGGTACTGCAGGCTGGCGTTGGAAAGCGTATGCCCAATGCGGTAGGCGCGCGTCATCATCATCTGCGCCGTCGTCGCCAAGAGGCCAATGGCCAGCAACAGGGCGACGCCGCGCAGCGTGTGTCCACTGGCGCCCTGCAGCGCAATCCACAGCGCGCCCACGGCCAGGCCGCCGAGCGAGAAGTAGAAGACGATGCGCTCTTCAGGCTCGCCGGCGCGGCCGAGCGCGGTGACCTGCAGGTAGGCCATGGCCGCCAGCAGGCCCGACAGCAAGCCGGCCAGGCCATGCCATATCTGCTGTTGGTCCAGGGCCGGACGCAGGACCAGCGCAACGCCGGCAAAGCCGGCCAACACAGCAGCCACCAGCCGGCCATCGACACGCGCCGCACCGAGCATCACCGCACCGCCGAGCAGGAACAGCGCCATCCACACCGAGGACATGTAATTCAGCGTCATCGCGGTGGCCAGCGGCAGGCCGCCGAGGGCGTAGAACCACAGTGCCAAGGACGCCACCCCACTGGCGCTGCGCCAGAAATGCATGGCCGGCATGGTCGTGCGCAAAGTCGTGCCACGCGCGCGAGAAAGCACAGTGATGAACAGCACGCCGATCAGGCTGCGGTAGAAAACCAGTTCACCCGCGTCGTACTGCGTCGAGGCCCACTTCACGCACACCGCCATCAACGAGAACAACAGCGCCGATACGAGCATCAGCAGCGGTGCCGAGGGCCGCTGCACGGTCACGACGTCGACGCAAGCTGGCGCTGGTACCACTCGTGAAAGTGCTGCATGCCGTCTTCCATCGGGCTCTGGTAGGGGCCGGCGTCGTCGTCGCCACGCTCCATCAGTGCCTGACGGCCGGCGTCCATGCGCAGCGCGATCTCGTCGTCTTCGACGCAGGTCTCCAGGTACGCGGCCTGCTGCGCCTCGACGTATTCGCGCTCGAATGCGGCGATCTCTTCGGGGTAGAAGAATTCGACCACGTTGAGCGTCTTGCGCGGTCCCTTGGGGATCAGGGTCGAGACCACCAGCACGTTGGGATACCACTCGAGCATCACGCCGGGGTAGTAGGTCAGCCACACCGCGCCAAAGCGCGGTGGCGTGCCGCGCTGGTAGCGCAGCACGGCATCCTGCCAGCGCTGGTAGACCGGCGAGCCGGCACGTCCCAGGGCTTCGCTGCCCGAGTGCGCCACGCCGACCGTCTGCACCGAGTAGTTGCGGCCCATCTCCCACTGCAGGTCGTCGCAGCTGACGAAGTTGGACAGGCCGGGGTGGAAGGGGCCGACGTGGTAGTCCTCGAGGTAGACCTCGATGAAGCTTTTCCAGTTGTAGTCGCACTCGTGCAGGTGGGTGCGGTCGTAGACATAGCCGCTGAAGTCGAGGTCGGCGCGCGCACCGAGCGCGGCCAGGTCGGTTGCGACGTTGCAGTCATTGGCCTCGAACTGCAGGCCGTTCCAGGTTTGAAGCGGGTAGTTGGCCAGGTTCAGGCAGGGGTCGTGCTCGAAATGCGGCGCCGCGATCAGGCGACCGTGCAGGTCGTAGGTCCAGCGGTGCAGCGGGCACACGATGTGGCCGGGGCTGTGGCCCCGGCCCCGCAGCATCAGGGCCTGGCGGTGCCGGCAGACGTTGGACACGAGCTCGATGCCGTCCCGTGTGCGCACCAGGGCGCGGCCACCGCCTTCCTGCACCAGCGTGTGGTAGTCGCCCACGGCCGGCACGGCGAGCGCGTGGCCCACATAGCGCGGGCCCTGCCGGAACAGGGCCCTGCGCTCGCGCTCGAACAGGTCGGCGTCGAAGTAGCTCGCGACCGGCAGCGGCGAGGCGCCGCGATTCAGTGCATCGCGGTTGATGCTCAAGTCGGACATGGTGGAGGGGGTCTCGGCGGCGAGGGCGCGATTGTATCGACGGGGTCGCCACGCGTCGTTGTCGCTCGTCAATGTGACTGAATGCTGCTGAGCCCGCCACGGTGTCGCCTGACTACAATGCCGCTCTGGTTTTCCCTGACCGAGATGCCGCGCCAATCCCCATCTGCCACCCCACCGACGCCCGTGCGCTATGAAGATGCGCTGGCCGAGCTCGAACGCCTGGTGCAACGCATGGAAGACGGACAGCTGCCGCTGGACCAGTTGCTCGACAACTACCGCCGCGGCGCCGAGTTGCTCGAGTCCTGCCGGTCGCGTCTGGCCGCCATCGAGGAGCAGGTCAAGGTGCTCGAGGACGGGCAACTCAAGCCTTGGGCGCCCGCGACATGAAGTCGGACGACTTCGAGGCCTGGACGCTGGCCGCGCAGCGTGCGGTCGAGACCGCACTTGAGGCGTGGGTGCCGATCGACGCGCCCTCCAGCTTGGGCGTGGCCATGCGCTACGGCGTGCTCGACGGCGGCAAGCGCTTGCGCCCGCTGCTCGTGCTGGCCGCCAGCGAGGCCGTGCATGGCCACGCCGCGGGCGCGCTTCGAGCCGGCGTGGCGGTGGAACTGATCCACGCCTACTCGCTGGTGCACGACGACATGCCCTGCATGGACAACGATGTGCTGCGCCGCGGCAAGCCTACCGTGCATGTGTGCTTCGGCCAGGCCCAGGCGATGCTGGCCGGCGACGCGATGCAGGCCCTGGCCTTTGAGGTGCTCACCCCCGATGGCGACGTCGTGCCGCCCGCCTTGCAGGCCAGGCTGTGTGCGCTGCTGGCGCGCAGTGCCGGCCACGCGGGCATGGCCGGCGGCCAGGCCATCGACCTGGCCAGCATCGGCATGAGCCTTGACGAAGCCAGCCTGCGCAACATGCACCGGCGCAAGACCGGCGCGCTGTTGCAGGCCAGTGTGCTGATGGGGGCCGCCTGCGGCACCACCGATGCGCGTGCCCAGCGTGCGCTGGCCGACTATGGCGCTGCGATCGGCCTGGCCTTTCAGGTCGTTGACGACATCCTGGACGTGACGCAGGCCTCTGAAACGCTGGGCAAGACCGCTGGCAAGGACCTGCACCACAACAAGCCGACCTACGTTGCGCTGATGGGCCTGGGCGCTGCGCGTCGCCATGCCCTCGAATTGCGCGACCAAGCCCATGCGGCGCTGGCTGCCAGTGGTTTGGCCGATGCCGCGCGGCTGGCGCTGCTGGCCGACAAGGTCGTTGACCGAGATTCCTAGCCCATGAACGCCATGACCACCACCTCGATCCTGTCGCGCATCGACAGCCCGGCCGACCTGCGCCGCCTGTCGCGCGCCGAGCTGCAATCGCTGGCCGCGGAGTTGCGCGAGTACGTGCTGCAGAGCGTGTCCAAGACCGGTGGGCACCTCTCAAGCAACCTGGGTACTGTGGAACTGACGATCGCGCTGCACTACGTCTTCGACACGCCTGAGGACCGCCTGGTGTGGGACGTGGGCCACCAGACCTACGCGCACAAGATCCTCACCGGCCGGCGCGACCGCATGGGCACGCTGCGCCAGCTGGGCGGCATCAGCGGCTTTCCGCGCCGCGACGAGAGCGAGTACGACACCTTCGGCACGGCGCACAGTTCGACCTCGATATCGGCCGCGCTGGGCATGGCGATCGCCGCCAAGATCAAGGGTGAAAAGCGCAAGGCGGTGGCGATCATCGGCGACGGCGCGCTGAGCGCCGGCATGGCCTTCGAGGCCCTGAACAACGGTGGCGTATCGCATGGCGGCCTGCAGGCCGATATGCTGGTCGTGCTCAATGACAACGACATGTCGATCAGCCCGCCCGTGGGCGCGCTGAACAAGTACCTGGCGCGGCTGATGAGCGGCAAGTTCTACGCGGCTGCACGCGAGGGCGCCAAGACCGTGCTGAAGAACGCGCCGCCGCTGTTCGAGCTGGCGCGGCGTTTCGAGGAGCATGCCAAGGGCATGGTCGTGCCGGGCACGATCTTTGAAGAGTTCGGCTTCAACTATGTCGGTCCGATCGACGGCCACGACCTCGACTCGCTGATCCCGACGCTGGAGAACCTGCGTGATCTGCCGGGTGCGCAATTCCTGCATGTGGTCACTAAGAAGGGCATGGGCTACAAGCTGGCCGAGGCCGACCCGATCAACTACCACGGCCCGGGCAAGTTCGACCCCGCGGTCGGCTTGGTCAAGCCAACCACCGCGCCGAAGACCACCTTCACTCAGGTCTTCGGTCAATGGCTGTGCGACATGGCCGAGGCCGACCCGAAGCTGGTGGGCATCACGCCGGCGATGCGCGAGGGCTCGGGCATGGTCGAGTTCCACAAGCGCTTCCCGACGCGCTATCACGATGTCGGCATCGCCGAACAGCATGCCGTGACCTTTGCCGCCGGCCTGGCCTGCGAGGGCCTGAAGCCGGTGCTGGCGATCTACTCGACGTTTCTGCAGCGCGGCTACGACCAGTTGATCCACGATGTGGCGATCCAGAATCTGCCGATCACCTTTGCGCTGGACCGCGCCGGTCTGGTGGGCGCCGATGGCGCGACCCATGCCGGTGCCTACGACATCGCCTACCTGCGCTGCATTCCCAACCTGGGTCTGATCGCGCCGGCCGACGAGAACGAATGCCGGATGGCGCTGACCACTGCGCATCGCCGCGACCACCCGGTCGCCGTGCGCTATCCGCGTGGCGCAGGAGCCGGTGTCGAAGTGCAGCGCACGCTCGACGAGTTGCCCTGGGGCCGCGGCGAAGTCCGGCGCAAGGGCGAACGCATTGCGATCCTCGCCTTCGGCACGCTGCTCTATCCGGCGCTCGTTGCTGCGGAGCGGCTGAACGCCACCGTGGCCAATATGCGCTTCATCAAGCCACTCGATGCCGAACTGGTGGCCGAGCTGGCGCGCACGCACGAGTCCATCGTCACGCTCGAGGAAGGCTGTGTCATGGGCGGCGCCGGCAGCGCGGTGATGGAAGCCTTGCACGCCGCGGGCCTGACCCGGCCGGTGCTCTCGCTCGGCTTGCCCGACCACTTCATCGAACATGGCGATCCGGCCAAGCTGCTGGCAATGATCGGCCTGGACGCCGACGGCATCGCCACCTCGATCGCCGCCCGCTTTGGCGCCCGGCCCGCGCTGGTGCGCGTCAAGGCCTGACGGCGTGCGGCAGCCGACAGGCAATGGGCCTACCGCGGCGCGGCAGCGAATTTGGTGCGATGCTTGCACCGCAATGACCCTCGTTCGACGATGACCCACCCCACCCAGGCCCAGCACATCCCTGACATGCAAAGCGAGCGCGACGAGCGCCACCTCGCGATCCAGCGAGTCGGCATCAAGGATCTGCGCTATCCGCTGCAATTGCGCGTGGCCGGGGCGGTGCAGGCCAGTGCGGCGCTGTGGGATCTGGATGTGGCGCTGCCCGCCGAGAAGAAGGGCACCCACATGTCGCGTTTCGTGGCCTGGCTCAATGAGCTGGAACAGCTTGATGCGCCGCTCGACGCGGCCACGCTGCGCGAACGCCTGCCCGCGATGCTCGAGCGACTGGGCGCGAGTGAAGGCCGCATCGAAGCTCGATTCGCCTTCTTCGTGCGCAAGCGCGCCCCGGTGTCGGGTGTGCAAAGCCTGCTCGACTACCAGGGCCGCTGGATTGCCGAGACGCGCGGCGGCGTCACGTCGGTTTGGGCCGAGGTGGCGGTGCCCGTGAAGAGCCTGTGCCCCTGTTCGAAGGAGATTTCCGACTACGGCGCGCACAACCAGCGCTCGACGGTGACGATCCGCGCCGAGTTGAAGGCGGCAGTCGAGTGGCTCGAGCTGGTGCGCTTTGCCGAGGACCACGCGTCGAGCGAAGTCTGGGCCCTGCTCAAGCGCCCCGACGAGAAGTGGATCACCGAGCGCGCCTACGAGAACCCGAAGTTTGTCGAAGACCTGGTGCGTGATGTGGCGCTGGCCTTGAACGCCGACGCACGCATCGGCCGCTACCGGGTGGAGGTCGAGAACCATGAGTCGATCCACAACCACGCGGCCTACGCCTGCATCGAGCGCAGCTAGACTCGTTGTGACGCTGGCGGCGGCGCTGGCAGGTTGCGCCGGCTACTCACCAGGCAACCTGCGAGTCCACGCGACCGACGCCGAGTTGCGCGCCCGCATGGGAGAACCCACCGGCCGCAACGTCCTGCCCAACGGCAGCAGCCAGGTCGAGTACGCGCGCGGCCCGATGGGCAAGCACACCTACATGATCGAACTCGACGCGGCCGGGCGCGTGCAAGGGTGGCAGCAGGTGCTGACCGAAGCCAATTTCGAGGCCGTTGCCATCGCGGCGCCGCAGGCCCATGTGCGTCGTCAACTCGGCACACCCTCGGAAACGCGCGTCGGCTGGCGCGGTGTCGGCGAGGTCTGGTCCTACCGCTACGAGTCGCTGTTCTGTCGCTGGTTCCAGGTCTGGCTGGTTCAGGGCCAGGTGCGCGAGGCCAGCTACGCGGTCGATCCCGCCTGCGACGACAGGCGGCGCGGGCCTGACGACTGATGATCGTCTACGGCATCCCGAACTGCGACACCGTCAAGCGCGCCCGCGCGTGGTTGACCGCACGCTTTGTGGCCCATGATTTCCACGACTTCAAGAAAGCCGGTGTGCCCGAGGTCGCACTCGACGCGTGGATCGCGGCGCTGGGCTGGCAGCCCCTGGTCAACCGCCAGGGCAGCACCTGGCGCAAGCTCGATGCCGCCGCCCAGCAGGCGGTGGTCGACGCCACCAGTGCCCGCGACTTGATGCGGGTGCAGCCCAGCCTGATAAAGCGGCCTGTGGTCTTGTGGGCCGACGGCGAAGTCACGGTCGGCTTCGACGAGCCGCGCTGGGTGGCACGCATCCGGCGCAGTTGAGCGCGCCGACTCGGCGCGAGTCGCCGCTTGATGTTGCGTTGCAAGGCTTTCAGCGTGTGCGGATCGGCAGGCGCCGAAAGCCGCGGAAGCGCAATCGCAGGTCGCGCTGGGGCTCGCCGTCCAAGGCCGATTGCGGAAAGCGCCGCGATCGTCAATTGGTTGTTCAACTGCAGCGGGCTTTCGAAACCAGCAACTCTTCGATCGTGCTGCCCAGCAGCGTCGGTTCACGTTGCAGGCGTTCGTACTCGCCGCGCTGGCTGAGCAACGCATGCACGCCGTTGCCGATCAGGTTGCTAGTAGTTTGGTGCCCGGCATTGAGCAGGAAGATGCAGTTGTGCAGCAGCTCCAGCGCAGTGAGCTGTTCGCCCTCGACCTCGCCCTGGATCAGCCGCGTCAATACGTCGGCCTCGGGTTCGCCGGGGTGGGCGCGGCGGTCGGCGACCAGACCCTCGAGGGCGGCCAGGAACGCGCTCACAGCCGCATGGCCGCGTGCCAGCAGCGCGGCGTCAGGCGCCGGCTCCAGCGCCGACATGATCGCTAGCGACCAGGCGCGGAGGGCCCCACGCCCGGCGTGCGGAATCGCCAGCAGATTGCCGATCCCCTCGACCGGGATACGGGCGGCGAATTACTCGATCAGGTCGGCCTGCGGTCCCAGTGCTTGGAGTTCGTCGACCAGGCGCTCGACCAGCGGCACGACGCCGGCCTCCATGCGCGTGATCGCGCGCTGGTTCATGGCCCCCATTAACAGCCGCCGTGCGCGGGTGTGCAGCGGCGGGTCGTTGAACACCAGGCTGGTGGTGTGGTGCTCGTAGAGCGCCGAGCCCGCGCCGAACTTGGGCCCGAACTCGCGCCGCTTGTCGGAGCTGACCGCGGCGCTGCGGTCGACCGCAACCACATCGTCGTAGCGGGTCAGCAGCAGCACGCCGGGGGCGAGTGTATGCACTGGCGCGTGCTGGCGCAGCGCGGCGAACCAGGGGTAGGGGTCAGCCGCAAACCCGGGCGGTGGTGCGGCCAGCGTGAAGCGCATCGCCGCGACGCGATCAGGCAGTTGGGTCATGGATTCACAGTGTGCCGCAGCCCCGCTGCGACCGCCCGGGCGCACACAAGCGGTGCGTTGCCGCACCAACAGGGGTCCATGCGCAGGGCGTTGCCGCCTGGTTGCGGTGTAATTTGGTGCGCGCCGTGGCGTGCGGTGCGCACCGAAAGCGGCACAAAACTTGCGAACCTGGTGCGCCGACGGGGAGGCGCTGACGCAGACCCCAGCACGTACAACCCGAAGCTGCAGGAGCACGCCCATGGATCAAGTCAAGCAGGGTACCGACGCCCTGTTCATTTTGCTCGGGGCCATCATGGTCCTGGCCATGCATGCCGGCTTCGCCTTCCTCGAGCTTGGCACGGTGCGCAAGAAGAATCAGGTCAATGCGCTGGTCAAGATCCTGGTCGACTTTGCGGTCTCGACACTGGCGTACTTTCTGGTGGGCTACACGGTGGCCTACGGTGTCAACTTCTTCACCGGCGCCGAAGGGCTGGCGGCCAAGAACGGCTACGAGCTGGTCAAGTTCTTCTTCCTGTTGACCTTTGCAGCGGCGATCCCGGCCATCGTCTCGGGCGGCATTGCCGAGCGTGCACGATTCGGCCCGCAATTGATCGCCACAGCGGTTCTGGTGGGTCTGATCTATCCGCTGTTCGAAGGCGTGGTCTGGGGGGGTCGCTTCGGCGTGCAGGGCTGGATCAAGGCCGTTGCCGGCGCTGAATTCCATGACTTCGCCGGCAGCGTGGTCGTGCATGCGATCGGCGGCTGGATTGGCCTGGCCGCCGTGCTGCTGCTCGGTGCGCGGCTGAACCGCTACCGCAAGGATGGTGGCATCAGCGCGCACCCGCCCTCGAGCATCCCCTTCCTGGCCCTGGGTGCCTGGGTTCTGACGGTCGGGTGGTTCGGCTTCAACGTAATGAGCGCGCAGACCATCGACAAGATCTCCGGCCTGGTGGCCGTGAACTCACTGATGGCGATGGCTGGCGGCACGCTGGCCGCTGCGATCGCCGGCCGCAATGATCCTGGCTTCGTTCACAACGGCCCGCTCGCCGGTCTGGTGGCGGTGTGTGCCGGTTCCGACCTGATGCATCCGCTCGGCGCCTTGGTCACCGGCGGCGTGGCTGGCACGATTTTCGTTGTGCTGTTCACCCGCGCGCAGAACAAGTGGAAGATCGACGACGTGCTCGGCGTCTGGCCCTTGCACGGTCTGTGCGGCGCCTGGGGCGGCATCGCCTGCGGCATTTTTGGCCTGCCTTTGTTCGGCGGGCTCGGGGGCGTGACCTTCACTGCACAAGTCATCGGCACCCTCCTGGGCGTGGGCTGGGCACTCGTCGGAGGCTTCGTCGTTTACGGCGTGTTGCGCCAGACCATGGGCTTGCGACTGACGAAGGAAGAGGAATACGAGGGCGCCGACCTGTCGATCCACCGCATTGGCGCCACGCCGGAGCGCGAAGTCAACTGGTGATCCGGCCGGGCATGCGGTCACGGTACAGTGACTGCATGTTCACCGGCATCGTTCAAGGCATCGCACGGGTCGCGCAACTCAGCGATCGCCCGGGCCTGCGCAGCATCACGCTCGAAGTCCCGTCGGCGCTTGCGCAGGGCTTGGCGATCGGCGCCAGTGTGTCGGTGGACGGCGTGTGCTTAACGGCTACCGCGCTGCAGGGAGACCACGCGGCCGACTTCGATGTCATGGAGCAGACCCTGGCGGTAACCACGCTGCGGTCGTTGACGGTCGGCAGCCGGGTCAATGTCGAGCGCGCGGCCCTCGACGGCGCCGAGATCGGCGGTCATCCACTGTCCGGCCATATCGACTTCATGGCGCAGGTGGCCGAGTTGCGCCAGCCCGAGAACAACCATGTGCTGCGGTTGGCGGTACCGGCACCGTGGATGCGCTATGTCTTTGCCAAGGGCTACATCGCCGTCAACGGGGCCAGCCTCACAGTGGCCGAGGCCGGACGAGAACCCGATGGTTCAGGCTGGTTCGAGGTCTGGTTGATTCCCGAGACGCTGCGCATGACGATCATTGCCGACAAGCGCGTTGGTGACGCGGTGAACATCGAGATCGAGCGTTCGACGCAGGTGATGGTCGATACCATTCGCGACGCGGTTGCCGAGAAGCTGGGGCCTCTGCTGCCGGCGCTGGAGGCGTTTGCTCGCGAGCGGGGTTTGTAGGTTGTTCTTCCCATGCCGACTCGGCAAGAGAAGAACAACCGATCAGCCGCCCTTGGCCGCAGAGACCGCCGCCCGCAGCCCCAGCAAATAGCTGTCCACACCGAAGCCGCAAATCTGCCCGCGCACGATCTCGGCAAACACTGAGACATGGCGGAATGGCTCGCGGGCGTGGACGTTCGACATGTGCAGCTCGACCACGGGGCACGTGAGGATCGCGAGTGCATCACGGATGGCGTAGCTGTAATGCGTCCACGCCCCCGCGTTGATCAGCACCGCGTCGATACCCTCGGTGAAGGCCTGATGGATGCGCTCGCACATCGCGCCTTCGTGGTTGGTCTGGAAGCTCAGCACCTCGGCGCCCAACTCGCGCCCCAAGGCCTGCAGTTGGGTGTCGATCTCGGCCAGCGTGATTGTCCCGTACTGCGCCGGATCGCGCTGGCCGAACATGTTGTGGTTCACGCCATGCAGCATCAGGATTTTCATCGTCGGCCCTTGAGATCGTTGTGACGTGCTGGCTCAGGCGGCCAGCAGTTGCCGCAGCACGAAGGGCAGGATACCGCCGTGGTGGTAGTAATCGACCTCAATCGCGGTGTCGATGCGCAGGGTGACGGTGACTTCGCGCTGCTTGCCGTCCTTGCCCGTGATCACCAGCTTGGCGTCGGTCTGCGGCTTGATGTCTTTGCCGAGCACCACGTCGATGACCTCGTCGCCCTGGATGCCCAGCGTCTGCCAGGAGTCGCTGCCCTTGAACTGCAGCGGCAGCACGCCCATGCCGATCAGGTTGCTGCGGTGGATGCGCTCGAAGCTGCGCGCCACCACGGCCTTGATGCCCAGCAGCAGCGTGCCCTTGGCCGCCCAGTCGCGCGACGAGCCGGTGCCGTACTCCTCGCCGGCGAAGACCACCGTGGGCGTGCCCGCGGCGATGTACTTCATCGCCGCGTCGTAGATGAACATCTTCTCGCCGCCGGGCTGGAACAGCGTGACGCCGCCTTCCTCGCGTGAGCCGTCGGCGCCGGCCGGGATCATCAGGTTCTTGACGCGCACGTTGGCGAAGGTGCCGCGCATCATCACGTCGTGGTTGCCGCGGCGCGCGCCGTAGCTGTTGAAGTCGGCCTTGTGCACGCCGTGGCCCTTGAGGTACGCGCCGGTCGGCGAGGCCTCCTTGATCGCGCCGGCCGGCGAGATGTGGTCGGTGGTGATCGAGTCACCGAACAGCGCCATGACGCGCGCGCGTTGCACGCCAGACGTGACCGCCTTGGGCTGGATCGTGAAGTCTTCGAAGAACGGCGGCATGGCGATGTAGGTGCTCTTGGGCCAGTCGTAGACCTGGCCTTTGGTGCCCTTGACGTCGTCCCACAGCTTGCCCGGCTTCTTGTTCACGTTGCCGTAGTTCTCGCGGAAAGACTTCGGGTTCATCGCGAACTTCAGCAGCTTGTAGACCTCGTCGCTCGAGGGCCAGATGTCGCCGAGGTAGATGTCCTTGCCACCTGTGCCCCTGCCGACAGGTTCTGTCATCAGGTCGCGCGTCACGGTGCCGGCAATCGCATACGCCACCACCAGCGGCGGGCTGGCCAGGAAGTTGGCCTTCAGGTTCGGGTGGATGCGGGCTTCGAAATTGCGATTGCCTGAAAGCACCGCGGCGCAGACCAGGTCGTTCTTCGTGATTGCTTCGTTGAATTCGGGCGTGAGGTCACCGGCATTGCCGATGCAGGTGGTGCAGCCGTAGGCCGCCACGGCAAAGCCGAGCTTCTCCAGGTACGGCAGCAGGCCGGCCTTCTCGAGGTACTCGGTGACGACGCGCGAGCCCGGTGCGAGCGAGGTCTTGATGTGCGGTTGCACAGTCAACCCCGCCTCGACCGCCTTCTTCGCCAGCAGGCCGGCGGCGAGCAGCACGCTCGGATTGCTGGTGTTGGTGCACGAGGTGATGGCGGCGATCAGCACGTCGCCGTTGCCGATCGTCAGGCCGTCTGCGGCATGCCGGGCCTTGCCCTTGGTGGCCGCGAGCGTCGGGCGGTTGTCAACCATTTCGACCATGTCGCGCGGCGCAGCCGCGGGCAGCGCGGCCACGGGCAGTGCGTCGCCTTCTCCAGGACGCGCGCCCCGATTGACATGCACGACCGGGTGCCGCACGCCCAGTTTCGCGGCAGGTTGGTTGAAACCGTTCTCGGCGATCGGGGCGCTGTAGAGCTGGGCGAACTTCTTCGACAGGTGGGTGATCTCAATGCGGTCCTGCGGGCGCTTCGGGCCGGCCAGGCTGGGCACGACGCTGGACAGGTCGAGCTTGACGACCTGTGAGTAGTCGATGTCGCCGGTCTTGGGCACGCCGAACATCTGTTGCGCCCTGAAGTAGCTCTCGAAGGCAGCGATCTCGTCCTTGGTGCGGCCGGTGCCTTCGAAGTACTCGATGGTGCGCTCGTCGACCGGGAAGAAGCCCATCGTGGCGCCGTACTCGGGCGCCATGTTGGCGACCGTTGCGCGGTCGGGCAGGGCCAGCGTGCGCGTGCCTTCGCCAAAGAACTCGACGAACTTGCCGACCACCTTGGCCTTGCGCAGGATCTCGGTCACGGTCAAGACCAGGTCGGTGGCGGTCACGCCCTCGCGCAGCTTGCCGCTCAGGTGCATGCCGACCACGTCGGGCGTGAGGAAGTACACCGGCTGGCCGAGCATCCCAGCCTCGGCCTCGATGCCGCCCACGCCCCAGCCCACCACGCCGATGCCGTTGATCATCGTGGTGTGACTGTCAGTGCCGACCAGCGAATCCGGGTAATAGGTGCCGTCCTTGGCTTTGTGCACACCGCGCGCCAGGTACTCGAGGTTGATCTGGTGCACGATGCCAAAGCCCGGTGGTACCACGCCGAAGGTGTCGAAGGCCTGCATGCCCCACTTCATGAACTCGTAGCGCTCCTGGTTGCGCTTGAACTCGAGCTTCATGTTCAGGTCGAGTGCCTGCTTGTTGCCGTAGTGGTCGATCGTTGCCGAGTGGTCAACCACCAGATCGACGGGTACCAGCGGCTCGATGGTCTTCGGGTCGCGGCCCAGCGACTGGGCCACATTGCGCATGGCGGCCAAGTCGGCCAGCAGCGGCACGCCGGTGAAGTCCTGCAGCACCACGCGAGCCACGACGAACGGAATCTCGTCGTTGCGTTCGGCATTGGCCTTCCAGTTGGCGACCTGCTTGACATGCGCAGCGGTGACCTTCTTGCCATCGCAATTGCGCAGCACCGACTCGAGCACGATGCGCATCGAAATCGGCATACGGTTGACATTGGGGTACTGCTTGGCCAGTTCGGGCAGCGAGAAGTACGAACCCTTCTTGCCCAGGGGCTTGCGGGTGTTGGCGAAGGCGTGGGTCATGGTGGGAGGCTCTTGTGGGGTGGGTGTTGGAGTGTCGTTCAGGCGCCTTTTGGCACGATGACTTTCAGGCCCTTGAAATAGTCGCGAAAGAAGCCGGCGTCACGTGTGATGAGGGCGTCGCATTGCATCAGCGCATGGGCGCCAATCAGGAAGTCGGCCACGACGCGCTCGCGGCGTCCTCCGCGGTCGCGAAAGCGGCGCTGCATGTGGCCGGCCCGAATGGCTGCCTGCTCGTTGGTCGCCTGGTAGCGGATGCCAAGCGAAACGAGCGTATCCATCGCCGTTTCCCGCGTCGCGAGCATGGCCTGCACTTCAGCCACCACGGCGTCGCAGATCACCACATCGCCGTGGGCGATGGCTTCGCCCAGGCAGACCTCTGAAGCACCGGCAAAGCGCGGGTCTTCGGTCAGGACGTCGAGCAGGACGGAGGAATCGACGGCAATCACTTGCCTTCTTCTTCGGGCGGTGGGTAGGGGTCGCCCGGCGCGCGCCCGCGCAGGGCGCGCATTGCGTCGTCGGTATTCGTAAAGCCTTCAGCCAGCTTGAAACGGCCACGGGCCCGCGACAGCGCGTCCTTGACATCCTTGCGCAGGATGATTCGCCCGCCGTCAAGCTCGACCTTGAGTGTCGTGCCCTTGATCAGCCCCAGCGCATCGCGCACCTGCTTGGGCAGGGTGATCTGGCCGCGTTCGGCCACGGTGGCTTCCATCGCATGCTCCCAAAAGTATGCTTGCAGTTTACATACTTTTCCTGGCCTACGCCAGCGGTAAATAGCGCGCGGACAGGACGCCGTCGATGGCGGCCAGCCGCGCCAACACCGAGGCATCGACCGGGCTGTCGACATCCACCAGGGTGTAGGCCATTTCGCCGCGGCTCTTGTTGACCATGTTGTGGATGTTCAGGCCCGCGTGGGCCATGGTCGTCGAGATCTGGCCCAACATGCTGGGCACGTTGGCGTTGGCGATCGCCACCCGGTACTTGGATTCGCGGGCCATGCTGACGGCGGGGAAATTGACGGCGTTGCTGACGTTGCCATGCTCAAGGTAATCACGCAGCTGCTGCGCCACCATCACGGCGCAGTTCTCCTCGGCCTCGCGCGTGGACGCGCCCAGATGTGGCAGCGCGAGCACGCGCTCATGGCCGTGCAGGGCGGCGTTGGGGAAGTCGCAGACGTACATGCCCAGGTGTTTCTTGTCCAGGCTGGCCAACACCGCCCGGTCGTCGACCACGCCTTCGCGAGAGAAATTCAGCAGCACCGAGCCGGTCTTCATCTGCTCCAGCTTGTCGGCGTCGATCAGGTGTTTGGTGGCCGCCACCAGTGGGACATGCAGACTCACGAAGTTCGCGTGCTTGAGCACCTCGGTCACGCTGGTGGCGCGCTTGACTTGCGACGGCAGGCTCCAGGCCGCATCGACCGTGATGTCGGGGTCGAAGCCGAGCACGTTCATGTTCAGCTTGATGGCGGCGTCGGCGACCAGGCAACCGATTTTGCCCAGACCAACGACGCCCAGCGTATGGCCGATCAGCTCGAAGCCCGCAAAGTGCTTCTTGCCTTCCTCGACCTTGTGCTCCAGTTCCTTGTCCTGCGGGTCGAGCGCGGCGACGAAGCGCAGCGCGCCGGGCAGGTTACGCGCGGCCATCAGCATACCTGCCAGCACCAGTTCCTTGACGGCGTTGGCATTGGCGCCGGGCGCGTTGAACACCGGCACGCCGCGCGCGCTCATGGCGGCCACCGGAATGTTGTTGGTGCCGGCGCCGGCGCGCGCGATGGCGCGAACGCTGGCGGGGATTTCCATGCTGTGCATGTCGGCCGAGCGCACCAGCACGGCGTCGGGTGCCTTCACATCCTTGGCGGTGCGGTAGCGGTCGCCGGGCAGTTGCTTCAGGCCGCCGGCAGCGATCGCGTTGAGGACCAGGACGTTGAACTGCGGCTCAGCCATGCGTCGCCTCGAATTCCTTCATGTAGGCGACCAGCGCGCGCACGCCCTCGACCGGCATCGCGTTGTAGATCGAGGCGCGCATCCCGCCGACCGATCGGTGGCCCTTGAGCTGCAGCAGGCCGCGCTCGTCGGCACCCTTGAGGAAGGCGCCGTCGAGGGCTTCGTCGCGCAGCTTGAACGGCACATTCATCAGCGAGCGGCAATCGGGCTGCACCGGGCTCTTGTACAAGGCGCTGGCATCGAGGTAGTCGTAGAGCAGGGCGGCCTTGCTGCGGTTGCGCTCGGCCATGGTGGCCAGCCCGCCCTGGGCTTTCAGCCATTGAAACACCAGGCCTGCGATGTAGATCGCGTAGGTCGGCGGCGTGTTGTACATCGAGTCGTTGTCGGCCACGGTCTTGTAGTCGAAGGCCGAGGGCGTGATCGGCAGAGCCTGGCCGATCAGGTCGTCGCGGACGATGACGATGGTCAGGCCGGCCGGGCCGATGTTCTTTTGCGCGCCGCCGTAGATCAGGCCGTACTTCGCCACATCGACCGGACGCGACAGGATGTGGCTCGACATGTCGGCGATCAATGGCACATCGCCCACATCAGGCGTGTCGTGGTACTCGACGCCGCCGATGGTCTCGTTGCTGCAGATGTGCACATAGGCGGCATTGGCATCCAGCTGCCACTCGCTGCGCCGTGGCACGCGGTCGTAACCAGTGGCGGCGGCGCTGGCAGCGACGTTGATGGTGGCGTATTTCCTTGCCTCCTTGATCGACTTCTTCGACCACTCGCCGGTGTCAATGTAGTCGGCACGGGTCTTGCCGCGCAGCATGTTCATCGGCACGATGGCGTTCTCGCCGATCGCGCCGCCTTGCATGAACAGCACCTTGTAGTTCGCGGGAATGACGAGCAACACGCGCAAGTCACGCTCTGCCGCGGCATGGATGGCGATGAACTCCTTGCCGCGATGGCTCATCTCCATCACCGACATGCCGCAACCTTGCCAGTCGAGCATTTCGTCGGCCGCCTGGCGCAGCACGGATTCGGGCAGCACGGCCGGGCCGGCGCTGAAGTTGAAGACACGGGACATGGATCGGGGCTCCAAATGAGAAAACGGCGTCGAAGTGAATTATCGTCGGCGCATGACGCCTTTCAGCTTCTACTGGCATGACTACGAAACCTTCGGTGTGGTGCCGCGCCGCGACCGGCCGGCGCAGTTTGCCGGCGTGCGCACGGACGCCGACTTGAACGAGATCGAGGCACCGCTGACCTTGTATTGCCAACCGGCGGCCGATTTGATTCCCGATCCCGCAGCCTGCCTCATGACCGGCATCACGCCGCAGGTGTGCGCCGAGCGCGGTGTTCGAGAGCGCGACTTTGCCGACGCCATCGAAGCCCAGCTGGCGCGCCCGGGCACGGTCGGCTGCGGCTACAACAGCCTGCGCTTCGACGACGAGGTGACTCGATTCCTGTTCTGGCGCAACCTGCTCGACCCGTACGCGCGCGAGTGGCAGAACGAATGCGGACGCTGGGATCTTCTGGACACGGTGCGCTGCGCCTGGGCGCTGCGGCCCGACGGTATCGAGTGGCCGACGCGCGACGAGGGCAAGCCGTCGTTCAGGCTTGAGCACCTCACTGCCGCCAATGGCCTGGCACACGAGGCCGCACATGACGCGCTGTCCGACGTGCGTGCCACGATTGCACTGGCCCGACTCGTCAAGGACAAGCAGCCCAAGCTGTGGGCGCATTGCCTGAAGCTGCACAAGAAGCAGGCGGTGATCGACGAGATGGGCGTGGGCCGGCCGTTCCTGCACCTGTCGGGCCGCTACCCGGTGGAACGCGGCTGCATGGCGGTGGTGTGGCCACTGGCGCCGCATCCGAAGTTCAAGAACGAGGTCATCGTCTGGGATCTGGCGTTCGATCCGCGCGAGTTGTTCGCGCTCGACGCCAAGACGGTGCGCGAGCGCCTCTTCACCGCCGTCGCCGCACTGCCGCCGGGGCAGACGCGGCTGCCGATCAAGACCATTCACCTGAACAAATCACCGATCGTGATCGGCAACCTGAAGGCGCTCGGTGCGGCCGCTACGCGCTGGGGCATCGATGTCGACCAGGCGCTGCGCCATGCCGAGGTCGCAGCGCGGCAGGCCAACTCAATGGCCGGGATCTGGCCCGAGGTTTACGAGCGCGTACCGCCGAGCGAGCCCATCGATGTCGACGAAGACCTCTACGGCGGCTTTCTCGACAACGAAGACCGCCGTGCGCTGCAGCGCTTGCGGGCGCTGCCGGCCGATCGGCTGGCCGAGCGCCGGCCGGCGTTCAGCGATCCGCGCCTGGGTGAGTTGCTGCTGCGCTTTCGCGCACGCAATCACCCTGATACGCTGAGCGCCGCGGAGCGCGAGCACTGGCTTGGGCAGTGCCGATTGCACTGGCAGCAGGCGCCCGAATGGTTTGAGCGCATCACGGCGTTGGAAGTCACTGCCGACGAGCGCGGCCGCGGCCTGCTTGCCGAGTTGCGGCGATGGGCCGCAGCCAAGCAGTCTCAGGATGCGTCACCTTGAAGTGGTTGGTCATTGGCGGCTCCCAGTTCGTCGGTCGCCATCTGGTCGAGGCTGCCGCTGCGCGCGGCGACCAGGTCACGGTGTTCAACCGCGGACAGACCGCGACGGTGTGGCCGGAAGGCGTGCAAGTGTGCCAGGGCGACCGCAAGGTCGACCTGTCGGCGTTGGTCGAAGGCACATGGGACACCGTGGTCGACACCTGCGGCTACCTGCCGCGCGACGTGGCGCGCATGGCCGAGTGCCTGCAGGGGCGGGTCGGCCGCTATGTGTTCATCTCGAGCGTGTCGGTCTATGCCGACTTCAGCCGACCGAACGACGAATCCAATGACCTTGCGCGCATCGACGATGTCGACACTGAGGTGGTCGACGGCCGCACCTACGGCGCGCTAAAGGCGCTGTGCGAAGAGGCCGTGACTTCACGCTTTGGGGATCGCGCCTTGCTGATCCGCCCCGGCCTGATCGTCGGTCCGCATGACCCGACGCAGCGCTTCACCTACTGGCCCGCACGCGTGGCACGTGCGGCGAGTGGCGAAACGGTGCTGGTGCCCGGCACGGCTGACGATGGCGTGCAGTTCATCGATGCGCGCGATGTCGCGGCCTTTGTGCTTCAGGCCAGCGGCGGCGATTTGAAGGGCCCGTTCAACCTGATCTCGGCACCGGGCGCACTGACAATGGGTGCCGTGCTCGACGCCTGCGCGTCGGCCGCGGGTACGCAGCCGCGTTGGCAATGGGCCAGCGCCAAGGAGATCGAACGCTGCGGGTTGAATGCCTGGGTCGACTTGCCGCTGTGGTTGCACCCGGCCGGCGACCATGCCGCCTTTGCGCTCACCGACACCCAGGCCGCGTGCGCCGCGGGGCTGACGATTCGCCCGCTGGCATACACGGTGGCAGACACGCTGGCCTGGTACCGCAGCCTCGCGGCTGATCAGCAAGTCTTCAGCAAGGCCGGCCTCAGCGCCGAGCGCGAGGCCGCTGCACTCAAAGAATTACTTCGGTGCTGAACTCATCGCCGCACCGCCCTGCAGCAATCCTTCGCCCGCGGGCTGACCCGCTGCAGCGGCAGTGGCCAGGCGCTGCTTCTCGTGGACACAGCCGTCGACCAGGCGCTGACCGATCTGGGTGTCCATCAACATCGACTTGTTGGCGATCTGCAGCATCAGCATGCGACCCTTGACGTCTTCAAGGCGCAGGGCGCCGGTCGAGGACAGGACGGGCTTCATGGTCCAGCTCTGTTTCTTGAAATGGACGTCGACGTAGCCGGTGTTCTTCGGCGCCACGACGACGTTGACGGTCTGGTCGAAGTCGCAGGCGTAGTCGCCGTAGTGCGTCATGTCCGCCGCGGCAAGTTGTTCGCCGCCGGCATTGGGCAGCGGCGCTTCGACCACGGGCGTGGCACTCTTGGCAGGCGCCTTGGCCGCTGACTTGGCGGACTTGGCCGCAGGCTTGGTGGCGCTGGTCTGTGCCACGGTGGCGGTGGCGAACAACAGGCTCGCGGCGAGGGCAGTCAGGGCAGTCAAGGTTGATCGGCTGGCGTTCAAGGCATCTCTCCGGTGCGGGTGGTGGCTGGCATTTTGGCAGCGTGTTCGAATCCAAAGGTTGCGAGACGTTGCAGGCAGCGATCAAGCCGGCGCAGCCGTGCGATACAGCACATGGCGCCGCAATGGATGGCCCGCTTCGACGCGCGGGTGCTCGAAGTCGCCGGTTGCGTCGCGCAACATACTCAGTCGCTGCATCACACGCAGCGACGCTTCGTTGCTCGGTACGGCGATGGCAATCACCTCGCGCAACCCCAGATGCTTGAACGCGAATTCGAGCGCCGCCCGTGCAGCTTCGGTGGCAAAGCCTCGGTCCCAGGCCGCGCGGGGCAGGCGCCAGCCGATCTCGACCGCCGGCACGAAGGGCGCGTCGTAGTGCGGCACGTTCAAGCCGACAAAGCCGGCAAACCTGAACTCGCCGGGAATTTCGAGTGCCCACATGCCCCAGCCGCGCTGGGCGATCGCATCACGGCAGCGGCCAGCTTCCGCAGCCGCCTGTTCGGCATCTAGCACGCTCGGAAAGTAGCGTCGCACTTCGCGATCGGCGTTCATCTCGGCCCAGGGCGCGAAGTCGTCGTCGCGCCACTGGCGCAGTACACATCGCTGGGTGTGCAACTCGACCGGTGATGCGAAGGTGGGCAGGACCAGCACGCTGGCGGCCTCAGACAGCGTGGGTGAAGTAGGCGTCGCGCACCTCGGCCGGTAGCTGCGGCCCGCCTGCATAGGACGTGCGATGGGCGCGCTCCATCAGTTGCCAGAAGTAGCGGTAGCTGGCGCGATCGTGCAGCATATCGTGGTGCCGAATCGGCGCCCAGTCAGCCGCCTGCGCCGCGGCGATGATCTCGATGGCCAGGTCAACCTCGGCCACGGTGGGCGTGAAGGCATCGACGATCGGCCGAATCTGCGCCGGGTGGATGCTCCACATGCGCGTGTAGCCGAACTGGCGGCAGGCCTTGCCGGCGGCTTCCATCAGGGCCGCAGCGTGCTTGAACTCGGTCACCACGCAGTGCGACGGGGTCTTGCCGTGGGCATGGCAAGCGGCCGCGACCTCGAGCTTGGCGCGCACCACCAGCGGATGCTCGAACTGGCCTTTGACGCCCATTGCCGAGACGGGAAT
>JANMSS010000389.1:0-2297 GCA_031389585.1 Burkholderiales bacterium | reverse complement strand
GGCATCCGCCTGTGCAAGGCGCGACGCTTTCGCTACAAGCACAACGACATGGCCGACCTCGAGCGCTGCCTGGCCGAGGCCGCGGCCGGCGGCGCGCGCTTCAAGCTGGTCTTCACCGACGGCGTGTTCTCGATGGACGGCACCGTCGCCAAGCTCGATGCGATTCGCGTGCTGTGCGACCGATATGACGCGCTGCTCGGCATCGACGAGTGCCACGCCTCGGGTTTCATGGGCGCGCGCGGGCGCGGCACGCATGAGCACCGCGGCGTGTTCGGCCGCGTCGACATCATCACCGGCACGCTGGGCAAGGCCCTGGGCGGCGCGTCGGGGGGCTTTACCGCAGCGCGCAGGGAAGTCGTCGAGTTGCTGCGCCAGCGCTCGCGGCCGTACCTGTTCTCGAACACCCTGATGCCGGCGATTGCCGGCGCCTCGATCGCGGTGCTCGACCTGCTCGAATCCAGCACGGCGCTGCGCGACAAGCTCGAGGACAACACGCGTTGGTTCCGCCAGGCCATTGCCGCGGCGGGCTTCGACATCAAGCCCGGTGAGCATGCCATTGTGCCGATCATGGTCTACGACGCGGTGGTGGCGCAAAAGCTCGCCACGCGGCTGCTCGAACTCGGCGTCTACGTGGTCGGCTTCTTCTTCCCCGTGGTGCCCAAGGGCCAGGCGCGCATCCGCGTGCAAATGAGTGCAGCGCATGAGCGCCAGCATCTCGAGAAGGCCGTCGCGGCGTTCAGTCAAGCAGGGCGCGAACTCGGCCTCGTGAAATGAAGATCCTGATCATCGGCGCGAATGGCCAGATAGGCACCGAATTGGCCGGCGCACTGGTGCTGCGCCATGGCAAGGGCGCTGTCCTCACCAGCGACGTCGCGCCGGTCGGCCGTGTCCCTGGGCTCGCCCATGAGGAGCTGGATTGCACCGACATCGGCGCGCTGACCGGCATCGTCGAGCGCCATGGCATCACGCAGGTCTACCACCTGGCGGCGGCCTTGTCGGCGCGCGGCGAGAAGCACCCGATGTGGGCCTGGGACCTGAACATGAAGGGCCTCTTGAACGTGCTCGAAGTGGCGCGCTCGCACAAGCTCGAGCGCATCTTCTGGCCCAGTTCGATCGCCGCCTTCGGCCCCGGCACGCCGCAGGAGAACACACCGCAGCACACGGTGATGGACCCGAGCACCGTCTACGGCATCAGCAAGCTGGCCGGCGAGGGCTGGTGCGCCTGGTACCACCAGCACCATGGGGTCGATGTGCGCAGCCTGCGCTACCCCGGCCTGATCAGCTGGAAGACGCCGCCCGGCGGCGGCACCACCGATTACGCCGTCGAGATCTTCCACGCTGCGCTGCAACGCGGCCGCTACACCTGCTTCCTGCGCGAAGACCAGGCGCTGCCAATGATGTACATGCCCGACGCTATCCGCGCCACGCTGCAGTTGATGGAGGCGCCGCCAGCGCAGGTGCCCGAGCGCCACGCCTACAACCTGGCCGGCATCAGCTTCACGCCGGTCGAGATTGCCGCTGCGATCCGCAAGCGCCAGCCGGCGTTTACGATGGATTGCGAGCCCGACTTCCGCCAGGCCATTGCGGCCTCCTGGCCGCGCTCGGTCGACGACGGCGCCGCGCAGCGCGACTGGGGCTGGCGGCCGCGCTACGACCTGCAGGCGATGGTCGACGACATGCTGGCCAACCTGGGCCCGCAGCTCAACGCCTAAGAAGCTCAGGGCCCGTCCGGCGTCGGGCGCACCGGGTCGGGTCGGCGACGTAGAGCCACCCGGCGAGCATGCAGGCCGGGACCGCGAGGAACCATGCGGAGTCGCTGGAGAGGGCCTGGCCGGCAAAGCCGATGCCGAGCCCCGCGACCACGCAGACGCACAGCAGGCCGGCGCGCTGCGCCAGCGTCGCGTCGACCGCGGCGCGGCCCTCCTGGGGCGGCGTCGTGCGCAGGTCGGTCATCAACGGGCGGCTTCGCTCAGACGGCCAGCAGCTCGACCTCGAACACCAGCGTCGCGTTCGGCGGGATCGCGCCGCCGGCACCGCGCGCGCCATAGCCGAGCTCGGGCGGGATGCGCAGCACGCGGGTGCCGCCGACCTGCATGCCTTGCACGCCTTCGTCCCAGCCGCGGATCACCATGCCGGCGCCGAGGCTGAACTTGAAAGGGTCGCCGCGGTCCTTGCTGGAGTCGAATTTGGTGCCGCGCTCATCCGCGGCGCTGGCGTCATGGAGCCAGCCGGTGTAGTGCACGGCAACCTTGTTGCCGGTCTGCGCGGTGGCACCGCTGCCGACCGTGGTGTCTTCG
>JANMSS010000386.1:0-10715 GCA_031389585.1 Burkholderiales bacterium | reverse complement strand
CTCGGCGAGGCGGGTGGCCTGCTTGGCCTTGGTCTGCACCGAGAAGGAGTTGAAGACTTCCAGGAACTGGGCGCGTGGGATGCCGTTCTTTTCCATCAGCGCGGCAATGTCGTCGGCCTTTTCCAGGCGCTGGCGCTCGCTGTGGATGGCGTAGAACACGCGGCGGTGCATGGCTTCGACCTTGCCCAGCGCTTCGAGCGCATAGAAGATCTGCTGGTGCACCGCATAGATCTCGCGGAAGGCGACCGGCACGCGGCGGAAGGCCACATCGGCGGGCAGCTTCTTCTGCCAGGCGTCGAGCGCGGGCTCGAAGTCATTGCAATGGGGGCAGCCGTACCAGAAGAACTCGATCACTTCGATCTTGCCGGCCGGGGCGCTCACCGGGGCGGGGGAACCGAGGCGCACGTAGTGGGTGCCTTCAACCGGCTTGCTCTGCGCCAGCGCCGGTAGCGCGGTCGCTCCCAGGCCCAGGCCCACCAGTTGTGCTGAAAAGTCGCGACGGTTCATGAGTGTCAATCCCAGGTCAATGGCAAATGTGGAGTGCCGGTGTTGAGTGCGTTGGCGCCCGATAAGTTCAGGCACTCCCCTCGAAGCTTATTTTTGAACCTGAACCAGCGCTGACTCCACGCCCGCGCTCTCCAGCTTTTCCTTGATCTGCGAGGCTTCTTCCCGCTTGTCGAAGGGGCCGAGCCGCACGCGGTACACCGTGCGGCCCGACTGTTCGCGTTCGGTGACCTTGGCCGCGTAGCCTCCCATCGCCAGCTTGGCGCGGTGGGCTTCTGCGTCTTCGGGCCGGCCGAACGCGCCGGCCTGCACGAAATAACTCAACGCATCACTGCCCGGTTTCGTGGACACCGCAGCGCTGTCGGTCGGCGCCTTGCCGGCCAGGATGGCGGCCGGGTCGGGCTTGGCCTGGCCGGTGGCGGCGGGAAGCGGCGGCGGCAGGGTGGGCGGCACGGCCGGCGGCGGCAGGTTGCTGACCACGCCGCTGGCGGTGGTGCCCGGCTTGGCGGAGGGCTTGCCGTAGAGCGCGCTGTTCGGATCCCAGTTCTTGTTCTTCTCGGTTTCGGCAGCGTCGTGCTCGGCCGTGCGCTGGGGCACCTTGTTGATGAAGGGCACCGGCACCTTGGCGATGTAGAGCGCCACGCCCAGCGCCAGGGCCAGGCCCACCAGCAGACCGACGATCAGGCCGATGACGAAGCTGCCGCGTTGGCGGCGAGGGCTGGCGGGGCGTTGGGGCATCTTCATTCGGTCTCCACGGCGTCTCTGTACATCTTGTCGGGGGCGCTCACGCCCAACAGGGCCAGGGCGTTGCGCAGCACCTGCCGTGTCGCGGCCAACAGGGCCAGGCGGGCGTTCGTGAGCTCGGCGTTGTCGTCGAGCAGGAAACGCTCGGCGGCATAGTAGCTGTGGAAGGCGGCTGCCACGTCGCGCAGGTAGAAGGCCACGTCGTGCGGCGCGAGATCGGCGGTGGCGCGAGACAGCACCTCGGGATAGTCGCCGAGCTTTTGCATCAACGAAATTTCGCTCGGGGCCGTCAGCAGCGTGACATTGGCTGCGCGCAGATTGGCGTCGGGGCGCTGAATCAGCACGGAGTTGATGCGGGCGTGGGCGTACTGCACGTAGAACACCGGGTTCTCGTCGTTCTGCTTCACCGCCAGATCCACATCGAAGGTGAACTCGGTGTCGGCCTTGCGGCTGATCAGGAAGAAACGCACCGCGTCTTTGCTGGTCCAGTCGATCAGGTCGCGCAGCGTGACGTAGCTGCCGGCGCGCTTGGAGATCTTCACTTCCTGCCCGCCGCGCACCACCCGCACCATGGTGTTGAGCACGTAGTCGGGGTAGCCGAGCGGCACGCCCATGTTCGCTGCCTGCAGCCCGGCGCGCACGCGGGCGATGGTGCCGTGGTGGTCGGTGCCCTGCACGTTGATCACCTTGGCCCAGCCTCGCTCGAACTTGCTGACGTGGTAGGCGACGTCCGGCACGAAATAGGTGTACGTGCCGTCGGACTTGCGCATCACGCGGTCCTTGTCGTCGCCGTAGTCGGTGGTGCGCAGCCACAGGGCGCCGTCCTTCTCATAGGTCTTGCCCGAAGCCACCAGCCGTGCCACGGTGGACTCGACCTTGCCGTCGCGGTACAGGCTCGACTCCAGAAAGTAGTTGTCAAAGCGCAGCCCGAAAGCCTGCAGGTCGAGATCCTGCTCGTGGCGCAGGTAGGCCACGGCAAACAGGCGGATGGCATCGAGGTCGTTGGCGTCGCCGGAGGCAGTGTAGGTGCGGTCGTCGGCCTTGACGGCTTTGCCCGCGGCGTAGTCGTGCGCGATGTCGGCGATGTAGTCGCCGTTGTAGGCGGCCTCGGGCCAGTCCGCGTCGCCCGGCTCAAGGCCCTGCAGACGGGCCCTGACCGACGCCACCAGCGTGGCGATCTGCACGCCGGCATCGTTGTAATAAAACTCGCGCGTGACCTGCCAGCCTTGGGTCGAAAACAAGCTGCACAAGGCGTCGCCCAGCGCGGCCTGGCGTGCGTGGCCCAGGTGCAGCGGGCCCGTCGGGTTGGCCGACACGAACTCGACCAGTACCCGCTGCCCGTTGGGCGGTTGCAGGCCGAACCGCGGGCCATCGCGCAGCACCTCAGCGACCACGGCCTGTTTGGCGGCCGGTGCAAGACGCAGATTGATGAAGCCGGGCCCGGCGATCTCGAGTGCGCTCACCCAGCGCTGCACCGCGGGTTGGCGCTGCATCGCGGCGACCAATTGCTCGGCCAGCGCGCGCGGGTTGCTCTTGGCAATGCGGGCCAACGGCATCGCTGCGGTGATGGCCAGGTCGCCATGCGCCGCCAGCTTCGGCGACTCGAAGGCCAGTGCCAGACCGTGCCCGGGTGCCGTCTCGGCAGCGGCCCGGCGCAGGGCGTCGAGCAGCTCTTGCTGGGCTTGGATCATGGCGGTGATTCTACGTACCGTGCTGGCGCGGGCCGTTCAGCCAGGGCTTGTCGATGGCGGCCGCGCCAGCCATCGTGCGATTGAGCAAGATAAGCCGACAGTCGCCCCTTGTTTGGCCGATCATGGTGGCCAGATCGTGGAGAAGATCACGCTTTGAATGCCAGCTCCCGATCAACCGTGTCACCAGCCCTGCTCCTGCGCTCCCGCCATGTCATGAGCACCGTCGCCCCGCGACCGCCGAAGTTGCCGCGCCACATCGGCCCCTACCGCGTGCTCGGCCAGTTGGGCGAAGGCGCCACCAGTGTGGTGTTCCACGCCCGCGACGAGTTTCGCGGCCGCGATGTGGCCATCAAGTGCGTGCGCGCTCCCGCCGCGCCCAGCGAGGGCGGCAGCAGCGGGGCGCACTTGTACGAGCGCTTCTTCGCTGCCGAAGCCGCACTGGTCGGGCGCTTGTCGCACCCGAACGTGGTGCAGATCTTCGACGCGGTGGCCGACCCGGTGCAGCCTTACCTGGTGATGGAGTACGTGCCTGGCGTCACCTTGCGCAACTTTTGCCGCCCTGACGCGTTGCTGTCGCTGGAGCAGATCGTCGAGGTCGGATTCAAGTGTGCGATGGCGCTGGGCTACGTCTACCGCCAGGGCCTGATCCACCGCGACGTCAAGCCGGCCAACCTGCTGGCAGTGATGGATCAGGACCAGGTGGTCGATATCAAGATCACCGACTTTGGCAGCGTGATGCAGCTCGACGCCGAGCGCACCCAGGTCCACCGCGTTGGTTCGCTGGCCTACATGTCACCTGAACAGCTCGACGGCAGCGTGCTGGGCTGCGGTGCCGACATCTACTCGCTGGCCGCCGTGCTGTACCACCTGGTGGCCGGCCGCCCACCCTTCGAAGCGCCGACGCAGGCGGCCCTGATGCACCAGGTCTTCAACGAAGAGCCCGCCGCGCTGACCGGCCTGCGCGCGGGCGTGCCGGCCAGCCTGGACGCCTTGATCCGCGGCGCGCTGGCCAAGCAGCCGGGTGATCGACCGGCCACGTGGGAGGAGTTCGCCCAGGGCTTGTCGGGCCTGGTGGCGCGGCGAGAAGTGCCGCGCGGGCGCCTGCAGAGCGTGCTCGATTCCGAGCGCTTCACCCTGCTGCGGTCGTTGGAGTTCTTCACCGACTTCGGCGACGTCGAGCTGTGGGAGGTCGTGCACCGCGCCAAGTGGCAGCGCTTTGGCTTCGGTCACGCGCTGTACAAGAAGGGCCAGGAGGGCGCCAGCTTTCACATCCTGGCGCAGGGCGAGGTCGAGGTCTTCCGCGACGGCCGCCGGGTGGCGCAGCTCGGCCGCGGCACCTCCGTGGGCGAAATGGCCTACCTGGCGCCGAGCGTTGAATTGCGCCTGCACCGCGCGGACGTGATCGTCTCCACACCCTGCACCACGGTGTCGTTCACGCCCGAGACTCTGGGCCAACTGTCGCCTGGCACCCGCCACCGCTTCGACGACGCCTTCATCAAGGTGCTGGTGCGTCGCCTGCACGCCGCGCACGAAGCACTCGACCACCCGCGGCGCATCCTCTGACGCGGTGCGGGCCCGCGCTGTCAGCCGAATTTCAGGCAGTGCGTTGCTGCTGTTGTCGGCAAGGGCAAGCTCTGCTCCAATCCGGCGTGGCAATCGTGCCCGTGGTCCGAAGACGAAGGAGAACCCATGAAGGTGACAATTTCTGCTATCGCCCTGGCATTTGCCGCGATGGCCGGCCCCTCTTTTGCAGCCAGCCACGCGGCCTCGGCGCCGATGGTCGACAAGAAGCCGACGGCTCAGCAAGGCAAGATGGCCGCCTGCAACAAGGACGCCGGCGAGAAAAAGCTGGCAGGCGATCCGCGCAAGGCCTTCATGAAGGAATGCCTGTCGGCCAAGCCCGCTGCGGGCTCGACGCAGCAGAACAAGATGACGATGTGCAACAAGGACGCCGGCGAGAAAAAGCTGGCTGGCGACCCGCGCAAGGCCTTCATGAAGGAGTGCCTGAGCAAGAAGGCCTGAACGGCCGGGCCCGGCAATCGCGGGCCGGTTTGCCAGTCAAGACGGCCGGGCAGCCACGGCCCAATAGGCGGGGTCGCCCCAGTGGAGCTTCAGGAAGTCGATCCACAGCCGCACGCGCAGTGGCAGGTGCTTGCTCTGTGGGAACAGGGCATAGATGCCGTTCGGCGGTGCCGCGAAGTCCTCCAGCACACTGACCAGACGGCCGGCGGCGATGTCCTCGTCGACCTCCCAGGTGCTGCGCCAGGCAATGCCCAGGCCTTGCACGCACCAGTCGTGCAGCACTTGCCCGTCGCTGCAATCGAGCCGGCCATTGGGACGCAGGTGCGTCACGGCTTCGTCGATGCGGAAGGCCCAGCCGCGCGTCTGGCTGGCGTCGGAGCTGAGCGTCAGGCATTCGTGGCGCTGCAGTTCGGCGGGCGATTTGGGAGTCCCCGCACGCTGCAGGTACACCGGGGCCGCCACGCACAGGCGCCGGTTGTCGGCCAGGCGCACACTGACCAGGCTTGAATCGGGGAGATCGCCCACCCGCACCGCACAGTCGAATCCTTCGTTGACGATGTCGACCACCCGGTCCGACAGGTTCAGCGAGACATGCACCTCGGGGTGCTGTGCCAGAAATTTCGGCACCATCGGGGCCACATGCCGGCGCCCGAAGCCACCCGGCGCCGTAATACGCAAGTAGCCGCTAGCTTTCACACCGCCCGCACTGACGCTGGCTTCGGCACTGCTCAGATCGGCCAGAACGCGGTGGCAATCGTCGAGAAAGGCACTCCCCTCATGGGTCAATGAGATGCGCCGCGTGGTCCGCACCAGCAGCTTCACGCCCAGCCGCTCCTCCAGCGCGTCGATGCGGCGGCCAATCACCGCCGGCGCAACCCCCTCAGCTTTGGCGGCCGCGGTGAGGCTGCCTTTGGTCGCGACCGACGCGAAAGACTCAAGTTGCTTGAGCTTGTCCATGGTGCTGGATTTTGCATCGAAGTCATCAATCCCTGCCGTTTTGGGTACTTAATGCTGCCCTGCACAACGAATAGATTGACCGCATGCAAACCCAAGCTGGCCCCCCGCACGCCGTTCTGTTCGATGCCTATGGCACGCTGTTCGACGTCTACAGCGTGGCCCTGCTCGCCGAGCAACTCTTTCCGGGCCAGGGCGAGAGGTTGTCGCTGCTGTGGCGCGAGAAGCAGATCGACTACACGCGGCTGCTGACCCTGAGCGGGCGCTACAAGCCGTTCTGGGAGGTTACGCGCGACGGCCTGCGTTATGCCGCGGCGCGGCTGGCGCTGCCGCTCGACGCCGTCGCCGAAGAACAGTTGATGAACCAGTACCGGCACTTGAGCGCTTTCCCCGAGAACCACGCTGTGCTCGTCGAACTGAAGCGCCGCGGCGTCGTCGCGGGCATCCTGTCGAATGGCGATCCGCAGATGCTGGCCGCGGCCATCAAGAGCGTCGGCTTTGCCGAGCTGCTGGCCCCTGTGCTGTCGGTGCACGGCGTGAAGCGGTTCAAGACCGACCCTGCGGCCTACGCGCTCGGCCCTCAGGCGCTCAAGTTGGCCGCCCACGAGATCTTGTTCGTATCGAGCAACTGCTGGGACGCGATCGGCGCCACCTGGTTCGGCTACACGACGCTGTGGGTCAATCGCGCGGGCCTGCCGCTGGAACAACTCGACACCCCACCCACCCGCACCGGCAACAGCCTGCGCGAGGTGTTGAACTTCTTTCCTGCCTGACTACACAACCACCACCATGCCCTCTCCCACGACCGCGCGCACCGCGGCCCACCGCCTGCAGGTCGCCACCACGCTGCACCGATTCATCGACGAGGACGTGTTGCCCGGCACCGGCGTCGAGCGCGACGCCTTCTGGCGCGGTCTGGACGCCCTGGTGCACGAGCTGGCGCCACAGAACGCCGCGCTGCTGGCCGAGCGCGAACGGCTGCAGGCCGAGCTCGACCACTGGCACCGTGCCCACCCCGGCCCGATCACGAACCTGCGCGCCTACCGCGCGTTCCTCGAGAAGATTGGCTACCTTGTACCGCCGCCGGCAAGGGTGCGCGTGGCGACGAAGCAGGTTGACGCCGAGCTTGCGCGCCAGGCCGGGCCGCAGCTGGTGGTGCCGATCACCAACGCGCGCTATGCCCTCAACGCCGCCAACGCGCGCTGGGGTTCGCTCTACGACGCCTTGTATGGCACCGATGCCCTGGCCCAGAGTGGCGGGGCCGAGAAGGGCCACGGCTACAACCCGGCGCGCGGCGCCAAGGTCATCGAGTACGCCCGCCATGTGTTGGACCGCACGGCTCCCTTGCAACAAGGCTCGCATCTGGACTCCACCGGCTACGGCGTCGAGGCCGGCCAGCTGATCGTCCGGCTGAGCCGCGACCGCCGCAGTGGCTTGGCCACGCCGGCGCAGTTCATCGGCTACCAGGGCGACGCCGCGGCCCCCTCGTCGGTGCTGCTGGCCCACCACGGCCTGCACCTGGACCTGCGCATCAACCACCGCACCGCGATCGGCGCCGGCGACCCGGCCGGCGTGGCCGACCTGGTGCTCGAGGCGGCCCTGTCGACGATCCTCGACCTCGAGGACTCGGTGGCCGTGGTCGATGCCGAGGACAAGGTGCAGGCCTATGCGAACTGGCTCGGCATCATGAAGGGCACGCTGACCACGCCCGTGACCAAGGACGGCAAGACCTTCACCCGCGGCCTGAATCCGGACCGCACCTACACCGGCGCGCGCGGCGGCGAGGTGGTGCTGCACGGCCGCTCGCTGCTGTTCGTGCGCAATGTCGGCCACCTGATGACCCACCCTGCCGTGCTGTGGGGCGACGGCCAGGAGATTCCCGAAGGCATCCTCGACGCGGTGGTGACGACCGCGATCGCGGTCCACGATCTGCAGCGCCAGGGCCGCCCGGGCGCGATCCGCAATTCACGCACTGGCTCGGTGTACATCGTCAAGCCGAAGATGCACGGGCCGGCCGAAGTCGCCTTTGCCAGCCAACTGTTCGCACGCGTCGAGGCCCTGCTTGGCCTGCCGATGAACACCGTCAAGCTCGGCATCATGGACGAGGAGCGGCGCACCAGCGTCAACCTGAAGGCCTGCATCGCGGCGGCGGCCGAGCGCGTGGCCTTTATCAACACCGGGTTCCTCGACCGCACCGGCGACGAGATGCACAGCGCCATGCTCGCCGGCCCGATGCTGCGCAAGGGCGACATGAAATCCAGCGCCTGGATCCAGGCCTATGAGCGCAGCAACGTCCTGATTGGCCTGCAGTGCGGCCTGCGCGGCAAGGCCCAGATCGGCAAGGGCATGTGGGCCATGCCCGACCTGATGGCCGCGATGCTGCAACAGAAGATCGCGCACCCGCTGGCTGGGGCCAACACGGCCTGGGTGCCGAGCCCGACCGCCGCGACGCTGCATGCGCTGCACTACCACCAGGTCGATGTCTTCAAAGTGCAAAAGCGGCTGGAGAAAATCGACATCGAGGCCGAACGCGAGGCCCTGCTCAGCGGCCTGCTGACGGTTCCGGTGGTCAGGACGCCGCCATGGTCGGCTGCCGAGATCCAGCAGGAGCTCGACAACAACGCCCAGGGCATCCTGGGCTACGTCGTGCGCTGGGTCGACCAGGGAGTGGGTTGCTCCAAGGTGCCCGACATCCACAACGTCGGCCTGATGGAAGACCGCGCCACGCTGCGCATTTCGAGCCAGCACATCGCCAACTGGCTGCACCATGGCGTGGTGAACGAGGCCCAGGTGCGCGCGACCTTCGAGCGCATGGCCGCGGTGGTCGACGGGCAGAACGCCGCCGACCCGCTGTACCAGCCCATGGCCGGGCGCTTCATGACATCCGCCGCCTACCAGGCGGCCTGCGACCTGGTCTTCAAGGCCAAAGCCCAGCCCAGCGGCTACACCGAGCCGCTGCTGCATGCCTGGCGGTTGAAGGTCAAGGCGGCAGCGCGGGTATGACGAGCCGCACGCGGCGAGCTGGCGTTGCCGCGGACCGGATCGGCGGTCCTGGCCAGCGCCTGATCCCGTTTTCAGGCCTGCCTAGAATGGCCGGCCTTTTGCCGCCGCCATGACCCTGCCCCCCTCATCCTGTGATGTGCTCGTTGTCGGCGCCGGCCCGGCCGGTTCGGCCTGCGCGCAACAACTGGCTCGCGCGGGCTTTTCCGTCGTGCTCGCCGACCAGCATGAGTTTCCGCGCGACAAGGTCTGCGGCGACGGGCTGATTCCTGACGCTCACGATGCGTTCGGCCGCCTGGGCGTGTCGCAGGCCGTGATGCGGGCTGCGCAGCGCGCCACGCATGTGGCCTGCATCGCGCCACGCGGCGGGCGGGTCGATGTGCCCGGCCGGGTGGCGGTGCTGCCACGTGCCGTGCTCGACGACATCCTGCGCCGCGCGGCGCTGGCGGCCGGCGCGAAGTGGCTGGCGCCCGCGCGCTTCGAAGCGCCGCTGTTCGACGGCCAGCGCGTCTACGGCGCACGCCTGAAGTGCGGCGACGCGCTGCACGAGATCCACGCCCAGTGGATTGTGCTGGCGACCGGCGCAGTGCCGCAGGCCCTGATCGCCGCCGAGATGTGCGAGCGCCGCACGCCCAGCGGCGTGGCCCTGCGCGGCTATGTGCGCAACCCGGCGATGGTCGGGCGCATCACGGCGCTCGAGGTTGTTTGGCACAAGCAAATGGCCAAGGGCTACGGCTGGATCTTCCCCTGCCCGAACGGGGTCTTCAATATCGGCGTCGGCCTGGCACAAAGCCATGCGCGCGGCGACGACGGCCGCGAGGCGATGGCCGATGTCAATCTGCGCCAGATGTTCGACCGCTTCTGCGAGGTCTACCCGCCGGCCGCTGAACTGCTCAGCGGTGGCGAGAGAATGGGGCCGCTGAAGGGTGCCCCGCTGCGCTGCTCGCTCGCGGGCGCGCGCTTCTCTCGCCCCGGCCTGCTCGTGACCGGCGAGGCCGCCGGCGCGACCTACGCCTTCACCGGCGAGGGCATCGGCAAAGCGATGGAGACCGGCATCCTGGCCGCCGAAACGATTGCCGAAGGGCGCGACACGCTGCTCACCGACGCCCAGGTGCGCGCGCGCTACGAGGCTTCCGTGCTGGCGCTCAAGCCGCGCTTCGATCTCTACGAGCGCGCCAATGCGGTCAATGCCCACCCCTGGTTGGCCGACCTGCTGGTCTGGCGCGCGCGCAAGAGCGCGCGCATCCTGCGCCGCATGAGTGCCGTGCTCGAAGAAAAGGGCAACCCCGGCAACCTGATCTCGTTGCGCGGTTTCCTGCGGCTCTTCGTGCCCATTCCCTGAGACCGGGAGCGGGCGATGTGCCAGCTGCTGGGCATGAGCGCCAACACGCCGACCGACGTGATGTTCAGCTTCGCCGGCCTGGCGCGGCGCGCCGACGCGCACAGCGACGGCTTCGGCATCGCCTTCTTCGAGGACCGCGGTCTGCGCTTTTTCGTCGACCACCACAGCGCCAGCGCGTCGCCGGTCGCCGAGCTGGTGAGCCGCTACCCGATCAAGAGCGACAACGTCATTGCGCATATCCGCAAGGCCACGCAAGGCCGGGTCGCGCTGGAGAACACGCACCCCTTCGTGCGCGAGCTGTGGGGTCGCTACTGGGTCCTGGCCCACAACGGCGACCTCAAGGGCTTTGCGCCGCCGCTGCACGCGGCCTTCCGCCCGGTCGGCGACACCGACAGCGAGCGGGCCTTCTGCTGGCTGATGCAGGAACTGGCCAAGGCCCACGCCAGCGTGCCCAGCGT
>JANMSS010000374.1:0-28318 GCA_031389585.1 Burkholderiales bacterium | reverse complement strand
CGAGCGCTTTCACGGCGTGATCCGCGACGAGGTGCGCTCGATGAGCCAGCGCATCAACGCGGTGGCCCAGCAGACCACGCAAACGCTGAAGACGCGCTGGCCGCTCGAAGACATGCTCGGCACCGACCTGCTGGCCGCCGCGGGCCGGCGCATCGAGGCCGAGCATGCTTGCCGCACGGCCGCCGATGCCGTCGACCCGGCGCTGTGGCTCAAGGTCGACAGCTACTCGCTGTTGCAGGCCCTGCTGTACCTGGCCGGGCGCCTGGTGCAAGAGCACGGCGTGAAGCTGCTGCATCTGCGGCTGGCACGCAGCGATGGCCGCGCCCGTCTGGCCCTGGTGTGGAGCGGCCACACGCTGAGCAGCGAGACCGTCAGCCCTTGGGAGACCGAGCCGATGCGCACCGGTGACGAGAGCGTGGCGCTGACCCTGCGCGACGTGATCGAGCGCCACGACGGTGCGTTCTGGTTCGAGCGCGAGCGGGTGCGCCATGAATCGCTGTTCTGCCTGCTGCTGCCGCTGGCCGGCGCCGGCGAACAGCTCGACGCGGCGCAGTTCGTGCGCGGCGACAACCGCCCCGAGGTCTATGACTTCGACCTCTTCGCCACCAGCGAGCAGGCCCGCGAACTGGCCGACCGGCGCCTGGCGGACCTGGCCTACACCGTGTTCGACACCGAGACCACCGGCCTCGAACCTTCGGCCGGCGACGAGATCATCCAGATCGGCGCGACCCGCATCGTGGCCGGCAAACTGCGCCGCGAAGACTGCTTCGAGCAGCTCGTCAACCCGCAGCGCGACATCCCTGCGGCGGGCATCCCGATCCACGGCATCCGGCCCGAGATGGTGGCCGGCGCGCCGACCATCGAGGCCGTGCTGCCGGCCTTCCACGCCTTTGCACAGGACACCGTGCTGGTGGGCCACAACGCCGCCTTCGACATGCGTTTCCTGCAACTCAAGGAGGCGCAAACCGGCATGGTCTTCGACCAGCCGGTGCTCGACACCTTGCTGCTGTCGGCCGTGGTCCACCCGCAGCAGGACTCGCACGGGCTGGAAGCGATCGCCGAGCGCCTGGGCGTCACCGTACTCGGCCGCCACACCGCGCTCGGCGACGCGATGGTCACAGCGGAGATCTTCCTGAAGCTGATCCCGCTGCTGGCCGAGCGCGGCATCCACACGCTGGGCCAGGCGCGGGAGGCGGCGCAGAAAACCTATTACGCGCGGGTCAGCTACTAGGCGACGCTGCAATCTGCTTGCGTGCGCTGATGTCATGCAGGGAGGTGAGGGTGACCTGCTTGCCGTCGTGCGAAGTGGCGATGCTCTGGGCCTCCACGTCAAAGGCCGTTCCATCCAGATTGAGGCACGCAGCTCGGCCATCGGCGCGCGCAAGCTCGGCGCCGGCTATCCGGGCCCTGCGCCGAGGCGCGGGGGCGGACGCCGCAATGGGGCAGCCTGGGGGGCGCTCAGAACAGTTCGACGTCGCCGGACTTGTGTTCGTCCTCGAGCAGGCCAGAAGCCACGAGTGCGGCGTGGCTGCATACCTGGTCGCGACCGTTGCCTTTGGCGAAGTAGACCGCACGGTCGGCGCGCTCGAAGGCGCGCGCCGGCGTGTCCAGCGCATTGACCACGGTGTAGCCGGCACTGACCGTGATCTGACCGACCTGCGGAAACGCGTAACGCGCGACATTGGCGCGCAGGCGCTCGAAGGCGACGGCCGCACAGGTGTCGTCGGCGCAACGCATCAGGACCACGAATTCCTCGCCGCCGAAGCGGTACAGCCGATCGTGATAGCGGAAGGTGCCGCGCATCACACGCGACAGCAGCAGCAGCACTTCGTCGCCGATCAGGTGACCGAAGCCGTCGTTGACACGCTTGAAGTGGTCGATATCGACGACGCCGAGGTAGTACGTGGCCGCGGCCGCCCCACCGCGGCGCTCGGCAGCCAGCGCCGCGGCACTGGCTGCCGATGGCAACGCCAGCTTGAGGAAGGCGCCGTCAAAGGTCTTGCGATTGAGCAGGCCGGTCAAGGTGTCGCGCTCGCTGTAGTCGAGCAGGCCCTCGAAGTTGCGGTACAGGCGCAGGGTGCTGGAGATACTGCGCCGATCGGCCGCAGTCAATGGCTGCGTGGTGCACAACTCGAGCACGCCCACCGCGCCGGTGTCGGTGCTCAAGGGGAACAGCGAGGTTGCGGGCGGACCCTCATCCGTGATCGGCACTTGCGAGTGCAGGCAATCGCGCCATTCCGGCCGCTCATCCAGCCGCGGCAACTGTTCGAAGTCGGTCCAGGAACCGTCGGTCGTCGCGGCGATGTCGCCCGCGGCCATGCGCGCCCGGGTCAACCAGCGCTCGGCGCCCTCCTCGCCGACGCAGCGGTGCACCGCCACCCGCAGCGGCGAGAGCAACTCGCAAAAGGCGCTGGCCAGCGCGGCATCGAGCACATCGCGGTCACGATGCGCCGTCAGGTCGGCCAGACGATCAACGAGGTCAGGCATGGCAGGCTCTCACGCGCCGGCTAGGCCAGGCCAGCCCCCGGGGGCAGCGCATGGCGCAACACCTTCATACGATGGCGTGCGTCGCGGTATAGCGCGCCACCAGCGACAGCAGGTCCTCCTCGGCGTAGGGCTTGCCGAGGTAATGATCGACGCCGAGTTCGGCGGCATGGTCGCGGTGCTTCTGGGCGATGCGCGAGGTGATCATGATCACCGGCAGGTCGCGCAGTCGCGCATCGGCGCGCATGTTGCGCACCAGGTCAAAGCCGTCCATGCGCGGCATCTCGATGTCCGAGAGCACGATGGCCGGCGTTTCCTCAGCCAGCTTGTCGATCGCGTCCAGACCGTCCTTGGCCAGCACCACCCGGTAGCCCTCGCGCAGCAGCAGGCGCTGCGTGACGCGACGCACCGTCAGCGAGTCGTCGACCACCAGCACCAGGGGCGCTTCACGCACTGGCGCAGTCTTGACGCCGCCCGGCAGTCCCGGCTGCGCGGCACTCTCGCGCATCGCGGTGTGTGCCGCGGTGCCGTACAGCGTGGCCAGTGCCACCGGGTTGTAGATCAGCGCCGTGGCGCCCGAAGCCAGCAGCGTGATGCCGGCCAGGCCGGGCACGCGCGCCAATTGCGCGCCGAGGTTCTTGACCACGACTTCCTGGTTGCCGACGATTTCGTCGACATGCAAGGCAACGCGCTGCTGGGCGCTCTTGACCACCACCACCTTGAGCGAGCGTGCAGCGAGTTCCTGGCTGCTCCCGCCCGACTGCAGCAGGGCGCCGAGCCAGAAGAAGGGCATTGACTTGTCGCCCGAGAGGTAGCTGCCGCTGGCATGGGCCTCGGCGACTTCGACCGGGGTGGCGCGGCGCACGATCTCGACCAACGTGGCCGGAACCGCGACGGTCACTGCGCCGGCGCGCAGCATCACCACCTGCGTCACCGCCGTGGTCAGGGGCAACAGCAGACGAAAGCTGGTGCCCTGTCCGGGCGCGCTGGCGGTCTCGATGCGGCCGCCCAGGGCGTTGACTTCGGCGCGCACGACATCCATGCCGATGCCGCGGCCAGCCAGCTCCGTGACCGACGCGGCCGTCGAGAAACCGGGCATGAAGATCATCTGTGCCAGCTCGCCCTCGCTGGCCGGTGCGTCGGCCGCGATCAGGCCGAGTGCGATCGCCCGCTCACGGATGCGTGCCAGATCCAGGCCGCCGCCGTCATCGCGGAACTCGACCGAAACCTCGTTGCCCTCGTGCGCCACGGACACCGTGATCAGGCCCGCGGGCTCCTTGCCGGCGGCCTGGCGCGCTGCCGGCAGTTCGATGCCATGCGTGATGCAGTTGCGCAGCAGGTGCTCGAAGGCGCCGCCCATGCGTTCGAGCACACCGCGGTCGACTTCAATCGAACCCCCGACGAGGTCCAAGCGCACCTGCTTGTGCAATTCCTTGGCGGCCTGGCGCGCGACGCGGTACAGGCGGTCCGACAGGCTCTCGAACTCGACCATGCGCGTGCGCAGAAGGTCGTCCTGCAGGTCGCGCGTGAGCCGCGCCTGCGCAGCCAGGTCGTCCTCGGCCGACTGCAAGGTGCGTTGCAGGCTGCGCTGCACGGTGGCCACGTCGTTGACCGACTCGGCCATCATCCGCGTCAGCTCCTGGAAGCGCGTGAATCGGTCCATCTCCAACGGATCAAAGCTATGCCCTTCGGCCTTGGCCGCCTCGAGCCGGGAGCCGATCTGGGTCTCACCCTGCAACTCGATTTCGCGCAGTTGGTGGCGCAGGCGATCAAGGTTTTCGGCCAGGTCCGTCAGCGAGGACTTCATCTGCGCCACTTCGGCGTCGATGCGCGAGCGCGTGATGCTGACCTCGCCGGCATGGTTGACCAGCCGGTCGAGAAGGGGTGCGCGAACGCGCACCGTGGCGCTGCTGGCACCCTGCGCGATCGGGCCGCCGAGCCGGTCGGCGGCGAACTCGGCACGCACGGTCGCCGAGGGCATGCTGGCGGCAAAGTGCTGCCAATCAATGGGCGTCAGGTCGGCACCCCGGCTGGCCACCGGCGGGTGCGCCACTGGCGCGGGCGCTGCGACCGCGTCCTCAATGGTCTGGGGAGTGGGCTCGGCCATCGCCGGTGCCGCCCAGGCGGGTGCCTGCGCTGCCGGCGCCGCAACGGCTTGGGCCGCGACAGGCGGCGGCGCAGCGTGGCCGCGCAGCGCATCGAAACCCGCCCCCAGGGCATCGACGCGCACGAACAGCGCCTCGACATCGGCGCTGGTCGCGATCTGGCTGGCCACCAGACCCTCGATCGCCGCCTCAAGGCGGTGCGCTCGCTCACCCATGCGCATGGCGCCGGCCAGCCGCGCGCCCCCTTTGAGGGTGTGCAAGGTGCGCATGCAGGCCGCAGGGCCCGCGGCATCCGTGGGCCGTGCAGCCCAGTCGCGCATGCGCGCCGCCAGCTGCGGCAGCAGTTCGGCAGCCTCTTCTTCGAAGATCGGGAACAGTTCGGCATCGATGGCATCGACCGCATCGATCTCGTCGTCGTCGCCGGCGTCCTCGCCCAGCGGCGCCTCGATGCGTCGGGCCGCGGTCAGCGGTGCCAGCTCGCTCAGGGCATGGAATTGGGTCTGACCGAGTGGCAGCGGCGCGCTTGCACTGTCCTGCGCCATGATCGGCGGCAACTCGGGCAACGCTGCCGGGACGGACACGGGGGCGGGATGCACTTCAAACACCGCTGCCGGCTCGGACTCGGGCGTGGCGGGCGGCTCTGCCGCCACTGGCGGCGCCTGCGCCGGCTCATCGAACGCGAGCTCATGCGCGTCAGCGGTGCTGTCTTGCACCTCGGGCTGCTGCGCCAGTAGGTGCAGCCGATCGGCGCTGTGTCGCTCGTGGTCGACCAGGCGGGCCACCAACTCGGGCGGTGGGGCCTGCAGCAGGCCGGCCGCAAACTGGTGCAGCAGGCGGCGAATTTCGTTGGCCGTGTCATTGAACAAGGCCGCCTCAGTGGCGTCACCTTGGTCCAAGGCCTGCGAGCGTGCGAGCGCGTGTTCGAGCAGGCGCGCCAGATGCGACAGGTCGGTGAAACCGACGGTCGCCGAATTGCCGGCCAGCGAATGCGCCAGCGCCACGGCGGGGTCGCCCACCGGCCGATGCAGTTCGTGCGCCCATTCGGCCAATTCGGTGCCCAAGCGTCGCGACTGCTCATCGGCCTCGTTGAGGAAGATGTTGAACAGCGGAATACCCACGCGCAGCGGGCCGATCATCTTGTACGGTTCTGCCTCGACTTGCGGCGCTTCGGCCACCGGCTCGGCCTCAGCCACGACCTCGGGCAAGGGCCCGCTCTCGGGCGGCGCAAGCTCAAGTATTGGCGGTGCGGTCTGGATCGGCGGCAACTCGGGGATGTCCAGCGACATCAGCCTGGACACCTCATCGGGGCTCGGTCCACCGCGGGTCGGCTCGGGCATGGCCAGGGCTTGCAAAGCCGCGGCCCCGCCCACGGGCAGCGCGGCGGCCTCGCCCAGATCGAGCTCGAAGCTCACTTCTTCGTCGCCGGCAAGCCATTGGTCCATCGGCTTGATGGCCGTGGCGGCAGGCCGCAACTCTAGGTCCTGCGCGCCAGGCAAGTCAGGCAGCAGATCGAGCAGCGGCATCGGTGTCGACACCTGCGGCATCGTCAGCGCGCCGGCCACCGTGGAGCGCGGCATCGGCTTGAGCGTGTCGGGCACCGTCTGCGCATACAGGTGCATCGGTGCGCCGGGCAGCGCCAGCGATCCATGCTGGCCACTGCGGCCAAACTCGTCGACGGCGCCCTGGATGTCCAGCGCACTGTGGCCGCCATCGCGGCGTGCGCCGATGGCCTCGACCCAGTCGGCCAGGTAGGCCAGCACGTCGGTGGTCAGCGCCAGCAATTCGCCGTCAGCGGGTTGGCTGTCGGCCAGACGGCGGTTGTAGAGCTGCTCACAAGACCATGCGGCTTCGCCAAAGTTGACCAGCCCGACCATCCGCGCGCTGCCCTTGAGGGTATGGAAAGCGCGGCGCACGGTGGTCATCTCGGCGAGGTCGTCGGCGCTGGTCACTAGTGCCGCCAGCGCATGCTCGGCGTTGCCGATCACCTCGCGCGCTTCCTCGAGGAAGATCTCGCGCATCTCGTCGTCGTCTTCGAGACCCGTCTTGCCGGCCGGCGTCGGCGCTGTCGTCAGCAACGGCAGCGGCCGCGACGGCGCCGGGCTATCGAGCGCGGCGGCTTCGGACGAGGTGTGTACGAAGTCAGCCATGGCTTGGGCGAGCTCGTCGCGCACCGCCTGGCGTTCGTCGTCGGTCTGCGCGTCGGCAAACGCCGTCTTGACGGCGTGCATGGTGTCGGACAGCACCGGCTGGTCAGCGACCATCGCTTCCTGCGACAGGCGATCGAGCTCGCGCGAGACCTCGTCCAGCGGCACCTCGGGGTGCGCCGCGGCCAGAGCCAGCGACTGCGCCTGTTCGATCAGGCGCGGCTCGACCGGGATCGGCGCCGATGTCGCCGGCGTGTCGAGCGCACCGAACTCCGAGACTCGCCGGCTGCCCCCCCCCGCAACGGAGCGCAACAAGCCGCTCTGCGCGTCGAAGGCAAACAGCACCTTGGCCATCGCCGGCTGCACACTGAGCATGTCGATCAAGAAGCCGAGCGCGCCCAGATTGCTGGCCAGCCGGTCGACAGCGACCGCATCGGGGCCCTCTGCGGCTGCCGCGGCCAGCGCATCAACATCACTGCGCATACGCACCACGGCATGCGATGCGTGGTCCAGTCCGAGGACCGAGAAGACGCCGCGCATGGCATTCAACTGCCCCGGCACGGGATGCAATTGCTCGCGTGCCTCGGGCTTGCGGAAGAAGGCGTCGATGGCCTTCTCGGCCTCGGTCAGGGCGCCGCGCAACTCCTGCACGACGCTGCCCATCGTCTGTCGATCCGACACGCGGCGATAGAGCTCCTCCATCCAGCCTTCGAGCGGCTCGGGGCGGGCGCCGTCGCGCACCTGGGTCACGCGCTGAGCCAGACGGCGCAGGCGCTCGGTCTGCGTGGGGTGATCGAAGTCGGCGTCCTCGAGCGCGGCCTCGAGATAGAGCACTGCCGTGGCCACCTCCATGGCCAGGGCGGGGGGCGGTGCCGCGCCGCTGGACACGGCCAGCGCAGCCGCGCTGGCCAGCGCCTGCGGCAGCTTGTCACCGGCGGGGTAGAGCTTCTTCAGGGAGTCGCTGACGAGGGCGAACTGTTCGTTCAGCGTGGACAGTCGGTGCAACTCGCCACCTGCCACCGCGGCCCAGCTGTCCTTGGCCGCGGCCACACGCTTCTTGGCCTGTGCAATCAAGGCCGGGTCGAATCGGCCCAGCTGAGTCGCCAGGTAGTCGACCGGCGCGCGGCGCGCCAGCTTCCAGGCCAGACGCACGGCGGCCAGCCGCGGCGCGCGGCGGCCATCGCCGGGGGACGCCGCCTGCGAGCAGAAAAAGAGCAAGTCCTGCGCCAGGCGCTCGGACACTTCGCCGGGCGCAGTGCCGTCGGCCCGCTCGCTCATGCGCAGTTGCGCGAGCAGCCGCGAGGCGACCCGCTTGCTGTAGACGTCCAGCCGCAGCAGCCCTTGGGCCTGGGCCTCGAAGAAGGCACTGGCCATTTGCCACAAGGTAGGCAGCCAGCGCTCCGCTCCGCTGAGGTTGGCCTGGTGGGCCGCGGCGGCCTGGCTGGCGAACAAATCGCTCAGGACGGCCGAAGCAGGGCCGTCGGGTTGGCGCATCAGGGCCAGGGTCGCGGTCTCGACGTCGGCGCGCAGCGTGCCATCGGCGGCTCGCGGTGTGGCGTTGGCATCGACCGCGATCTCATGCCACTGCCAGTCGTGCAGCCACAGATCGGCCGGGTGAATGCGATCGGCGCCAGCCAACTCCTGCACCGCGCGGTACTGCGGGAACAGGGCCAGCGGCGACACGGGCTTGTCGGCCAGCAGGCGGGCCAGGTAGTCGAGCAGCGCAAACGATGCCCGCTCGATGGTTTCCGCCGCTGCGGCGTTCAGCGTCACCGGCCGGCCGCTGAGTCGTTGCAATGCGGCTTCGTTGGCACGCAGCAGCTGTGCCGCCGCGGGCAGGCCGACCAGCTCGAGCGCGCCGACACCCTGGTGCAGTTGCGCGCGCGCCGCGCGCAGCACGCCGGGGTCGACCGCATCGACGTCCGAGCCAGCCAGCGCCTCGGACTCCTTCAGGTAGCGGCGCATGGCCTTGTGCGCCGCCTCCAGCGAGCGGCGCAACTCATCCTGCACCCAGGCCAGCGCGCTCAGGTCGTCGATCGTCTCGGTGTCGTGCGGCAAATCCATGGCGGCTCTCGATAGCGGGCTCTACCGAGCGGACACCGCGGATCCGGCTTTGCCGGCCCGCTGGTGGCGCCCCCTTGAGGGGGAGCGGCGCAGCCGCTTCGGGGGTGGGTTCATCATGCGATCTTGAATCGCGCGACAGACTGCTTGAGCTCTTCGGCAGTGCGCGACAGCTCGCGCACCATCTGTGCCGTCGAGCGGGTGCCATCGCCGGTCTGCTCGGTCACGGCAAAGATGTGCTGGATGTTGGCGGCAACGACGTTGGCTGAGCGCGCCTCTTCGAGTGCGTTCCTCGAGATCTGCTCGATCAGTTCAGCCAGTTGGCGCGTCACACGGTCGATGTCGCCCAGGGCGTTACCCGCCGCGTCGGACAGCTTGGTGTTCTCGACCACGCCCTGGGTCGAGCGCTCCATGGCGGCCACCGCGTCCAGGGTGTCGGTCTGAATCGCCTTGACAAGCGCCGCAATCTGGCGCGTGGCATCGCCCGAACGCTCAGCCAGGCGCTGCACCTCCTCGGCCACCACCGAGAAGCCTCGTCCTGCTTCGCCTGCTGAGGCCGCTTGAATCGCGGCGTTCAGGGCCAGCACGTTGGTCTGTTCGGTAATGTCCGAGATCAACTCGGTGATTTCGCCGATCTCCTGCGAGGATTCGCCCAGCCGCTTGATGCGCTTGGAAGTCTCCTGGATCTGGTCGCGCATGGTGTTCATGCCGCCGATCGTGTTTTGCACTGCGTCACGGCCGGTCTCGGCCGCCGCCAGCGAGCGCCGCGCCACCTCGGCGGTCTGCTGCGCCTGCGCCGACACCTGGTTGATTCGGCCGGCCATCTGCAGCACCGACTCACCGGTCTCGCGAATTTCGCGCAGCTGCTCGGTCGACGCCGCGAGCAGCTCGGTCGACGTGATCTCGACCTGCTGGGTCGTGTCGGTCACGCGACCCACCGTGCCCTGCACCTGCGCCACCAGCGTGCGCAACTCCTCCACGGTGTAGTTCACCGAGTCGGCAATGGCCCCAGTGATGTCTTCGGTCACGGTGGCTTGCTGGGTCAGGTCGCCCTCGGCCACCGTCTGCAGTTCGTTCATCAAACGCAGAATGGCCGCCTGGTTGGCATCGTTCACGCGTTTGGCTTCCTGTTCCTGGCGCTGCGCCTGGTTTCGCTGCGCTTCGCCCTGGCGCGCGCGCTGCGCCTGATCGGCCACGAACAGGCGCAAGAAGCCCGCACCGCCGAGCCCCAGCGTGGCCAGCCCGAGCCCGATCAGGGCCCAGCGTCCGGCGCCGATGCCGCCACCTGCCAGCCGCTCCTGCACGACTTCGAGCCCCTTGCGCAGGGGTTCGCTGTCGGCCACTACGGAGGCTTGGGCCTCGCGCGCGGCCACCAGCCCCTGCAGATTGCCCAGGATCGTTACGGCCTCGGTGCGGATCTTCTCGTACTGCGCCATCAGCTGCGTCAGCCGCTCCCGGGTTTGCGCGTCCTTGGTGGCGGGCAGGCGCAACTCAGCGTTGCCGCCGAGCAGCCCGGCGGTGATCTCGCGGAACGCGCTGAGATCCTTGCCGAGCAGGAACACGGCCTCGGGGCTCACGCCCTCGGTGGTCAGGAATTCGTTGGCGCTCTTGCCGATGCGCTGGGTCAGCATCACCAACTGGCCGACGGCCGACAACTCACCCGCTGTCGCGTCGAGCTGCAGCTTCAGCGACAAGATGGTTTCTGCGGTCTCGAGCAGGTCAGAGGACTGGCGATTGATCGCGCGCAGCGACAGGCCCACCTGGGTCAACGTCTTCTGCTGGCCGAGGACCAGCGCGGCGTTCTTCTCGGCCCGGTCGACCATCACCATCAACGGATCAATCGCGTCCTGCGCCGCGGCCGGCGCGGCGTCGACTTCGGCGTTGCCGGCCTTGAGCCCGCGCATGTTCTTGGCCAACACGTCGGCGCTCTCGCGCACTTCAGGAAACGCCGCCGCACTGCCGACAAAGGCCTGCGAGACCGACTTGGCCAGCCGCTGCGACTGCATCATCGCCTGGCCCGTCGCACCCACCTGCGCCGCACTGCTGGCGGCAGCACTGATCGCCAGGTAGGCGCCGAGGGCCACCACAGCCAAGCCCGCACCGACGACCAGGCTCAGGATACGTTGCTGCTGCTCCAGCGACAGAGCGCCGATCAAGGGCAGGCCCGAGCCCACCGGAGTGTCGCTGTCGGCGCCGGGCAGACGCGTTTCGACGAATTCGCCGGCAGTCTCCGACGCCGAGGCCTCGGACAGGATGGATGAATCGGTCGTCAGCGTGGGCAACTGCGCAGTCGCGTTCATGTCCAGTGTCAGCGCCGCACGCTGCGCTGCCGCCTGCGATGCTTCCTCCGCGGTGAGGGGCACGACTTCATCGAAGATCGAGCCGAGATCCTCATCAGGCGCTTTGTTCTTGCGGCGGCCCTTGTTCGAGAACTTGTCTAGGAAACTCATTCTGACCCCTGGGGAAGTCTGGAGGGTGGGTGGCTCAAGCCACGATGGAGAGGAAGCGAACGTCGCGCGCCAGCTCGGCGAGGTCCAGCGCCTGCCACAGGCGGCCGTCGGCGTCGTGCCAGCGTTTGGGCGCAAAGTCCGGCCGAGCGGCAGCGCCCTCCTCGGCCGCGGTACTCAATTGGTCAATGCCGCGCAACCCGGCCAGTCGGTCGACGAGCAGGGCCGCGTTGAGCCCCAACGGCGCACCCAAGGCGATCAGCCGCGCCTGCTCGCGGCCGGCCTCGCCCACCGCGATGTCGGGCAGTCCGAGAAAACGTGCCATGTCAACGACGCCGTGCAGGCCCCCGCGCAGGTTGGCCACGCCGGCGAACCAAGGGTGGGTGTGTGGCACGGGAAGCAAGGGAACCAGGCCGAAGATCTCACCGGTCTGCTCGAGCGGCAACAGCAGCCCATGACCGCGACACTCGACCGCCAGCCAGGACTGTCGGCGTGGCTGAGTGCGCGCGGCCTGCATGCGCTCTGCCAGCCGCGTTTGCAATTCGCGAAGGGCTTGTTTGTTGGCCATCTCAATGCCCGCTGGCTACACGCCCCGAGGGCCGCGAGAAGAGCCCCATGGTGCAGCAACCAGAATGAGTACGGAGGCGTTGCATTCCAGGCGAAATCAATCGAAGGCGTGGATCTTGGCGATCAACTCGTCGGCATTGACAGGCTTGACGACGTAGTCACGCGCGCCCTGGCGCATGCCCCAGACCTTGTCGGTCTCCAGGCCCTTGCTGGTGCACATGATCACCGGCACGTCCGCGAAGCGCGGGTTGCGCGTGATCGCACGCGTGAGTTGGAAGCCGTTCTGGCCCGGCATGACCACGTCCATCAGGATCAGGTCGGGCTTGTCGTCGGCCAGGCGCCGCATGGCCTCTTCCCCGTTCTCGGCCGTGCGCACGGCAAAGCCGTTGCGCGTCAGCAATTCGGACAGGTGGTGCAGTTCGGTCTTCGAGTCGTCGACCAGCAGGATTTTTTGAATCGCCATCGTCGGGTGTTCCTCAGGGGTGAGTCGGGGCACGCGCCGCGCGCGTTGCTTCAGGCGCGGGGCCGGTACTGCGCCACGGCGCGCAACAGCTGCTCTTTGGTGAACGGCTTGGTCAGGTAGTCCTCGGCGCCGACCATGCGGCCACGCGCCTTGTCGAACAGGCCATCCTTGGATGACAGCATGATCACCGGCACATGCGCGAACCGAGGGTTGCGCTTGATGATGGCGCAGGTCTGGTAGCCGTCCAGGCGCGGCATCAGGATGTCGCAAAAAATCAGCACCGGGATGTGGTCGTTGACCTTGGCCAGTGCATCAAACCCGTCTTCGGCCAGCACCACCTCGTGGCCGCCCTGGGCCAGGAAGATCTCGGCGCTGCGGCGGATCGTGTTGCTGTCATCAATGACCAGCACCTTGACGCCGGAGGCCGCACTGTGGGCAAGCGGAGCAGTGGTCAAACAGATCCTCCTTGGTCTGGCGGCGGTGATGGCGTCAATGCGAACCCACTCAGATCTGCACCATTTCGAAGTCGTCCTTGCGCGCACCGCACTCCGGGCAGGTCCAGTTCATCGGCACTGCGTCCCACGCGGTTCCAGGCGCAAGCCCGTGTTCCGGATCGCCCTCTGCCTCGTCGTAAATCCAGCCGCAGATCAGGCACATCCAGGTACGCGCTTGTTCGCTCACAGGTCGCAAGTCAATCACTACAATGGGTGGAGATTGTAGACACCGCATACTTGAAGAACCCAAGTCAGCGTAGGCACATACGCAACATTCTTCACAATCTTCTGGAGGTCTGACCAACCCCTGGAACCGCGCCGGACGACGCCCCATGAACGCCCCGACACCTCCGTCCGACCCCCAGACTCCGAGCATCGACGAGCCGGCGCCGGCCTGTGTGATGAGTTTCAACGCCAGCGACGCCAGTGGTGCGGGGGGCAGCGCCGGCGACGTGGCGACCATCGCCGCGATGGGCGCCCATGGGCTGCCGGTGATCACCTCGATCGTCGTGCGTGACAGCGCCGAGTTGTTCGATCAGCACCCGATCGACGTCGACGTGATCGCCGAGCAGGCGCGAACCATCCTTGAAGACGTGACGATTGCAGGCTGGAAGGTGGGCTTCCTGGGCAATGCCGAGGGGGTCGGCGCGGTGGCCGAGATCCTGTCGGACTACCCCGATGTGCCGCTGGTCAGCTATATGCCCAGCCTGGGGTGGATCGAGGACGACGAGTTGCAGGCCTACCTCGATGCCTTCCGTGAACTGGTGCTGCCGGCCACCGAAGTGCTGGTCGGCAACCACAAGACCCTGACCGACTTCCTGCTGCCCGAGTGGGAAAGCGAACGCCCGCCCTCGGCGCGCGAACTGGCGGTGGCCGCCGGCGAGCATGGCACTCGCTATGTGCTGGTCACCGGCGTGATGCTGCCGGGCAAGACCAGCGAACAGTGGATCGACAACGTCCTGGCCTCGCCGCAGGGTGCGATCACGGGTGAGAAGTTCGAACGCTTCGAGGCCAGCTTCGTCGGCGCCGGCGACACGCTCTCCGCCGCGCTGGCCGCCCTGCTGGCCACGGGCAGCGAACTCTCGGCCGCCGTCGGCGAGGCGCTGGCCTTCCTTGACCAGAGCCTGGACGCCGGCTTTCGGCCCGGCATGGGCAACGTGATCCCGGACCGCTTCTTCTGGGCCCTGCCACCGGGCGAAGAAGGCGAGCCCGCTGAAGGCGGCGAGGGCGTCGTGCCGGGCGACGACGCCGACGCCACGGGCGAGAGCAAGGCGAGCCCCCGCCGTGTCCACTGACGCCCAGACCAACGCCGCGCTGTTCGAACGCGCGCAGCGCATGATTCCCGGCGGCGTGAACTCGCCAGTGCGCGCCTTTCGCGCCGTGGGTGGCACTCCGCGCTTCATCGCGCGCGCGCAAGGGGCCTACCTGTTCGATGCCGAGGGCCAGCGCTACATCGACTACATCGGTTCCTGGGGTCCGATGATTCTTGGCCACGGCCATCCGGCCGTGCTCGAGGCGGTGCAACGTGCCATGCGCGACGGGCTGTCGTTCGGGGCGCCGACCGAGCGCGAGATCGAACTCGCCGAAGCCATCATTGCCCAGGTGCCCGGCGTCGAGCAGGTGCGCCTGGTGTCCAGCGGCACCGAAGCCTGCATGAGCGCGTTGCGTCTGGCGCGCGGCGCCACGGGGCGCTCCAAATTCATCAAGTTCGAGGGCTGCTATCACGGTCATGCCGATGCGCTGCTGGTCAAAGCCGGCTCGGGACTGGCCACCTTCGGCCACCCGACGAGCGCAGGCGTACCGCCCGAGGTGGTGCGAGACACCCTGGTCCTCGAGTACAACCATATCGAGCAACTCGAGGCCACGTTTGCCGCCCAGGGCGGCGCAATCGCTTGCGTAATCGTCGAGCCGATTGCCGGCAACATGAACTTCGTGCGCGCCTCAATGCCGTTCATGCGCCGGCTGCGCGAGCTGTGCACCCGGCATGGCGCGCTGCTTGTTTTCGACGAGGTGATGACCGGCTTCCGCGTCGCCCTGGGTGGCGCGCAAAGCCTCTATGCCAAGGCCCTGCCCGGCTTTGCGCCGGACCTGAGCGTCTTCGGCAAGGTCATCGGCGGCGGCATGCCGCTGGCGGCTTTCGGCGGGCCCCGTGAGGTGATGAAACTGCTGGCCCCACTCGGCCCGGTCTACCAGGCCGGCACGCTCTCGGGCAATCCGGTGGCCACCGCCTGCGGCCTGGCCACGCTGCACGAGATTGCCAAGCCCGGTTTCTTTGAATCGCTCGCCGCGCGCACGCAATCATTGGTCGCCGGACTGGTCGGCGCGACGCGCGAGGCCGGCGTGCCGCTGGTCGGCGACAGCGAAGGCGGGATGTTCGGCTTCTTCTTCGCCGACGCCCTGCCCCAGAACTACGGCGTCGTGATAGCCACCGACAAGGAGCGCTTCAACCGCTTCTTCCACGCCATGCTCGACCGCGGCGTGTACTTTGCGCCCGCGCTGTACGAGGCGGGCTTCGTCAGTGCGGCGCACACGCAAAGCGACATCGACGCCACGGTTGCGGCAGCCGCTGAAGCACTGCGCGCCTGAGTCGACGCAGACGCTCCCGCGCCATGATGGGCGAGAGCGGGTGGCGCATTCACGCACAACAACCTGTGACTGAACGTGCGCTCCTAGAATTGGCCGCCATGCACATCCACATCCTGGGCATCTGCGGCACGTTCATGGGGGGCCTCGCAGCCCTTGCGCGCGAGGCCGGCCACCGCGTGACCGGCTGCGACGCGAACGTCTATCCGCCGATGAGCGACCAGTTGCGCGCTCTGGACATCGAACTGATCGAAGGCTACGGCGCCAGCCAGATGGCCTTGAAGCCGGATGTCTTCGTGATCGGCAACGTGGTCACGCGCGCCCGCGCGGACGACTTCGTGTTGATGGAGGCGATCCTTGACGCCGGTGCCGACTACACCAGCGGGCCACAGTGGCTGGCAGAAAACGTCTTGCGCCAGCGGCATGTGCTGGCGGTGGCCGGCACGCATGGCAAGACCGGGACGACGTCGATGCTGGCCTGGATCCTCGAGGCCGCCGGGCTCAACCCAGGCTTCCTGGTTGGCGGCGTGCCGCTCAACTTCGGCGTCTCGGCGCGGCTGGGCGGTGGTCAGTACTTCGTCATCGAGGCCGATGAGTACGACACCGCGCTGTTCGACAAGCGCAGCAAGTTTGTCCACTACCGGCCGCGCACCGCGATCCTGAACAATCTCGAGTACGACCACGCGGACATTTTCCCGGACCTGGCCGCCATCGAGACCCAGTTCCACCATCTCGTGCGCACCGTGCCTTCGAAGGGGCGCCTGGTGGTCAATGCACGCGACGAGGCCCTGCAACGGGTCCTTACGCGTGGCTGCTGGAGCGAAGTGGTGCGCTTTGGTGCGCTGCGCGAGGAACCGGGCGCACTGCGAGCGCGCGGTGAGCCGCATGCCTTTGACGTGCTGCGCGGCAGCCTGAAGATCGGCCGTGTCGAATGGTCCTTGCAGGGTGAACACAACCAGTTGAATGCGCTGGCGGCGATTGCGGCTGCCGAACATGTGGGCGTGATGCCTGAGGCGGCCGCCGCTTCACTGGCGCAGTTCAAGAACGTCAAGCGGCGCATGGAGTTGATCGGCGAGGCCGGTGGCGTGGCGGTGTACGACGACTTCGCACACCACCCGACCGCGATGCGCACCACGGTGGCCGGGCTGCGCCAGCAGGTGGGACTGGCGCGCGTGCTGGCGGTGTTCGAGCCGCGCTCGAACACCATGAAGCTTGGCGCGATGAAAGCCCAGCTGCCCTGGGCTTTGGAGGACACCGACTTGTCATTCTGCTTGCAGGGCAACTACGGCTGGGACGCCCGCGACGCCTTGGCGCCGATGGGCGCACTCGCCACGGTCGCAGACAACGTCGACGCGCTGGTGGCGGCCGTGGTCGCAGCAGCCACTCCAGGCGACCATGTCCTGTGCATGAGCAACGGCGGCTTTGGCGGCGTCCACGGCAAGCTGTTGGCCGGGCTGCGAGCGAAGTTCCATTGAGCCATCGGGATGCCCACATGAGCCCGACGCACATCTTGTATTTGCACGGCTTTCGTTCGTCACCGAAGTCGGCCAAGGCGCAACTCATGGGTGCCTGGATGCGCGCGCACCGGCCCGACGTTGAGTGGTGGTGCCCGCAACTGCCGCCCTCGCCCAAGGAAGCGATGGCCCTGGTGGCAGAGCGGTTGGCGACATGGCCGCTCGAGCGCATGGCCGTGGTCGGCAGCTCGCTCGGCGGTTTCTACGCCACGGTGGTGGCAGAGGGCGCCGGCTGCCCGGCCGTGGTGCTGAACCCGGCCATCAACCCGGCCCGCGATCTGGCCGGGCACATCGGCGACCTGACCTCGTTCCACGATCCTGACGACCACTTCTACTTTCGCGCCGAGTACGTGACCCAATTGCGGGTCATGACGCCGCGCGCGATCACGCACCCGCAGCGCTATTTCGCCGTCATCGCCAAGGGCGACGAGGTGCTCGACTGGCGTGAAATGTCGGCGCGCTATGACGGTGCGACGATTCGCCTGCTCGAAGGCGGTGATCATGCGTTGTCGGACTTCGACACCGACTTGCCGCAGGTGCTGGCCTTTCTCGGCCTGCCGCACTGAGCGCCGGCGTCGCTGGTCGTCGGCGACAATCTCCCGCCTATGTACGCACTGTTCGAAGACGCCGGGAAATTCCACGCCGGCCGTGTCATGACCGAAGCCGACAGCTCGGCGCAAATCGAGCTCGACTCCGGCAAGCGCGTCAAGGTCAAGGCCGCCAACCTGCTGCTGAAATTCGAGCAGCCGGCGCCGGCCGAGTTGATTGCGCGGGCGCAGGCCTTGTCGCAGGAGATCGACCTCGACCTGGCCTGGACCTTCGCACCCGACGCCGAGTTCGGCTTTGCCGATCTGGCACGAGACTATTTCGACGCCAAGGCCGGCGCCGCGCAGCAGGCTGCCGCGCTGTTCCGCTTGTTCGAGGCGCCGCATTACTTTCGCCGCCTCGGCAAGGGCCAGTTCAAGAAGGCGGCCGAGGAGACCGTCAAGGCTGCCTTGCTCGGCATCGAACGCAAGAAGCAGGTCGCGGCACAGATCGAGGCCTGGGCTGCCGATCTGCAGGCCGGCATCTGCCCGGCCCCGGTGCGCGAGCAGCTGTACAAGATCCTGTTCAAGCCGGACAAGAACGCGGCAGAGTACAAGGCCGTCGTCGACGCCGCCCGACGCTCACAGAGGGCCCCGCTCGACTTGTTGAAAGCCGCGGACGCGATCGCCAGCCCCTACCAGTTCCACTGGAAGCGCTTCCTGTTCGAGCAATTCCCGCGCGGCACGGCGTTCCCGGCCAGCCTGGACGCGCCCTCGATTTCGGAGGCGCTGCCGCTGGCCACGGTACGGGCGTTCTCGATCGACGATTCGGCCACCACCGAGATCGACGACGCGCTGTCGGTGCAGGGCTTGGGGCAAGGCACGGTGGTGCTTGGCATCCACATTGCCGCGCCCGCCTTGGCCTTTGAGCCGGGCTCGGCAATCGACAAGGTCGCTGGCGAGCGCCTGTCCACGGTCTACATGCCGGGCTGGAAGCTGACGATGCTGCCTGACGCCGTGGTGCAGGCCTACACGCTGATTGAAGGGCGCGACTGCCCGGCGGTGAGCCTGTATGTCAGCTTCGACGAAGCCACGCTGGAAGTCCTGGGCAGCGAAACCCGGCTCGAGCGCGTGCCGATCGCCGCCAACCTGCGCCACGACCAGCTTGACGCGGTGATCAGCGAAGCCTCGCTCGAAGGCGCTGCTGCTGCCGACTATCCCTTCGCCACCGAGCTGGCCTTTGCCTGGCGCCTGGCGCGCACGCTCAAGACCAAGCGTGAGGTGGCGCGTGGCAAGCCGGAAACCTTCAACCGGCCCGACTACAACTTCCGCCTGGACGCCAGTGGCACAGCGGAGCCGCGCGGTGACGAACGCGTGCAGATCACGACGCGCCTGCGCGGCGCCCCGCTCGACCTGATCGTCGCCGAAGCCATGATCCTGGCCAATAGCACCTGGGGCGCCTGGCTGGCGCAATGCGGCGTGCCGGGCATCTACCGCAGCCAGGCCAGCCTGGCCCCGGGCATCAAGGTGCGCATGGGCGTCAAGCCGGCGCCCCATGCCGGCATGGGCGTGGCGCAGTACACCTGGGCCACATCGCCGCTGCGGCGCTATGTCGACCTCGTCAACCAATGGCAGATCGTGGCCTGCGCGCGCCACGGGCACACCGCCGCACTGGCCGCGCCGTTCAAGCCGCGCGACGCGCAACTGTTCTCGGTCATCTCGGCGTTTGACGCAGCCTACGGTGCCTATGCCGATTTCCAGCGCGACATCGAGCGCTACTGGGCACTGCAGTGGCTGGCCCAGAACGGCACCACCGAGCTGGACGCCACCGTGATGAAGGACGGCCTGGTGCGCGCCGAGACGCTGCCGTTGGTCTTCAAGGCACTGGGTTGCGAAGCCCTGCCGCGCGGCACCCGGGTGCGCGTGCGCATCACGGGCAGTGACGCGCTGACCCTTGAAGTCCACGCCAGTCTTGTGACGCGCCTGGACTCGACGCCGGTCGCGAGCGATGAGCCAGACGACGAGACAGACGATGCCGCCTCGGCCACGCCGCTGTCGCTGGCCATCGACTTCGGCGAGCCGGCCGACGTCGTCGATGCCTCCGCTGCGCCCACCTGAGGCCCCCTGAGCCGCATGGCGCGCCGCAAATACGTCAACAGCCGGCTGTCGCCGTTGCAGCAGCTGCGGCCGAAGACCCGCAGCGGCCGCTGGCTGGCCAAGCTGAGCACGTTTCAACTCGCACTGCTGGCCTCGCTGGCGGTGCATGCCATGCTGGTGACGGTGCGATTCGTCGATCCCGAACGCTTCAACCGGCTGTTCAAGGACACGCCGCTGGAAGTCATCCTGGTCAACGCGCGATCGGACGAAGTGCCATTGCACGCGCAAGCCATTGCCCAGGCCAACCTGGCCGGCGGCGGCGAAGCCGCGAGCGGCCGGGCCACCTCGCCGTTGCCGCCGTCGCCGACGATTGCCCTCGGCGAGACGACCGAAGAGGCCCGGCGCCAGATCCAGGATTTGCAGGAGCAACAGCAGCAATTGCTGGCGCAGATTCGCCGCGAAGTGGCGCTGCTGCCACCGCCCGACCCGGCGCGCGACGCCGGCACGCCCGAGGAGCGCGCGCAGGAGGAGCGGCGGCGCCAACTGTTGCGCTACCTGGCCGAGATCGAAAAGCGCATCAATGAGGAGAATGCACGGCCGAAGAAGCGCTACATCAGCCCGGCCACGCGTGAGGCCGAGTACGCGATCTACTACGACTCGTTGCGCCGCAAGATCGAGGAGCGCGGCACACGCGACTTTCCAGAGCACCAGGGTCGCAAGCTCTATGGCGAGTTGACGATGAACCTGACGGTGGATGCTGAGGGCCGGGTGGTCGAAGCCGACATCGTGCGGCCATCGACTTCGCGCATCCTCGATCGACGGGCGATAGCGATCGTGCGCGCTGCGGGGCCGTTCGGCCGCTTTTCTGCCGACATGCGTCGCCAGGCTGACCAGATCGTCGTCACCTCGCGCTTTCGCTTCACGCGCGACGAGGGCCTGGAGACCTCGTTGAGCAGCAGCCCGACGCAATGAGCAACAGGCGATGAAGATCTCCGCTCGGCGTCAGCTCAGCCGCCTGTTCGGCCTGCTGCTGATCACGCTGCTGGCATTGCAGCTGTTCTTTGTGGCGCGGATTGTCTTGATGACGGTCATCGACCCGCAATCGACCACCTTTCAGCGCAGCGAGGCCTGGCGCCTGCTGAGCGAGAAGGGCCGCATCGAGTGGAGCCAGCAGTGGGTGGCGGACAACCGCATTGCGGCCACGCTCAAGCGCGCGGTGATCGCCAGCGAAGATGCCGCCTTCACCGAACATGGCGGCGTCGACTGGGATGCGATCGAACGCGCCTGGGAGCGCAACCAGGTGGCCGAAGCCCGCGCCGAGCGGCGCAACGATCGTGCCGGCAGCGGCCAGACACGCGCCCTGGCCAAGGTCGTGGGCGGCTCGACCATCACGCAGCAGTTGGCCAAGAACCTGTTCCTGTCGAGCGAGCGCACGCCGCTGCGCAAGGCACAGGAAACTGTCCTGACCTTCGCGCTCGAGTCCGTGCTCTCCAAGCGCCGCATCCTCGAGATCTACCTCAATAGCGTCGAGTGGGGCGAGGGGCTGTTCGGTGCCCAGGCCGCCGCACGCCATTACTTCCATATCGACGCGGCGCAGCTCGGGGCCTACCCTGCCGCGCGGCTCGCGGTCATGCTGCCGGCGCCCAAGCGCTTCGAGAAGCGCCCGGGCTCGCCTTACGTGGCAAGCCGCGCGGCCACGGTGGTCATGCGCATGGGCGCGGTCGAGTTGCCATGAGCGCGGCGGGTCGTCCCAAGCGCGAATGCCGCCGTGCGCGGCACGGAAGTTGACTGATGAGCACCCTGACGGCGGAGATGGCCGCCACCGCAGCGCGGTTGGTGGTCGAAGAAGGCCTGGAGTACGCCAGCGCCAAGCGCAAGGCCGCGCGTGCGGTGCGTGGCCGCGTCGAGTTGCCGAGCAGCGAGGCGGTCGAGGACGAGGTGCGTAGCTATCTCGCGCTCTTTTGCGCCGACACGCAGCCCGCCGAGTTGCGAGCCCTGCGCCAGCTTGCGCTGCGCTGGATGGTCCGGCTGGCTGCTTTTCGCCCGCACCTGGGCGGCGCGGCCTGGCGCGGTACGGCCACGCGGCTGTCCAGTCTGCACCTGGACCTCTATTGCGATGACCAGAAGGCCATGGAGATTTCGCTCATCAATCTTGGCATCGCCTACGATAGCGCCAGCCTGCCCCGTGCCGGCCGCCACGGCGAGCCGGTCATGCTGCTGACCATCGCCGACCCGTGCCCGGAGATCGGTGAAACCGTCACCTTGCACCTGGCGGTGCGCGACGTCGACGACCTGCGGGGCGCGCTCAAGCCCGACACCCGGGGCCAAAGCTGGCGCGGCGATGCCAACGCGCTGCGTCGGCTGCTTGACGATAGGGATGCGCCATGAAATTCAATCGGCGCGGCTGGGTGGTGAGTGTCGCGGCGACCGCGGCTGCCGCAGGCGTCGGCTGGTCGATCTGGCGCCAGCGTGCAACAGACTCAAGCGTCGACGAGGCATTCTGGCGGTCCAGTTTCGAGACCCCTGACGGCTCGCGGCTGGTCCTTGCCGAGCTGCGGGATCAACCGCTGGTGCTCAACTTCTGGGCCCCCTGGTGTCCGCCTTGTGTGCGCGAAATGCCCGCCCTCGACCGCTTTGCGCGCGAATTCGCCCCCCGCGGTTGGCGCGTCATTGGCCTGGCCGTCGACAAGGCGCAGCCAGTGCGCGACTTCCTCGCACGCTCGCCCGTGTCGTATGCAATCGGATTGACCGGGTTCGAGGGCATCGAACTGTCGCGGCAGTTGGGCAACCTGAGCGGTGGCCTGCCATTCACAGTCCTGTTCGGCCGTCACGGTGCCCTGCTGCAGCGGCATATGGGCGAAACCACTTACGACCAACTGGCGCAGTGGGCTCAGGACATTGCCTAGGTCTTTTTCGCTCAAGGCGCCGGCTTCGGTCGCCAAATGGCGTAGAGTCCGGGCCTTCGCCCAGGCTGATCGGTCGGCGGCCCGCCAGCCTGTTGGGCCATGAAGCGTGAACTTTGGCGACAGTTGGCCGGGCGATGCAGCGGTCTGACGCCACGACCTCCACGGAGAACCCGCATGGATCTGCGCAAGCTGAAGACCCTGATCGACCTGGTTTCAGAGTCGAACATTTCCGAACTCGAGATTACCGAAGCCGACGGCAAGGTGCGCATCGTCAAGGCGGACCCGCATGCCGTCGCCGCACCGATCATGATGGTGGCTCCCGCGCCGATCCCGGCCACTGCAGCCACTACGTCGCGCAGCGCGGCGGCCGTCGCGGCCGAGGCCGCCGAGGCCGCCGCTGTAGCGGCGGCGGAAACCGGCCACATCGTCAAGTCGCCGATGGTCGGCACGTTTTACCGCGCCGCCAATCCGGGGGGCGCGCCCTTGGTCGAGATCGGCTCGAACGTCAAGTCGGGCGAGCCGATCTGCATCATCGAAGCGATGAAGATCATGAACGAGATCGAAGGCGACGAGACCGGTACGATTGCCAAGATCCTGTGCGAAAACGGCCAAGCCGTGGAGTTCGGGCAGCCCCTGTTCGTCATCGACCGGCGGGGGTAATGAGGCCCACCGCCGAAGCGGCTACGCCGCGCCCCATCGAGGGGACAACGCCTGCGCACCGGCGAACCCGGATCCGCGGCGTCCGCCCGAACGAGGCCAGCACTGCGCGAGCGACATCGCGCAGTGCGTCGTGGAACGACTGACAAGCATGTTCAAGAAAATACTCATTGCCAACCGCGGCGAGATCGCCCTTCGCATCCAGCGCGCCTGCCGTGAAATGGGCGTCAAGTCAGTGGTCGTTTACTCCGAAGCTGATCGCGACGCCAAATACGTCAAGCTCGCCGACGAGGCGGTGTGCATCGGCCCTGCCGCCTCCGCGCTGAGCTATCTGAACATGCCGGCGATCATCTCGACTGCCGAAGTCACCGATGCCGAGGCCATCCATCCCGGCTACGGCTTCCTGTCCGAGAACGCCGACTTTGCCGAGCGCGTCGAGCGCAGCGGCTTTGTCTTCATCGGGCCGACGCCAGCGGCAATTCGCGTCATGGGCGACAAGGTCGCCGCCAAGCAGGCCATGATCAAGTCAGGGGTGCCTTGCGTGCCGGGCTCTGAGGGCGCGCTGCCAGACGACCCCAAAGAAATCGTCAAGAGTGCGCGCGCCATCGGCTACCCGGTGATCATCAAGGCCGCCGGCGGCGGCGGCGGCCGCGGCATGCGCGTCGTGCACACCGAGGCGGCCTTACTGCATGCGGTACAGACGACGCGCGCCGAAGCCGGCGCGGCGTTCGGCAACCCAGCTGTGTACATGGAGAAGTTCCTCGAGAACCCGAGGCACATCGAAATCCAGGTGATGGCCGACGAGCACAAGAATGCGGTCTGGCTGGGCGAGCGGGATTGCTCGATGCAGCGCCGGCACCAGAAGATCATCGAGGAGGCGCCGGCGCCGGGCATCGCGCGGCGGGTCATCGAGCGCATCGGCGACCGCTGCACCGCGGCCTGCAAGAAGATCGGCTACCGCGGCGCCGGGACCTTCGAGTTCCTCTATGAGAACGGCGAGTTCTACTTTATCGAGATGAACACGCGCGTCCAGGTCGAACACCCGGTCACGGAGCTGGTGACGGGCATTGACATCGTGCAGATGCAGATCCGCATCGCCGCCGGCGAGAAGCTGCCCTTCACGCAACGCAGTATCCAGATGCGCGGCCACGCCATCGAGTGCCGGGTGAATGCCGAGGATCCGTACAAGTTCACGCCCTCGCCGGGTCGCATCACCATGTGGCACCCGCCAGGGGGGCCTGGCGTGCGCGTCGACTCACATGCCTACACCAACTACGTCGTGCCACCGAACTACGACTCGATGATCGGCAAGATCATCGTCCATGCCGACACCCGCGCTCAGGCTCTGGCGCGCATGCGCACAGCCCTGAACGAGACCGTGATCGAGGGCATTTCGACCAACATCGCGCTGCATCGCGAACTGATGGTCGATGCCAAGTTCGTCGAGGGGGGCACCAACATCCACTACCTCGAGGGTTGGCTCGGTCAGCACAGGCGCTGAGTTTTCCATGCACGAATTGGTGTTGCGCGCCTGTGCCGATCGCGTCGAGCCCGTGTCCGAGGCGCTGATGCACGAGCTCGGCGCACTGTCGGTGTCGGTCGAGGATGCCGATGTCGACACCGACACCGAACAGGCCCTGTTCGGTGAGCCCGGTCTGCCCGCGCCGCGCGAAGGCTGGCAACGCTCGACACTGAGCGCGCTGTTCGCAGACGAGGTCCAGGCCCTTGAAGCGGCCACCCTGCTGCTGGCGCAGGACTGGGCGGCCGATGTGCATGTGCAGGCGATCCAGGCCGTGCCTGACGAGGATTGGGTCCGCCTGACACAGTCCCAGTTCGCGCCCGTCGAGATCACGCCGACACTCTGGATCGTGCCCAGCTGGCACGGCGCACCCGCAGCCGCAGAGCGTGTGATCCGGCTCGATCCCGGACTGGCATTTGGCACGGGGACCCACCCGACCACACGCATGTGCCTGCGCTGGATCGCCACTCACGCACAAGCGTGGCCACGCGCGCTCGACTACGGCTGCGGTTCGGGCATTCTGGCCATCGGGGCTGCACTGCACGGCGCGCGGCAGATCGAAGCGGTCGACATCGACGAGGCTGCCGTGGCCGCAACTCAGGCCAACGCGCAGGCCAACGGTGTCGCGCTCATGGCCGCTGCACCAGAACGCGCGAGCGGCCAATATTCGCTGGTGCTGGCCAATATCCTGGCCCAACCCCTGTCTCTGCTGGCACCGTTGCTCAGCAACCATGTGGCGCCGGGCGGTCAACTGGTGATGGCCGGGATTCTCGAGCGCCAGGTCGATGCGCTTCGCGCCGCCTATGCACCCTGGCTGGCGCTCGAAGTGCGTGACCGCGACGACGGTTGGGTGCTGATGGTGGGTCACCGCGGCGCAGCGCAGGTTGCGTCATGAGCCTGGCCACCCGATGCGCTGCCTGCGGCACCGTGTTCCGTGTCGTGCAGGACCAGCTCAAGGTCTCTGAAGGCTGGGTCCGCTGCGGTCGCTGTGGCGATGTCTTCAGCGCGCTCGAGGGCCTGTTCGACCTCGAGCGTGAATCCGCGCCGAACTGGACACCATCGCAGCGCGATGCACTGGGACTGCCACCGGCCAGCGCAGACGAACTCGCCGCTCAGTCCGCGAACAGTGACAACGGACCGGAGTTGGCGTCGGTGAGCGAGACAGCCGACGACACCGAGATCGACACCCGCGTCGACTCGCAGATGGATACGCGGCAAACCGCGAGCGAGGACCGCGACGACGACGCCGTTGGCCGCGGAGAAGACTTCGAACTCGAGGACCGGGAGGCTGACCTCGTCGCCGCAGCCGGGCCCGAGCCGACGCCGGCATTCCTGCGCCATGCGGATCGCGCTGCACGTTGGCAGCGCCCGCGGGTGCGGCTGGCATTGAGTCTGACAGCCGGATTGCTTTGCCTGCTGCTGGCGGCGCAGGCCGCGCTGTGGCGGCGCGACGAGATTGCCGCGCACTGGCCGCAGTCCGCGCCGACGCTGGCGTTGCTATGCGAAACGCTGGACTGTCGTATCGAAGCGCTGCGCCGGCTTGACGGCCTGGCCGTTGAGAGCAGCGGTTTGGCCGAACTCGACGGTGGGTCGCTGTACCGCCTGCAAGTGTCGCTGCGCAATCACGACACACTGCCCCTCCTGGCGCCGGCGCTGGATGTCACGCTCACCGACAGCCGCGGCGACGTGGTGGCGCGCAAGATTCTCAGCCAGCGAGAATCCGGCGGCGACGCCGACGCGTCAACGCTGGTTGGCGCCGGCGCAGAGTTGTCGATGCAGTTCGTGCTTGACAGCGGCACGCGACGCCTCAGCGGCTACAGCATCGAGATCTTCTACCCCTGACCCTACCGAGGTTCCATGCCAGCATTGATCTGCGGCTCGCTCGCATTCGACACCATCACCAATTTCCCGGGCCGCTTCGCGCAACAGATCCTGCCCGAGCAGGTGCATATCCTGAATGTGTCTTTTCTCGTGCCCACGCTGCGGCGCGAATACGGCGGCTGCGCCGGCAACATCGCCTACACGCTGAAGCTGCTGGGCGGGGAACCGGTGGTGTTGGCCGCGATCGGAAGCGACGGCGGCGACTACATGGCGCGCTTCGACGCCCTGGGGATCGACAACTCGGCGGTGCGCGTCGAGCCGGAGCACTACACCGCACAGGCGATCATCATCACCGACGCCGACAACAACCAGATCACCGCCTTTCATCCGGGCGCGATGGCGCAGTCGCACCTGAGTGAGGTGCCGGCGCGCGCCGATCTGGCGATCGGCATCATCGCCCCTGACGGCCGCGAGGCCATGATCGCCCACGCGGCGCAACTGAAGGCTGCGGGGGTGCCTTTCATCTTCGACCCGGGCCAGCAGCTGCCGATGTTCAACGGTGCTGAATTGCGCCACTTCGTTGAGCAAGCCAGCTGGGTCGCACTCAACGACTACGAAGCGCGCATGCTCTGCGAGCGCATGACCACGGATCTGGAATCGCTGTCGCGCATGCCTGGCCTGCGCGGCCTGGTCGTCACCCTCGCCGCAGAGGGGTGCGATATCTGGCAACAGGGCTGCGTCACGCGCGTGGATGGCGTGATCGCCAGCGCCGTGCTCGACCCAACCGGCTGCGGTGACGCATTTCGCGCCGGCCTGCTGTTCGGACTCGAGCGCGGTTGGGCACTGAAGCGCAGCGCCGAGCTTGGCAACCGCCTGGGCGCACTGAAGATTTCCTGCCGAGGTGGGCAAAATCACCGGATCGAGGCATCGATCGTAGGCCGGTAGACCGGTACAGAGGCTGCGCGGCGTCGGGGCCACCGCTACAGTCGCTGCGTGAGCGGCCAATAGACCCAACCCCATGGACCCCTTACCCCTCCTCGCCGTTGCCGGTGCCACCGTGGGTGGCGCCTTGGCGGGCGCCGCCGCCTGTTGCTGGCCGCTGCGCCGCATCATCATCGACTTGCGTGAGCGCCTTGAGCGTTCCGAACAGGCCCGCAACGGCGCAGTTGAACGCTCCGCACAGGCGCGCGAGCAGATTGCGAATCTCAATCGTGCAATCACCGAACTGCGCCGCACGCACAGTGCGCATGCGGGCCAGGCCTCGTCGCGCGAGGAACTCGAGAAGTCGCTTGCCAGCGGCGACAACAGGTCATTGCCCCTGGCACACAGCGACATCGGGCAGGCTTTTGCCGACACCCAGGTGATGAGCAAACTCTGAGGCCGCCGGGCGCGGTTGGGACAAAAAAACCCGGCCGAAGCCGGGTTTTCTTTCTTCGGCAAAAGGGTTCGTGCAGGCCGTGAGGCCTGCAACGAACCACCCTGCGTCAGGGCTTGCTGCCCGTCGGGAACGGCCACGCGGCCGCCGGGCTCAGTGCCGTCTTGGCCGCAGGGGCCGCAGGCGCCGCTGCCGCAGGGGCAGCCTTCTTGGCGGCGGGCTTCTTCGCAGCCGCCTTCTTCTTCGCAGCGGGCTTTTTCGCAGCCGCCTTCTTCTTCGCGGCAGGCTTTTTCGCAGCCGCCTTCTTCTTCGCTGCCGGCTTCTTGGCGGCCTTCTTGGCGCCAGCCTTCTTGGCAGCCTTCTTCGGCGCAGCCTTCTTCTTCGCGACGGGCTTCTTGGCAGCCTTCTTCGCCGCTGGCTTCTTCGCCGCAGCCTTCTTCTTTGCCGCCGGCTTCTTCGCCGCAGCCTTCTTCTTCGCTGCCGGCTTCTTGGCCGCAGCCTTCTTCATCGCCGGTTTCTTCGCAGCGGCCTTCTTGGCCGGAGCCTTCTTCTTCGCA
>JANMSS010000341.1:0-2543 GCA_031389585.1 Burkholderiales bacterium | reverse complement strand
TGTCAAGCGCGAGTGTGAGCAGCCCTCGCTGCAAAGCCACCCCGAGTGCGTGAAGATGCGCGAGCAGGAAGACGGGCAGCGCGACCGGCGTCAGTAGGCGGCGCTCTCAAGGAAATGTGGCTCTGCCACTTTCCTTGATCCCCGCGGGGACGGCCGGCTTTGGCCGGCCTTGGGGCGCTCAGAAGCCCGAGCCGGGTTGATTCAGATACTCAATCTCTGCCGCGCTTGAGGTGCGACCCAGCGCCGCGTTGCGGTGCGGGAAGCGACCGAAGCGCGCCACCACGTCATGGTGGCGCTGCGCCCATTCGATCAGGCTGGCCCGCTCGGGCTCGTCGCGGGCCAATTGCTCGAACAACTGAACGCAGGTGCGCTGGTGCGCCAGGTCTTCAGCATGTTCGAAGGGCAGGTACGTGAACTGGCGCCGCACGCCGCTGAACTGACGGTCCTGGCCCGAGGCCACCAAGGCCCTCGCGATCTGCAGGGCCTGGGCATCGCCGGCGAAGGCCCGCGCCGTGCCGCGAAACATGTTGCGCGTGAACTGGTCGAGCAGCAGGATGCGCGCCAGCGCGCTGTCGGGCTGGCTGTCCCAGCTGTCGAGTCCGCCGGCCAATGCGTCCTCGACCAGCGTGCCGAAGCGCTCGGCAATCTGCGCGTCGAAGGCGGCGTCCTTCTTGAACCACTCGGCCCGCGTCTCGTCGTGTTCGCCGAACCAGAAGGCGAGGATCTCGCCGGGACGTGCGTCACTCATGTCCAGCCTCCAGCAGGTCGTGCGTGTCGCGGCGGCGTCGCATATAGGCTGCGACATAGCTGCATACCGGGCGCACGCGAAGCCCCTCGGCGCGTGCATGGGCCAGCGCAGCCGCCACCAGCGCCGCGGCAATGCCGCGGCCTTCGAGCGGCGGCGGCACAAAGGTGTGTTCGATCGACATCACGCCGGCGTGATGTCGATAGTCGGCCACGCACAGCCGGCCCTCAACGCAGAGTTCGAAGCGCGAGGCGTCGCGGTTGTGGGCCACCGTGGCATCAGACATCTCCTACATCTCCTTCGCACAACCGGCAAACAATCGAGATCCTGAGCTGGAACGACCGGTCGCGACACGGCTCACCATCGCGGCTCAGGCCAACAGTGATTGCAGCGAAAGCTCAACCGAATTGCGGCCATCATTGAACCAGACCAGCCCGTCCTGCACGGTCACCTGGATCTGCATCGAGCGCTGCGCCAGCGCAGCCAGCGCGGCGCTCTGCTCGGACGGCAACTGCCAGACGGTCAGGCGCTCGGTGCGCGTCAGCTTGTTCTTCACGCCAGTCCACCAGATCGGCGTGCTGGCGCTGTAGGAAATGAAAGTCGCCTGGTCGGCGCGCGCCGCCGCGCGCAGCATGCGGCGTTCGTCGGGTTGGCCGACTTCGATCCAGTGAACCAGTTGTCCGGTCAGGTCGAGCTGCCAGAGGTCGGGCTCGTCGGTGTCGGCCAGGCCGCGGGCGAAGACCAACGCACCCTTGTGGTTGTCGGCCGGAACATTGAGCGCGTAGGCCAGCAATCGCACCATCATCCGTTCTTCGGTTTCCGAGGGGTGCTGCGCCAGTGTCAGCACATGGTCGCCGTAGATGCCACGGTCCATGTCGGCAATCTGCAGCTGTGCCTTGTAGATGGTTGCCTTGAGTGCCATCTTCAATCGGCGCAGGGCCGCTCCCATTCCGATGGGTTGCCCGCGCGGGGGCGCGATCTCGAGGGCAGCGATATGAAGAGGTGCATGGGGCGCCGACTGTGCCACAGCTTGAGCCGTGGCTGGCCTGCCCCCGGGACGCCTGCGGCGTCGGCCCCCCGAGGGGGCGTCGCCCGCCCTTCGACCTCGCTCAGGACAGGCTTGGGGCGGCCCGGCGCTTGCCCGCCCTATGCTGGGCGGGGCATATCGCCAGGCGGCCGGCTGTCGCGAAGAATCGCAGCGAGTCGATAAAGAGGGTGGCATGGACGGCGGATTCGGCAGCAGCCTGCGTGCGGCAATCGCCCTGGTGGCGGGCTTCGATGCGCGGCTGGCCGAAGTCGTCGGCCTGTCGCTGGCGGTCAGCGCCAGCGCCTGCGTGCTCGCCGCGGCATTCGGCATGGCCGCGGGGGCCTGGCTCGCGGTGGCGCGGTTTCCCGGCCATCGCATGCTCGTCGCCGCCCTCAACACCTTGCTCGCGCTGCCGTCGGTGGTGGTCGGCCTGGTGGTCTACCTGCTGCTGTCGCGCTCGGGCCCGCTGGGCTCGCTGGGCATTCTCTTCACCCCCACGGCGATGGTGGTGGCGCAGACGATCCTGGTGCTGCCGGTGGTGGCGGCGCTGACGCGGCAGTTGATCGCCGACGCCTGGCGCGGCAACGGCGAGCAGTTGCGGTCGATGGGTGCGGGTGTGTTGACCGGCGGGGCGCTGCTGCTGCTGCACGAACGCCTGGCGCTGGTGACCGTGCTGCTCACCGCCTTCGGCCGGGCCATCAGCGAGGTCGGTGCGGTGATGATCGTCGGCGGCAATATCGACGGCGTGACGCGGGTCATGACCACCGCGAT